>CAXUJE010000062.1:0-7340 GCA_964251035.1 uncultured Acetobacteraceae bacterium
TTAGAGGGTTTTCAGCCTGACTGGCCATACCCGCAGTGCCGGAAGTAGTTGGCGCACTCGTCTCGGGTCAGGGGTTGCGAAATCTTGCCGATGGCCCGCCACAGCGCATCGAGCGTCCGCAGAGCCGCTTTGCGCGGCAGCGCCTTTGTCTTCGCGAACACCATCTCGATTGGGTTCAGGTCGGGGCTGTAGGCGGGCAGGAACAGCAGGGCGGTCCCGGCGGCTTCAAGAGCCTTGCGGACGCCGGCAGCTTTGTGGACAGGCAGGTTGTCCATGATCAAGACGTCGCCGCGCGCCAGGCTGGGAACGACCTGCTGCTCGATGTAGGCGACGAACAACTCGCCGTTGACCGCCCCGTCGAGCACGTAGGGCGCGACCATGCCGCCTTGGTGCAGGCAACCGATGAACGTCGACGTCTTGCGATGACCGTGCGGCACGCTGGCAACCAGGCGCTCGCCCCGCAGCGCCCAGCCGTATTCCCGAACCATGTTGGTCTTGACCGAGGTCTCGTCCAAGAAGAACAGCTTGCCCGGGCTCAGGCTGGGCTGCTGCTCCTTCCACTGCACGCGCGCAGCCGCGACGTCTGGGCGGTCCTGCTCGGCAGCGTGCAGCGTCTTTTTTTGTGCGTCAGCCCGAGCCTGACGAGCGTGCCATGCACCAGCCCGTCCCTGGCCGAAACGCCGTGCACCTCGCCGAGCCAGCGGCGCAGTTCGGCCAGGGTGGCGTCCGGACGCGACGCCACCTCGGCCCGGATCGCGTCGTAAAGCCCGAACAGCTTCGGGGCCATGTGGCACCGCTGCGGGCGCGCCGATGCTTCGCCCGTGTCCCGCCTCCGGCTGAGCGCCTTCGACACGTAGGAAACGCTGACGCACAAGGCTTCGGCGATCTCGCCGACGGCGTCCCCGACATCGCACAACGCAAACACCCGATCGCGCAGATCCTGGGAATACGCCTTGCCACGCCGCCACTGCATCCCAATCCTCCGGCCAAAACCAATCGGGAACCTTCGAATCCCAACTCGACATCAAGCACAAGCGCTTTTGCTGATTCCGGTCAGTCTAAGGACGCTCTAACATGGCCGCTGCGGCTACCGCTTGCGGGCGGCGTGCCCATCGAGGCAGTGATTGCCCGGCTCGATGGGCTTGCCGCCGCCCTGCATGAGATCACAGCTTATCAACCCAGACCGGGTGTTTTGAAGGTAGGATTGTGTTACCGCCCCCCATTGCCCGATCCACTTGCAGCTGGGGCACGCGGGTTTTCATTATCTGCCGGGCCAAGGTCGCTCTCGGCGTAGCCAGTCACAGAACTAGTCGGCCCTACATTCCGAGCAGAGGCGCTGAGAGGTGCTGCTACCGCATGATTACGGTTGGATGGAATTTGCCGCATGTTGGCCGATGCAATAGTATATGTTGACTGCATCGCATCACCTTGAGCATAAACAGCAGTAGAGCTCAGTGTAAGGGCAAAAATGGTATTTATGATGACTCGATTCATTGTGGATTCCAATTTCGTTGTTTATGATGAGGCGCTTGACTTGTCTGTCCCAACCATTCTCATCGGAGACAGATTTCGTGTCGACACACCGATTACGCTATGGTGGGTTTTGGATTTGAGTTATGCCGTAGGTGCATGAGCAACAAGAAGCTGCGGGCACAGCGGCAGAAGCCCCGTGCGCCTGAACAGAGGGGGTTACCACGTGGTTTGCTCGAAACTGACGCGGTGGACGGCTCCTGTTCGGCATGGTGGGGATGCGTGGGAGTTTCTGCAGCCGTGTACGCTCTGATGTCCGTTTGGGAGACCCCATGCCAGACACGTTGGGCTACGCGCGCGTGTCCACCGGCGACCAGGACGTGGCGGGGCAGACTATGCGGCTGACCCAGGCGGGTGCCCTCAAGGTGTTCACCGACGTGCGCCCAGGGCGCAACATGGACCGGCCGGGGCTGCAGGACCTACTCGCCTACGCACCCAAGGGCGACACGCTCGCGGTCGCACGCCTCGACCGCCTGGGACGGTCGCTAGGCGAGCTGCTGACAACCATGACAATGTTGAAGCAGCGCGGCATCGCGCTGCTCAGCCTGGAGGAGAAGACCGACACGTCATCGGCCGCCGGCGAGCTGGTCTTCCACGTGTTCGGCGCCATCGCACACCTCGAGCGCCGGCTCATCGCCGAGCGCACAAAGGACGGCATCGCGGCGGACCTGAAGCTGGTCTCGGCCGGGCTGTCGCCGACCGCGGCCGCACGCCAGCTCGGCCTGGGCCGCTCCACCATCTATCGCGAGGTCAACCGCGCCGGGACTTTGCGGGGTCCATAGACAATGAGACCGAACAACACCGTCACGTATCAAGCTCAAGACAAGTCCCCTGTTGGCTCAGCTTTCCCTGGAGCTCTGACACGTCCACCTGCCGGGTGATGCCATTGCTGGCCAGGGCCGCGGCCCTCGACGCGCCATCCATGACGACGCCGGCGGCCAAAGCGTGGAACAGGATGGTCACGCCGTGCAACAGCAGCAGCGCATCGGCTGCGATCTTGTAGGCCGCCGTGTCGTAGGCTTGGGCGTTGATCTTGCCGAACACCGTGTGCGGCGCCTTGAGGCCACCCAGCGCGTCTATGCGGGCCAGCAGGTCGTCGGCAATCCCGTGCACGACCTGGTCGATGGAGCCGAACCGGTTGGCGAACAGCCCGCAGAAGTTCGTGACCCCGGCCGCCGTGCCCATCCCGCCCAGGAAGCCATAGCGCCCCACCAGCAAGGTCCGGGCGCCGGCCCGGCCCGCGGCCGCCGCTGCGGCGGCGCCGGCCCGGCCGCCGCCGAGCACGCACACGTCGAAGGTCCCGAACACCGGGACGTCGCGGCCCGGCTCGTGGAGGGTGTCGCGCATCATGGCGCCGCCCTGGCATCGGCCAGCACGAAGTCGTAGCGGAGCGCCATCATCTCCACCCCGATGGTGGCGCCGCGCTCGGTCGTCTCCGCTTGCTGACACGCAAGCGGCCGGACCAGCGAGTCCTTGACGCCGAACACCACGTCGGACCCGAGATACGGGTCGCCGGCGTCGAACCGCAGGTCAGGCCGCAGGAACGCCGCAACCTTCAAGGCCTCGATGGCCGTGGATGGCACCGTGACGAGGTAGCCCGCCCAGCGCGGCCCCATGAACACGGCGACATCGTTCGCTCGTTGTCCACGCCGCCCCAAAGCCAGGACGTGTTGATGCACTGGTGGATGTTGGCGGCCTCGACATCGGCGCGGACACCTCGCCGGCGCTGGCGAAGATGTCGCCGTCCCCGGTCGTATCCACCACCATCCGCGCCGTGATGGCGAAGCGGCCCTGCCTGCTTTCGAACACCACGCCGCGCAGGCGCCCGTCCTCGACGATGGCGGTGGAGGCCCAGGCATGGAACAGGATCTCGGCGCCGGCTTCCCGGACGGCTTGCAGCGACACCGCCTTGAGCTGCTCCGGGTCGATCATCGGCGCCCAGGCGACAGTGTCATGGAAGGCCGAGAAGCGGGGCTTCCAGCAGGCCACCTCCGCGGCCTCCCGGCTGCCCCAGGCGGCCTCGCCGGGTCCGAGCTTCGCTTCCGCGGGCAGGCGGTCCATCAGCCCCTGGCCCAGGCCCTGGATGACCAGGTTGCCGTCCCAGTCGGTCATGCGGTCGATCCAGATGACCAGGCCGCCGGTCGAAAGGCCGCCGAGCTGATTGTATCGCTCGACCAGCATGACGCGGGCGCCCAGCCGGGCCACGGCGGTGGCGGCGGTCGTGCCCGCCGGGCCGCCACCCAAGACCAGCACGTCCACGCCATGCGTGACCGGGACCTGCCGCGCCGGCTCAGTCAGGGTGTCGAGCGTCGCCCGGACCCGGCGCTGCCGCCCGGCGTTCACTTCCTCGACGTAGACGTCCCCTCCGCCATAGGTGCCCATGGTCAGTTGGTCCTTTGCAACAGGGTTCGGCCGTGGAAGGCGGCGTCCAGCAGGGCACGCATCCCGTCTCGGGTGACGGGGCCGGGTTCCAGTAGGGGTTGGCCACAGCAAGATCGGCTGCACGCTCCAGGTCGGCGGCGCGCATCCCGATCCCAGACAGCGAAGCCGGGGCGCTCAGGGCCTGCCGGAGCGCGATGGCCTTGCCAAGCCCGATGGCCGAGCCGCCGCCAACTGCGACGACAGCGTGCCGAATGCGCCCGCACACGCTGGAGTGCTGCGGCCGTAACCTCGACCGGCGTATGCATCGCAGCGTCCGTGAAGGTGCCAATGCAGGACGGCCCCAGCAGCGACGCGATGCGGCCCGCCAGGGCCTGCTGCTCCGGCGTGGACACGACACGCGCGACGGCACCCGAGCCGGGCCAACTCCGCTGGCAGCTCGTGAATTGTGCCCATCCCGAACACGATGCGGGTGGGCAAGGCAGTGTAAGTGAACGGGGTCAAGCGGCAGGTGCCAAACCGGAGGCTGCCTTGACGCACCGACGCGCCAGGTGGGCGATCCTGTCCTCGTCCAGCACCACGCCCAGCCCCGGCCCGACGGGAACGGCGAGCACGCCATCCTGCACGAGCAGAGGCTCTGCAACCAAGTCTCCGGACAAGCGCATCGGGCCGAACAGCTCGCAGCCCAGGCGCAAGTCCGGCACGGCGGCATAGAGGCGCGCACGCCGCGGTGCCGACCGATGTTTCCAGCATCGTGCCGCCATACAGGCCCAGCCCGGCCGCCGCAGCGATGGCCGCCACACGCCGGGTCGCCGTCGGCCCGCCATCGCGGTTGGGTTTCAGTGCGAAGGCCGACGCTCCGTTCCCGGCGGCGATGCGGAACGCCGCTGCTGGGCCAGCCACCGCCTCGTCGGCAATGATTTCCATGCCCAGCCCCGCCCGAAGCCGGGCGATGCCCGCCAGACCGCCCGCAGGCAACGGCTGCTCGATCGCCTCCAGCCCGGCGTCTTGCAGGCCCGGCAGGTGGCGGGCGGCGATCACCGCGTCCCACGTCTGGTTCACGTCCGCGATCACCGTCGCCCGGCCGCGGAACGCCTCCAGGATCGCGGCGGCACGTGCCACGTCGGCCGCCGCGGTTTGCCGGCCGAACTTCAGCTTGAAGCGGCGGTGCCCGCGCTCGGCCAAGGCGCACTCGCCCTCCTCGATGTCACCGCCAGTGCTGCCTGTGGACAGGGTCCAGGCAACCGGGAGGGCCGTCCGGCAGGGACCGCCCAGGAGCTGCACCGCCGGCACGTCAAGGCGATGGCCCAGCAGGTCGAGCGCCGCCATCTCCACCGCGCCCCGGGCGGGACAGCAAGGCTGCCACGGCCTCAAGCCCGTCCAGCGGCGTGCCGATCAGGGCCGGGGCAATGTAGCGCTCGATGGCCGCCTGCACGCCTTCGGCGCTTTCCTCGCCCCAGTGCGGACCGCCCAGGATGGAGGCTTCGCCCACCCCCCGGCTCCGTCGCTGTCGCGCAAGCGGACCAGCACGAGTGTTCTGCAGGCTGACCGTGCCGAACGGCATGTGGATGGGCTGCCGCAGCGGGATGTCCAGCCGCGTGGTGGACAGGGTGGCGACCGGGGTGACGGGGGAGCCGACCGCGCCGGGCAGGCGCAGCGGCGGCGCCGTCAGCAGGAAGCGCGACGGCCACCGGCCACGGCTTTTGCTGCCTCATCGGGACTGGCTCATCGCGCACACGGCCAATGACCAGCCGTTCACGCTGCGCGGTCTTCAGGTCGAACTGGCCGAGCGCGGCGTGAAGGTTGACTATCGAACGATGTGGGCTTCCATGCACGCGGAGGGGCTGAGCTTAAAAAAAAGCGTGCTGCCTAGCGAGCTCGCGGAAACGCGGAGCGTTTGCCGCTGGGATCGTCCTGGCGTTTTGACGGCCCAATCAACGCCCAGAGCTTCTTGGCCTACGTGAACCAGGTTCTCGTGCCGACACTCAGCCGCGCGATATCGTCGTCCTTGGCAACCTCGGGAGCCACAAGGGCGAAGCCGTTCGAGCGGCGATCAGGGCTGCGGGCGCCAGGCTTGTGTTCCTGTCGCCCTACGCCCCTGAGCTGAACCCGCAGGAACAGGTTTTCGCGGAGCTCAAACACCTGATGCGCGAAGCCGCCGAGCGAACCGTCGAGGCCACCTGGAACCGCAGCGGTGAACTCCTCAAGCAATTCCTGCCGGATGAATGCCAAAAGTACCTCCAGAATTCCGGATATGCTTCAAGCTAAACGCATCAAGCTCTAGTGACCACAGGATCGGCACTCGTAAGTAGCATGTCGGCCGGCTGCAACAACGACACTTCCAGCGTCAGCTCGGCAAGCCGCTCCGGCGGTCGAGATAGCTCCAAATCTGGAATGTCCAAGGCTGCAGGGTCGCTCATTGGCAAGTAGCCTCCGTTGCCGAAACGCCATGGATCCGTCCTGCACACTTGGCATCATGCCGAGGTCTGGATGGCACGAGCTTCTCCACGGCGCACTCAATGTTCATCCGTTTACGCAATGGTTCGACAGATCCTTTTGCGCACTTCGCATCGAACCGATCCCGTCCTCCGTGTTCCAGCCCGTAGATACGATGGCTTCACTTCGCCGCAGGCGGCGAGGCGGGGTCCTCCGGCTCCACCGGCGCGCCAGGCCTAAGCTTCTGCAGTTGCCCGGTGATCACGCGATCCCCCGCTTGGAGACCGTCGGTCACGACGACCAGGTCTCCGTCGTTGTCGCCCAGCTTGACCATGTGCTGCTTGGCCTTGCCGTCCTGGCCCGCCACCATGAGAAAGCGCCCGATCTGGCTGGTCCCGACCGCGCTTTGCGGCACCGTCAGCGCGCCTTCCTGGTCGCCGAGGTGCAGCCGGGCTGTCACGAACTGCCCGGGCAGCAGGCTACGGTCCGCGTTGGCGATCGTGGCCCGCACCAGGATCGTGCCGGTCGTCCGGTCCACCACGTTGTCGATGAACGTGACCGGCCCGGCGTGGCTCGATGCGCCGCCCCCCACGGCGACCGTGGTCTCGATGGGCGCCTGGGCCTGCACGCGGTTGATCGCTTCCAGGTTCGCCTCGGCCGGGTTGAAGCTGACGTAGATCGGATCAAGCTGGACCAGCGTGTTGAGCGTGGCGCCGGCCACGCTGATCAGGCTCCCCTCGAACACCTGGCTGCGGCTGATCCGGCCGGCGAACGGTGCGACGATGTCGGTCCGGCTGAGGTTCAGCGCCGCCTGCTGCATGGCCGCCGTGCTGGTGGCCACGCTGGCCTGGCCCTGGTGGAAGACGCTGGTGGCCTGGTCGGAGATGTCCTGCGACGTCCAGCCGTCGCGGGCCAGGGCTTGGTTGCGCCCTTGGCTGACCCGCGCGTAGCTCAGGCTGGCGATGGACTGGTCGCGCTGGCCAAGCGCCTGGGCC
>CAXUJE010000062.1:7350-20127 GCA_964251035.1 uncultured Acetobacteraceae bacterium
GGTATCCATGATGTCCTCAAACGAAGCGGGGCGGGGGCGGGGGCCCCCCCGCGGGGGCCCCGCGCGACCTGGTAGTCCCGCGCATCGATCTGATACAGAAGCGCCTCGGCCGCCACGTCCGCCCCGTCCTTGGCGACCTGCGCGGTCAGGTAGCCGGTCACGCGGGCCTGGATGGTGACGGACCGCATGGCCTCGGTCGTCGCGGGGAAACTGCGGTACACCGGCACGGTGCGGGGCGTCACGGTCATGACGGGCACCTTCATCGGCGGCTGCGCCTGGGCCTGCGGGTGCGGCCGGTCCCGGAACCACCACCAGGCGCCGCCAGCCCCGGCTGCGGCGACGAGCAGGATGAGGAGGCCGATCCGCACGCCGCGGCGTCCCTTGGCAGGCGGCGTTCCGGTGGGTGGGGCGCCGGGCTTGCCATCCGGGCGCAGGCCAGGCGGCTTGGCATCGGGCAGGTTTACGTCGGGCATCGCGCCACTCCGCTGGTTGTGCTGCCGGCGGCGCGCCGGGCTTCGCGGCATCCGGCTTCGCCGCGGCCGTGCGCCGCTCCCGCAGCCGCTCGATGGCCACGTAAAAGACCGGCGTGAACACCAGGCCGAACACGGTCGAGGCCAGCATCCCGCCGAACACCGTCGTGCCCAGCGACTGCCGGCTGGCCCCGCCCGCGCCCGCCGCGACCACCAGCGGGGACACGCCCAGGATGAACGCCAGCGCCGTCATCAGGATCGGCCGCAGCCGCAGCTTCGCCGCCTGCATCGCCGCTTCCAGCACCGAGTTGCCCTCCTCGCGCAGCCGCTTGGCGAACTCGACGATCAGGATGGCGTTCTTCGCCGACAGCCCGATCAGCATCACCAGCCCGATCTGCCCGTAGACATCCAGCTCCAGCCCGTGCAGCCGCAGCGCCGCCATGGCGCCGAACAGCGCGAACGGCACCGACAGCAGCACCATGAACGGCATCGACCAGCTCTCGTACTGCGCCGCCAGCGACAGGAACACGAAGGCGAACGCCAGCGCAAAGACCAGCACCGCCGCCGACCCGGCCTGCAACTGCTGGTAAGTCACCCCGGTCCATTCATACCCGAACCCTTCCGGCAGCGCCGACGTCGCCCGCTGCATCGCCGCAACCGCCTGGCCGGAGCTGACTCCCGACGCAGCCTGCCCGGTGATCTGCGCCGAGCCGTACAGGTTGTAATGCGGCACCGTCGCCGGCCCTGTGACGGGCTGCAGCGTGCCGATGGTGTCCAGCGGCAGCAGCCCGCCGCCCGCGTTGCGGACAAAGATGCCGGCGAAGTCGAGCGGATTGCTCCGCGACCCGCCCTCGGCCTGCGCGATGACGCGGAACGTGCGGCCGAACAGGTTGAAGTCGTTGATATACAGCGACCCCAGGAAGACCTGCATCGTCGTGAACACGTCCGCCAGGTTGAGTCCCAACTGCTTGGCCTTCGGGCGGTCGAGCGCAAACTTCAGCTCCGGCGTCAGCGTGCTGAACGTCGTGAACACCTGCTGCGCATCCAGCTCCGGCTGCTTGCGCGCCTCGGCCAGCAGCGCCTGCGTCGCCGCGTCCAGCGCCACCGGTCCCTTGCCGCCCAGGTCCTCCACCTCGAACTCGAAGCCGCCCGTGGTGCCCAGGCCGGGAATGGACGGCGGGTCGAAGCTGAGCGCGATGGCGGCGGGCAGCCCCATCAGCCGGGGCTTCAGGTCGGCGACGATGCCGTGCGCGCTGTGCTGGGCGCCCGGCCGCTGGCCCCACGGCTTCAGGATGACGAACTCGGCGGCGGCGTTGGGCTGGGTCGAGTTGGTGAGGAAGTCGAGGCCGGTGACGACCACCACGTCGTCCACCTCCGGCCGTGCCCTGGCGATGTCGCGGACCTGCTTCGCCACCTCCTCCGTCCGCGTCAGCGCGGAGCCGTTCGGAAGCTGGACGATGATGAAGAAGTAGCCCTGGTCCTCCATCGGCGTGAAGGACGTGGGAACCCGCTGGATCAGCAGGTAAGTGCCGCCAGCCGTCCCCGCCAGCAACAGGAACATCACCGGCCACAGACGGGCGGTCGTGCGGACGCTGCGGGAATAGCGGTCGGCCAGCCAGGCGAAGCCCTGGTCGAACTTGCGGAACGCCCAGGCCGGCTCCCCGGACTTGGGCTGCAGCAGGATCGCGCACAGCGCCGGGCTGAGGGTGAGGGAGTTGAACGCAGACAACCCCACCGAGATGGCGATCGTGAGCGCGAACTGCCGGTAGAGCTGCCCGGTGATCCCCGGCAGGAACGACACCGGCACGAACACCGCCATCAGTACCGCCGTGGTGGCGATGATCGGCCCTGTCACCTCCGCCATCGCCGCCTTGACGCCTTCCAGCGGCGTCTTGCCGCCGTCGATCTGCCGCTTGACGTTCTCCACCACCACGATGGCGTCATCGACCACCAGCCCGACCGCCAGCACCATGCCGAGCAGGCTGATGGTGTTGATCGAGAACCCCGCGACCTTCATCACCCCCAAGGTGCCGACCAGCGACACCGGGATGGAGATGCCGGGGATCAGCAGGGTCCGCCAGCTTTGCAGGAAGATGAACACCACGGCGAACACCAGCGCCATCGCCTCGACCAGGGTGATCACCACCTCCCGCAGCGAGGCGGAGACGAACATCGTCGTGTCGTACTTGATCTGGTAGGCGATGCCCGGCGGGAAGCGCGTCCGCAGCTCCTCCATCTTCGCCCGCACGGCCGTGTCGAGGGCGAGCGCATTGGCACCGGGAACCTGGTAGATCGCCATCAGCACCGTCGGCTTCTCGCCCATGTAGGCGTTCGAGCTGTAGGACTGCGAGCCCAGCTCCACCCGGCCCAGGTCCTTGATCCGCACCATGGCGCTGCTGGCGTTGCCGGAGCGCACGATGATGTCCTCGAACTCCTTTGCGTCCGACAGCCGGCCAAAGGCGTTGATCTGCAGCTGGAACGCCTGGTCGGGCGGCGACGGCGCCTGGCCGAGCTGGCCGGCCGCGACCTGCAGGTTCTGCTCCTGGATCGCCGACTGCACCTCGGCCGCGGTGACGCCGAGCTGGGCGAGGCGGTCCGGGTTGAGCCAGACCCGCATGGAGTAGCGCTTCTAGCCGAAGATGGTCACGTCGCCCGCGCCGGGCAGCCGCTTCAGCGGGTCCACGAGCTGCAGGTAGGCGTAGTTGCTGAGGCCCAGGGCATCGACGGAGCCGTCGGGCGAGACGAGGTTGACCATCAGGGTGAACTGCGGCTGCTTCTTCTGGATCGTGATGCCGCCCAGGTTCACGATCGCCGGCAGGTCGCCCACGGCCTGCGACACGCGGTTCTGCACGTCCACCGCGGCGATGTCCACGTCGTAGCCGACCTTGAAGGTGATGGTGATGGTCGAGGTGCCGTCGTTGGCGCTGACGGAGGACATGTAGGACATGCCCTCGACGCCGTTGATCTGCTGCTCCAGCACGGTGGTCACGGTGTCGGCCACGACCTGGGCGCTGGCGCCGCCGTAGGTCGGGCTGACCACCACCGGCGGCGTGATGTCCGGGAACTGCGCGACCGGGAGCAGCACGTAGCCGACCGCGCCGGCCAGGACCATGACGATGGCGACGACGGAGGCGAAGATCGGCCGGGTGATGAAGAAGTTGACCATCTACGGACGTGCCCCGGGCGTGGGCCGTTCGCCTGGCGTGCGTCGTTTCACCACGGGCGGGCGCCGTTCATAGCCGGAAGTTCCGCTGCGGAAAGATGCGATGGCGAATTGCAAGCTGCCGCGACGGCTGCCGCGACCACGTCGAGATTCACCGCCTGCGCCTGTCGGGCCGCGCGATGCCCGGCTCCCATGCCTGGCTCGCCAGCGGTGCAGCCCGGCGCGACGCTGCTCACGCCGATGCCATCGGACCCAACTTCCCGCGTGACCGCACGGACGACGGCATGCAGCGCGGCAAGCGAGGCGATGCGAACCGCCTCGTTCACGCCGGGCCGCGACACCTCGCCGCCCACCGCCACGACCGACCCGGTGCGGGCCGCGCGCATCGCTGGCGCGAAAGCCCGGCAAAGCTGGGTCGCAACCGTTGTTTCACTCGACAGCATGTGTTCGTAGGCTGCGAAGGACAGACCGAGCACGGGACCGAACAGCGCCTCGGCCGACGAATTGATGACGACCGTATCGACGTCGCCGACTGCGAGGCGGACCGTGCTTGCCATCTGCGCGACGTCGCAGGACAGGGCGAGGTTGGCTTGGGCGATCAACCCGCGTCCGCCGCAAGCGTCGATCGCGCTCCTCACCGCATCGGCCGCCGCGCGGTCGCGCCGGTATTGGACCACGACTGTCGCACCTAGGCTGCCGAACAACCGGGATGTCGCGGCGCCGATCCCATGCGATCCTCCGGTCACCAGAACCACGCGGTCACGCATAGGCATCCGCCGCAACGACTGCTCTTGATCGCGGGACCGGCTCGGAGCGAGGAGCGGGTCGGCCCGCGCTGCCGTCTCGGACGCGATAGGGATGGCTTGCATAGCAACTGGCACAGTTCGCTCCGTGTTCATGCAAGCTGCCCGCGGCATCGGCAGGGATCACAGGCTGATGGAGCCGTAATGCCGTTCCAGATCAAACCGCTCCCCTGCATGCAAAAGCGTGTCGCAGGAGCCATGGAGTTGATTTTGATGGAGGCGGATCACTCGGATTGCCGATCTTTTGAAGCCATGGCAGGCTGTCCTGAACGGTGCGGCTAGGAGCGGCTGCCCACGGATGGAGCGGCCCTCGCAGCGCCGAGCGTCGCCGGGCCGACCCTGGTGTTCTCGAGATTGCCGACACGGCCCTTCAACGCCTCGCCCACCGACGAGCCGCGGGGCAGGCTGTTCGCCGGTTCCGGCTCGGACATGCTTGGGCCCATGCCGCCGAAAGCGGTGGAGACCGGGGCCAGGCGCGACTCCTCCGCGCAACCTGCAAGGGCGATCATCGGCAAGCATGGTGGAACGCATGATTTGGTCTCCATCGTCGAGCCTGGCTGCGTTGATGCGGCATGGAAACGAAAAGGCCCTTGTGTCAGGGCTGCGGCTTGCCGCGGGCTTGGATGTCGCCTGCACGCGGGTGGTGATGGCCTCGTCCAACTGGTTGCCCAGATCCAGATAGAGCTGCCTGTCGCCGTTGCCGGATGCGTTCCAGGCAGCGCCCCGTCCAGAAGGCGGCATGGCTTCTGGACTGCGACAGAGGTGGAGCGCGGCGGCCTGCAGGATAAGGTTCGGAATCTACCTATGCCCAGACTTGCAGGAGCCAGTTGTCCGGGGGGCTTGACCTGCGCCGGGGAAAACGCAGGTCTCCTACGGTGCGAGTTGCCGGGCGACAGCGCCCAGATCGCGGCATCATAAGGAACCTGCGCCCCCGCCGCGACGACCCGATTTACACGCATGCAACAGCGTTCCCTGTGCCGCAGCGGTGAGATCACAGCATCACGCAAGGGTCTACCGCTGGTGGCGAGTCCGAGCCCGGCCGCTCCAAGATTGCGCGCCGCGGCTTTGACCGCATCCGTCAGCATCTTGTCCTGAGTCAGCTAAGGTCCCCTCCGCGTCGGAAAGCACAAGACGGATGTCGCGGTCCCTGCCTTACCGGCCAAACCCCGAACGGCTCGCCGTCTCGCCGGCGGCGAGTTCGATGATCTCCGCGGTGATCTCCTCCTGCCGCACCGTCCGCTGCGCGGCCTGCAATGACGAGAGCTGGCGCTCGATTTGGCTGCGGGCGGCCGCCATCGCTTCCATGCGCGCCTGGTTCTCCGCCGCGAAGGCATGCAGCGCCGCTTCGCAGAGCTGCGCGTGCACGTAGTCGGCGGCAAGCTCCCTCAGCAGGACCGCTGGCGCCAGGTTGAGCAGCGGCGGGTTTGGGTCCCTTGGGGGCGGAAAGGCGGCCGCGTCGAACGGAAACAGGCGGCGGCGCTCTACCTTGGTGCCCTCGCCGGGTTGCCAGCGGCTGAACACAGCGTCGAGCCGATCGATCTGGCCGGTGGCGATCCGCGCGTAGAGCGCCTGGGCGATCCCGTCCGCCAGCTTGGGGACGCCGGGCGAGTGCGCCGGCATGGCGCATGTCCACCCGGCGGCGATGCCGCGCTCAAGAAGCGCCGTGTTGCCCCGAGTGCCGACCAGGAACAGTTCGGATTTGCGGAGGTCGTCGCCCACGGCGTCGAGCACGCGCTGGCTGAAGGCGCCGGCAAACCCTTGCTCGGCGCAGATCAAGACGAGCGCCATCCGCACCGGCGGCTTCGCGTCGCCCGAACCAGGAGGGCGAGGGCCAGGAGAGCCGGGGCAAGGCAAGGGGGCAAGAACCAGCGCCCGCCCGATCGCAGCCACGACGATGGCCGCGTAGCTGTCCACCGCGGCGAGTTGGGTGTTGGCCTGCTGGACACGCGCGGCGGCGATGCCGCGCATCGCGTTCACGACGGCGCCAAGCTGGCGGATGCCGCCGATCCGCGCATCGAGATCGGCCAGCCGCTCGGTCACGCGGGGGCGTCCGCTGGGGCTTTCTCGCCCGCATCCTCGGTCGCGGGCGACGGTGCGGCGGCCTTCACGTGGCGTTCGAGCGTTTCCTGGATCGCCTGCTTGTGCGGGCCGTCCAGCGTGCCCGTCTTTTGGATCAGCGCGACGGCGTCGGCCGCCCCCTGGTCAAGCGCGCCGGGCAGTCCCAGGCGGAACTTGGCCAGGTCGGGCACCGGGATCGCGTCCAGCAAGCCGGACTGCACCGCCATGACCAGGGCCACCTCGTCGGCGAGCCGCAAGGGGGCGTGCTGCGGCTGGTGCAGGATGGCGCGGATGCGTGCCCCACGGGTCAGCTGCGCCTTGACCCGGGTGTCCGGCATGCCGCCGAAGCGGGTGAATGCCTCCAGCTCCAGGAACTGGGCATAGTTGAGCCGTAGCGTCTTGGCCGCGTCGCGCAGCGCCGGGGCCTGGGTCTTGCCGCCGACCCGGCTGACGCTGGTGCCCACGTCCACGGCGGGCTTCTGTCCCTGGTGGAACAGCTTGGCATCGAGCGCGATCTGGCCGTCGGTGATCGAGATCAGGTTGGTCGGGATATAGGCGCTGAGGTTGCCTGCGTCGGTCTCGGCGATCGGCAGGGCCGTCAGGCTGCCGCCGCCCTTGTCTTCCGACAGCTTGGAGGCGCGTTCCAGCAGCCGCGCGTGGACGTAGAACACGTCGCCGGGGTAGGCCTCGCGCCCGGGCGACTGGCGCGTCAGCAACGCGATCTCCCGGTGCGTGGCGGCGTGCTTGGTCAGGTCGTCGATCACCACGAGCGCGTGCTGGCCGCGGTCGCGGTAGTATTCGGCCATGGTGACGCCGGCGAAGGGCGCGATCCACTGCAGGCCCGGCGAGCTGGCCGACCCGGCCACGACGACGATGCACCGCCCGGGCGCGCCGCCGCCGTGGATGGCCTCGACCGCGCGCTTGACGCTGGAGCTTTTCTGGCCGACGGCGACGTAGACGCAGACGATGTCGCTGGTCTTCTGGTTGATGATCGTGTCGATGCCGATCGTGCTCTTGCCGATCGCCCGGTCGCCGATGATCAGTTCCCGCTGGCCCCGGCCGAGGGCGAACAGCGTGTCCACCACGACCAGCCCGGTCTGCACCGGCTGCACGACCAGGTCACGGTCGATGATCTCAGGCGCCGGGCGCTCGATCGGTTCCAGGGCATCGGCCGTGACCGGTCCCTTGCCGTCCAGCGGGCGGCCGAGCGGATCGACGACACGGCCGAGCAGCGCCGGCCCCACCGGCACGCGGACCACATCTCCCGTGCCCTGTACCGCGTCGCCGGCTTCGACGCCGTCCACGTCGTCCAGCAGCACGCAGCCGATCCGGTCGTGTTCGAGCACCTGGGCGAAGCCAAACTGCCCTTTCGCGAAGCGCAGGAGTTCGTCCAGGCGGACATCGGGCAGGCCCGACACGAGCGCGATGCCGTCCCCCACCTCCTCGACCCGGCCGACCTGCTCGGCGTGCGGGCCGAGCTGGGCGGCGCCCAACCGCCCGCGGGCGTCCTTCAGCCATGCGTCGGCCTGTGCGCTAACGCCGGGTGGCATGGGTGAGGTCCGCGAGGATGGTGCCGAGGTCGGCACGCCAGGAATTGCCGACCGTGAAGTGCTTGCCGTGCAGCTCCAGGCCGGCGATCAGCGCCGGATCGACCTTGAAAGTAAGGTGGGGCTGCCCCCCGAACGCCTTGCCGATGAGAGCGCCCGCGCGCTCCTGCTGCGCCGGATCGAGCGCCGTTGCGCTGAGCGCCTCCAGCGATGCCCCGCTTGCCGCCACCGCCTGCCGTTCCTGGGCTGGCATGGCCTGGATCGCCGCCACCAGCCACTCCAGGAACGCGGTCTGGACCTGCGCGCCATCAAGGCGGGTCGCCAGGCGCCCGGCGATCTCGACCGCGAGCTGGCTGGACCGGTCGGCCCAGCCCTTCCCGGCGTCCGCCCTCTCCTTCTCGATCTCTGCCTTTGCAGCGGCGAGCAGGGCGACGGCCTCCTTGGATGCGCCGCTCAGGACCGCTGCCCTTGCGCCGTCGGCGGCCTTGTGCGCATCGGCCAGGATCTTCGTCTCTTCCTCATCGAAGCCGGCGCGCATCCTCTCGATGTCGGCCAGGGCCGCCACTACCTTCGCACGGCTGGCCTCCGCGTCGGCGACGGCCTGCTGGGCGGCCGCGCGGCGCTGCTCGATCATGGCCGCGACCGGGCGCCAGAAGAAGCGTTGCAGCAGCCAGACCAGGATGACGACGTTGACGGCCTGGATGCCGAGCGTCCACCAGTTGATGGTCATGGCGCTACTTCAGCAACGGGTTGGCGAACAGCAGCAGCAGCGCGATCACCAGGCAGTAGATCGCCATGGTCTCGATCATGGCGAGGCCGACGAACAGGGTGCGCGAGATCGTGCTGGCCGACTCCGGCTGCCGGGCGATGGCATCCATCGCGGCCGCGACCGCCCGGCCTTCGGCGAGCGCCGGGCCGATCGCGCCGAAGGACACCGCCAGCGCGGCCGAGATGATGCTGATGAAGGCGAGCCAATTCATGGGGTGGTCCTTGGTTTCGGCAGGACGGGCGCGGGTCTCGCCTCGCCGACGGCGCCGGCGATGAACACCATCGCCAGGATGGCGAAGATGTACGCCTGCACCGCCCCGGTCAGCAGGTCGAGCGCCATCAGGGGGATCGGCACGAGCAGGCCGGCCAGGGAAAGGACGATGCCGACCACGAACACGCCGCTCATGACGTTGCCGAACAAGCGGACCAGCATCGAGAACGTGCGCGTGATGGTCTCGATGACGTTGAGCGGGACCATGAACAGGCTGGGCGTGGCGAACGTCCTCAGGTAGCCGCGCACGCCGCCCGCGCGGATGCCGAACCAGATGATGGCAGCGAAGACCACGAGCGCCAACGCCGCGTCCGTTTCGATCTGCGCCGTCGGCGGCTTCACGCCGGGGATCAGGGACGACCAGTTGGCGACGAAGATGAAGGCGAACAGCGTGCCGATGAAGGCGCGGTAGGGGGCGGGCGCCAACTGCATGGTGTCGCGGATCTGGCCATCGACCGTGTCGACGATCAGCTCGAACGCCGCCTGCGTCTTGGACGGGACCAGCTTCAGGCCGCGGCTGACCAGGGCGCTCCCCGCGACCAGCACCGCCATGATCGCCCATGTCGCGACGACAGCCTCGGTGATCGGCGCCGGCCCGACGTGGAAAAGCACCGTGCTGGCGAGAGGCGACATCATGTCGCGAGCGTCCGGAGGCTGCGCATGACCGCGGACCGGGCCGCCAGCACGCCCAACGCCACCATGAGGAGCGGCAAGGCACCTTCCAGGCTGGCCAGCGTCAGCAGGCCTCCCAGGGCCATGAAACGCCCGACCAGCAGCCCGACCGTGACCGCGAGGCTGGCGCCTTCGGCAAACAGCCGGGCATTCCACCACAGGCCGCGGAAGTAGGCGGTGCCGAGCGCGACGCCGGCCGCGAAGTGGGCGACCAGGACGAGGGCCGTTGCCAGTCCTGGCAGGCTGCTCCAACCGATCATGCCCTCTGCATCCACTTCCAGGCGGACCAGCAGCCGAGCGCCGCCCCGAGCATCAGCAAGGGCGCCGTGCAGAACAGCCCGGAATTGAATCGGTGGTCGAGCCATCGGCCGGCGAAGATGCCGATCAGCGTGGGCACCACGATCATCCACCCGAGCACGCCGATCTGGGCCAGGCGCTGGGCGACATTGGGATCGCCGTCGCGCAGCCAACGCCCGTGGCGTTCCCCGCGCAGCCGGGCCTCTGCCACCAGCTTGTCCTGCTCGCCCGGCGTGATCACGAGAAGCTCCCCATGCTGCTGCGTCCGCCTTGGAGGTGACTGACGATCTGGCGGATGGCGCTCAGTTGCAGCCGGGTGCTGTCAATGCGCTCCGTCCGCTCGGCATCGGCATCGGCCTGGAAGCGGCCGAGGATCGTCTTGTCGAGCGTTGCAAGGGCGTTGCGCACGACCGCCTCGCGCGTCGCAATGGCGATCTCCCGTCCGGCAGTCACCGTCAGGACGCCGCCGCGCACGGCGCAGTAGCGCCGCGCGCCGCTGCCGCTCTTCCAGCTCACGACGGCGACCGCCAGGCTGGTCAGGAAGTCGGCGTGGCGCGGCTGGATGCCGAAGCCGCCGCTGGAGTCCTCTGCGGACAGCACGAGCACCCTGTCCTCCTCGACGACGACCGAAAGCGGCGTGGTGATGGTGAGCCTCATGCCGGGCCAGACGTCTTGCCGGAGGCTGGCCTCTCGCCGGACACGGACGCCCTTTCAGGGTTGGCCTCCGCGTTGGAGGCGGCTTCCTTCTGGCGCGCTTCCTCCAGGGTGCCGACCATGTAGAGCGAGCTTTCCGCCCAATCGTCGGCCTCGCCGTCCAGGATGGCGCGGCAGCCGGCGAGGGTGTCGGCCCGGCTGACGCTGCGGCCCGGGGTTCCGGTGAAGGCCTCGGTCACGACGAAAGGCTGGCTGAGGAAACGCTGCAGCCGGCGTGCCCGCTTGACGACCTGCCGGTCGCCCGGACCGAGTTCCTCGACGCCCAGCAGGGAGATGATGTCCTGCAGGTCCTTGAAGCGGGCGAGCGCCTCGCGGGCGCGCTCCGCCAGGCGGTAGTGCTCCTCGCCCACCACGAGCGGATCGAGCAGCACCGAGGTGGAGGAGAGCGGGTCGATGGCGGGGTAGAAGGCTTGGGCCGCCAGGTCGCGCGACAGCATGATCATGCTGTCCATGTGGCTGGAGATGGCGGTCACCGCCGGGTCGGTGAGGTCGTCGGCGGGAACGTAGACGGCCTGGATGGCGGTGACGGACGCGCCGGCGACGGAGGCGATCCGCTCCTCCAGGGAGGCGACCTCGGTCGCCAGGGTCGGCTGGTAGCCGACGCGGGACGGCAGCCGGCCCAGCAGGCTCGACAGCTCGGCGCCTGCCTGGACGAAGCGGAACACGTTGTCCATGAGCAGCACGTTCTGGTGCCGCTCGTCGCGGAAATGCTCGGCGATCGTCAGCGCCGTCAGCGGAACGCGCCAGCGGGCGCCGGGCGGCTCGTTCATCTGGCCATAGACCAGCACGGTGCGCGCCAGCACGCCGGACCCCTGCATGTCGCTGAGCATCTCGTGCCCCTCGCGGGAGCGCTCGCCGACCCCGGCGAAGACCGATATGCCTTGGTATTTCTCGACGGTGGCGTGGATCAGCTCCATGACGAGCACCGTCTTGCCGACGTCCGCACCCCCGAACATCGCCGCCTTGCCGCCCTGGGCGAGCGGGGCCAGGAGGTCGATCACCTTGATGCCGGTCTCGAACAAGGCCGTGGCGGAGGTTTCGTCCTCAAGCGCCGGCGGCGCGTTGTGGATGCTCCGCCGCGGCGTGCCGGCGGGCAGGGCAGGCCCGCGGTCCCGCACGGTCCCGGCCACGTCGAGAAGGCGGCCGAGCACGGCCTCGCCGACCGGCACCGAGATCGGCTCGCCGGTCGCGCGGACCTCCGTGCCGCGGGCGAGGCCAGACGTCGCCTGCAAGGCGATGCCGCGGACGGTGCTGGGATCGACGTGGCTGTGCACCTCCAGCACCAACGGCTCCGGACGATCCCACTCGACGGCCAGCTCGGTGTTGACGGGCGGCAGCAGCCCTTCGAACGCCACGTCCACGACGGCGCCTCGGACTGTCACGATCACGCCCCGCGACGCGGGCGTTCCGACCGATCTCTCGCCGCGGCGGTGTTCGCCCCCGAACTGGTCAGGACCTGCCTTGTCCCCAGTGGGCATTGTCGGCGGGCGGACGGCGGTGTCCAGCATGAGACAGGCTTCCTTGGGTGGGGTAGGCAGGGCGGAGGAGGCATGGTCTGGCACACTCCGCCCTTGCCCTCCGGGACCGACTCGGCCGCGCCGATCAGCCGTGCGCGTGAGCCAATTGCCCGGCGGACTCCGCCGCCTGCATGCCGCCGTGCACGTCGAGGCTTGTCGGGTGAGTTGCTGCAAGGACCGTCCTGGCGCGCGCCATCTCGGCTGGCGTGCCGTGCGCCATGACGAGGAAGCCGTCGGCTTGGATGGCCGTCTCGTATTGCAGCACGCTGTCTTTCGGGATGCCGATGCTCGTCAGCGCGGCGCCGATGGCGCTGGCTCCGCCAACCACGATGGCGCCTTCGACGGCGGACAGCGCCGCGACGGCCAGGTAGCCAAGCACGACCACATGGCCGACGACCGGGATCGTCAGGAACAGGCCGCCGAAGAACAGCCCCCACATGCCGCCCCAGAACGCGCCCCGCGAGCCCCAGAACTTGACCCGGTCGCCGATGTTGTAG
>CAXUJE010000063.1:0-20048 GCA_964251035.1 uncultured Acetobacteraceae bacterium
ATCCTGGCCGGCCAGCCTTGAGGCGGGTGCGCGTCGGCGTCGCCGCCGCCGGGCTGTGCACGTTAATAAACCTGTATACGACCCAGGCGCTGCTGCCGACGCTGGCGCAGCAGTTCGGCGCCAGCCTGCCGCGCACCGGGCTGACCGTCACCGCGCCCCTGATCGCGGTGGCGCTGGTAGCACCCTTCGTCGGCGGCATCTCGGACGCGCTGGGCCGGCGGCGGCTGATCGGGGGCGCAAGCCTCGCCTTGGCGGTGCCGACGCTGCTCGCGGCCTGGGCGCCGGGGCTGGATTGGCTGATCCTGTGCCGGTTCATCCAGGGATTGCTGCTGCCGTTCATCTTCGCCGTGACCGTCGCCTACATCGCCGAGGAGTGCCCGGGCGCGGAGGCGGTGCGCGTCACCGGCGTTTATGCCATCGGCACCATCGTGGGCGGCTTCGCCGGGCGCTTCGTCGCCGGTTGGGCGACGGAGCTTGCGGGATGGCGCGTCGCCTTCGTGATCCTCGCAGCACTCACGCTGTTGTGCGCCGGCGTGATCGCCGGGGCGCTGCCGGCCGAGCAGCGGTTCCGCCCGGTGCGCGGCTGGCGCGGCCAATGGGACGGGTTCGCGGACCAGTTCGGCAATCCGCAGGTGATGGCGACCTGCGCCGTGGGCTTCGCGGTGCTGTTCTCGATGGTCGCGACCTTCACCTACGCCAACTTCTACCTGGGCGCGCCGCCGTTCAGCCTGGGGCCGGCGCAGCTCGGCTCGGTGTTCGTCGTTTACCTGCTGGGCGTGGTGGCGACCCCGGTCGCCACGCGGCTGGCGCTGCGCTTCGGCCGGCGGCGCACGGTGCTGCTGGCGGCGGCGGCCGGGTCGGGCGGGCTGCTGCTGACCTTGGCGCCGTGGCTGCCGGGCATCGTGCTCGGCCTGGCCTTCGCGGCGGCGGGCATCTTCACCGAGCAGGTGCTCTCCCTCGGCTACGTCGCCGCGGCGGCGCGGCGCTCGCGGTCCACGGCGGTCGGGCTGTACGTCACCTGCTATTACGTGGGCGGCAGCCTGGGCGGGGTATTGCCCGCCAGCATCTGGCACCACTTGGGCTGGCCCGGCTGCGTCGCGCTCGTCTTGACAGTGCAGGGCGCGGCCACGCTGGTGACGCAGGCCGCCTGGCCCGCCCATGCGCCTTTACCTTCGGCCGCTTCGCCCCAACCTTGAGGGCAGCAGACAAGGATTGCCCCCGCATGAACGTATACGTCGATCCGGCCTTCGAGAAATTCGCCATCGGCCAGCCGGTCTCCCGCAAGGAGGACCCGGTGCTGCTGCGCGGGGAGGGCCGGTACAGCGACGACCTGAGCCTGCTGGGGCAGGTTTACGCGGCGATGGTGCGCAGCCGGCACGCGCATGGCGTGCTGAACAGCGTGGATCTGGCGGAGGCGCGGTCGATGCCGGGCGTGCTGGGCGTCTATGCGGCAACCGACCTGCGGGCGGGCGGCATCGGCGCCATGCCGGCGGCGCGCGGCAAGAACCGCGACGGGTCGCCTACGCCCCGGCCGGCGCAGATGCCGCTGGCGGACGCCAAGGTGCGCTACGTCGGCGATCCCGTCGCCCTCGTGGTGGCGGAAACGGCCAAGCAGGCGCGGGACGCCGCAGAGACGGTGCTGCTGGACATTGACCCCTTGCCCGCCGTGACCAGCGCCCGCGCCGCGGCCGAGCCTGGCGCGCCCGTGCTGCATGACGAGGCGCCGGGCAACCTGGCGATGGATTACCACCATGGGGACAGCGCCGCCGTGGCCGCCGCCTTCGCGCGGGCGGCCCACGTCACGCGCCTGCGGATCAGCAACAGCCGCATCGTGGTCAACGCCCTGGAGCCGCGGTCGGCCATCGCCGACTACGACCTGGCGACGGGACGCTTCACCTTGCGCGTGGGCTGCCAGGGCGTGTTCGGGCTGCGCGAGTCGCTCAAGGACGTGCTGGGCGTGCCGCTGGAAAGCCTGCGCATTCTGACCGGCAACGTCGGCGGGTCGTTCGGCATGAAGGCGTCGGTGTATCCCGAGTACCCCTGCCTGCTGCACGCCGCCCGCGCGCTGGGCCGCCCGGTGAAGTGGACGGACGAACGCTCCGACAGCTTCCTGTCCGACAGCCACGGGCGCGACCACGAGGTGGACGCGGCGCTGGCGCTGGACGCCGAAGGCCGCTTCCTGGCGATCCGCGTCGAGGGCTACGGCAACCTCGGCGCCTATCTCAGCAACGCGACGACCCTCCCGCCGACGGTGAACACCATGAAGAACATGGTCGGCGTGTACGCGACGCCGCTGATCGAGGCGTCGGCGCGCTGCGTCTTCACCAACACCACGCCGGTCGGGCCGTACCGCGGCGCCGGGCGGCCGGAGGGCAACTACTACATGGAGCGGCTGGTGGACGCCGCCGCGGCCGAGATGGGCATCGACCGGGTGGAGCTGCGCCGTCGCAACCACATCCGGCCGGAGCAGATGCCGTACGACGCGCCGTCCGGCATGGCATACGACAGCGGCGACTTCCCGGCGATCCTGGAAGAGGCGCTGGCAATGGCCGACTGGGACGGCTTCTCCGCCCGGCGCGCGGACAGCCGCCGCCGGGGCAAGCTGCGCGGGCGCGGCGTCGGCCAGTACCTGGAAGTGACCGCGCCGCCGTCGCAGGAGATGGGCGGCATCCGCTTCGAGCCGGACGGGACGGTGACGATCGTCACCGGCACGCTGGACTACGGCCAGGGCCATGCCTCGCCCTTCGCCCAGGTGCTGTGCGACCGCTTGGGCATCCCGTTCGACCGGGTGCGGCTGCTGCAGGGCGACAGCGACGCGCTGATCGCCGGCGGCGGCACCGGCGGGTCGAAGAGCATGATGGCGAGCGGCGCCGCTATCGTGGAGGCCAGCGCGATCTGCATCGAGCAAGGCCGCCGCATCGCCGCCCATGCGCTGGAGGCGGCGGCCGGCGACATCGAGTTCGAGCGCGGCCGGTTCGTCATCGCCGGCACCGACCGCGGCGTGGGCATCCTGGAGCTTGCGGAGCAGTTGCGCGCCGGCATGACCTTGCCGCCGGGCCTGCCCGCGACGCTGGACGTGCAGCACATCCACGAGGCCGCGCCCTCCGCCTTCCCGAACGGCTGCCACGTGGCGGAGGTCGAGGTCGATCCGGAAACGGGCGTCGCCGCGGTCGTGCGCTACAACATGGTCAACGACTTCGGCGTGCTGATCAACCCGATGCTGGTGGAGGGCCAGGCGCATGGCGGCATCGTGCAGGGCATCGGCCAGGCGCTGATGGAGGCCACGGCCTATGACGAGGATGGACAGTTGGTGACCGGCTCCTTCATGGACTACGCCCTGCCCCACGCCGCGGACGCGCCGCGCTTCGCGTTCCAGAGCCACCCGGTCCCGGCCCGCACCAACGTGCTGGGCGTGAAGGGCTGCGGGGAGGCCGGGTGCGCCGGCGCGCTGCCGGCGGTGATGAACGCGCTGGTGGATGCGCTGGCGGAGGCGGGCGTGCGCCACATCGACATGCCGGCGACGCCGCAGCGGGTTTGGGCGACGATGGAGGCGGCTCAGCCGGTTTGATACCGGACGGGCGCCCTGCCGTTGCCAGCGGGGCGGCTATGCACGTCTTCTTCAGGGGCTTGGAGCGCCAAGCCTTGGGCTATTTCCGGGTTCAAGCCAGAAGCCTGTGGGCGCCTCCACGTCAACACGGAGGCTGCAAGGGCTGGTTCCGCATCAGCCGCCTGACTTCGGCCTCCAGTCGCGCCAGGGTGGCGGACAGCGGGCGGACGCCTGCATCCTCGAATTTCCGCTGGAAGTATGTCCAGGTCATGTAGTTGAGAGGGTAAGCGACGACAACGGCGGGCTTGCTGTCCAGGCTCGCCAAGCCGGTCCTGTGAACCGCGGCGCTTGTGCGCAGGATTGAACAATACCAGAGGCGTTCAGGGTCCGAATGGTCATCGCCGTCGATGAACGCGCGCCCGGTCCGCTCGCTCAAGGCACGTCCCAGCGTCGTCTTGCCCGCCCCGATCGGGCCGCTGAGAACAATCGCATGCTTTATGATTGCCACCATGTTCGCCTGAGCTTCAAACGCCCCGCATCCATCGCTAGGTTCGGCTGACACTGGGCGCGCAGAGAAGCGTCGTCATGCCGGAGGCTCCAAATGGGTTTGCTCCACAGTCTGACGTGCCGTCGCTGCTTCGGCCGGTCTCTCGCGGCAAGCGCCGTCGCCGCCCCGATCGCGACGGTCCTCGGCCGGAAAGCCTCGGCCGGGGATCGGACGGACACCGCCGTTCCCGGCGGCCCGCTGTCGGCGCGGAGCCGTATGCTCGACACGGCCGCGGACGCCGTACAATCCAGGCGGCCAATCGACGCGATGAGCGAATACCTCAACGGTTTTCACTTCTACGCTGACGACATGGGACGCCAAGTCGAGGCCAACCATTTCTGCACGCACTTGACCGAAGACTTCCACCAGTGTGTGATCTATAACTCGAACCTGGCAAACGCGAAGCTGATCGGCATCGAGTACATCGTCAGCGAGAAGCTGTTCAAAACCCTGCCGGACGACGAGAAGAAGCTCTGGCACAGCCACCATTACGAGGTGAAGTCCGGCGAGCTGATCGCCCCGGGCGTCCCGGAACTCGCCGAGCACGCCTTTATGAACGACCTCGCCACGACCTATGGGAAGACCTGGCACACCTGGCAGATCGACCGCGACCGCAACTTCCCGATGGGCATTCCGCAGCTGATGATGGGATTCACGAAGGACGGGCAGGTCGAGCAATCCATGCTCGATGACCGGGACAAGCGGTTTGGCGTCTCGTTTTCCGAGCGGAAGAAGAACCGTGACGACATCCCGATGCCAAGCGTCGATCCCGGCGCCAACTCCTGGAAAGGCGGGACGGTCGTGCAGTTGCGGCTTGAGGACGTTCCCGTTCGCAACCTGCGTGGGTGATCGAAGCGGCGCAGGCGCTCGCCCCTAGCTTCGCGCCCCGCCATTGGCCAGACTGGCGCCCATGCAGACCCAAGCCGTGCTCGACCACATCGAAGCCAACCTGGACGCCGCGCGGGAGCGTTGGTTCGACCTCCTGCGCATCCCGAGCGTCAGCGCCCAGCCGGCGCACGCCGCCGATTGCGGCCGGGCGGCGGCATGGGTGCGGGACCAGCTCGCCGCGATGGGGTTCGACGCGGCGCTGCACCAGACGCCGGGCCATCCAGTCGTGCTGGGCCGCCATCCCGGCCCGGGCGGGGACGCGCCGCATCTGCTGTTCTACGGCCACTACGACGTGCAGCCGGCGGAGCCGCTGGAGCTATGGACCAGCCCGCCCTTCGACCCGGCGCTGTCCGAAGGGCCGCACGGCCCCCGCGTCGTCGCTCGCGGCGCCGTGGACGACAAGGGCCAGGTGATGATGTGGCTGGAAGCCCTGCGCGCCTGGCACGCGGTGCATGGCACCCTGCCCGTCCGCGTCACCGCCCTGATCGAGGGCGAGGAGGAGGTCGGCAGCCCCAACCTGGACCGCTTCCTGGCCGAGCACGCCGACGCGCTGCGCGGCGACGTGACGATCATCAGCGACACCGGCATGTGGGACATCGACACCCCGGCGCTGACTACGCGGCTGCGCGGGGTGGCCTATATGCAGGTGGTGATCCGCGCGGCAAACCGCGACCTGCATTCCGGCATCTTCGGCGGCTCGGCGCTGAACCCAATCAACTTGCTGACCCGCATCCTGGGCGGGTTGCACGACGCCGACGGCCGCGTTCAGTTGCTGGGCTTCTACGACGGCGTGCGGGAAGTGCCGCAATCCCTGCAAGGCGACTGGGCGGCGCTGGGCTTCAATGAAGCCGAGTTCCTCGGCGGCATCGGGCTGAGCGTGCCGAGCGGGGAGCGCGGGCGCAGCGGGCTTGAGCGGCTGTGGGCGCGCCCAACCGCGGACGTGAACGGCATCTGGGGCGGCTACCAGGGGCCGGGCAGCAAGACCGTGATCGCGGCCGAGGCTGGGGCCAAGGTGTCCTTCCGCCTGGTGCCCGGTCAGGACCCGGCGGCGGTCGTGCAGTCGTTCCATGACTTCGTGCAGGCCAGGCTGCCGGCCGACGCCCGCGCGGAAATCACCGGCGGCGCCGCGCCGGGAGTGGAGATCCCGGCCGACAGCCGCTTCGTGCAGGCGGCGCAGGAGGCGTTGGCGGAGGAGTATGGCCACCCCGCCGTGCTGATCGGCAGCGGCGGCAGCATCCCCGTGGTGGAGAGCATGCGCCGGCTGCTCGGCATGGACAGCGTGCTGATGGGCTTCGGCCTCGACGACGACCAGGTACACAGCCCGAACGAGAAGTTCGAGTGGCGCTGCTTCCACAAGGGCCTGCGCTCCCATGCCCGGCTGCTGGGCAAGCTGGCCGGTTGACCGCCGGGCTGCGGGCGCGCGGGCTGCGGCACGCCCACGCCGGCCCGTTCGACCTCGACCTGCCGCCGGGTGAGTGCCTTGCGATCACCGGTCCGTCCGGGTCGGGCAAGAGCCTGCTGCTGCGCATGGTGGCGGACCTTGACCCGCATGAGGGCGACGCATGGCTCGGCGACGTGGACCGGAACACGTTGTCCGGCCCGGACTGGCGGCGCCAAGTGCTGTATGCACCGGCAGAACCGGGCTGGTGGCTGGACCGGGTCGGCGACCACTTCCCGGCGCCCAGTCCCGATGCCGCGCGGCTCAGCCTTCCGCCGGACATCTGGGACCGGGCGATGGCGGCGTGCTCGACCGGGGAGCGGGCGCGGCTGGCCCTGCTGCGCGCGCTTGCGGCGGACCCGGCGGTGCTGCTGCTCGACGAGCCGACCGGGGCGCTCGACCACGACACGACGCTGGCGGTGGAAGCCCTGCTGGCGGAGCGCATGCGGGCGGGCCTGGGCTTGGTGCTGGTCACGCATGACACGGCGCAGGCGGAGCGGCTGGGCGCGATGCGGCGGCGCATGATGGGCGGACAGCTGGCGTGAACGCCATCGTGCTGCAGCCCGGCGACCTCGTGGTCGCCGCGGCGCTTCTGGTCGTGGACGGCGTGCTTTCGGTCGCGCTGGGCCTGGGGCTGCATCGCGCCATGCTGGTGGCGACGGCGCGCATGGTCGTGCAACTGCTGCTGATCGGCGTCGTGCTGCGCACGGTGTTCCAGTCCGAATCGGCCTCGGCGACGCTTGGCATCCTGGCCGTTATGACGCTGGTGGCGATCCGGGAGGCCGCCGCGCGGCCCCGGCGCCGGCTCGCCCGGTTCGGCAACTACGCAGTCGCGGGCCTGGCGGTCGGCGCATCGACGGCGCTCGCGGCGTTGCTGGCGCTGACCACGGCGCTGCGGCCGGAACCCTGGTGGAACCCGCGCTACGCCATCCCGGTCACCGGCATCGTGCTGGGCAGCGCGTTCGGCACGGCCAGCCTCACGCTCGACGGCGTGCTGGGCGGCGCGGCAGCGGCCCGTGCGGGGATCGAGGCGCGGCTGGCGCTCGGCCATTCCTTTGCGGCGGCGACCCGGCCGCTGCTGGCCGACGCGATCCGGCGCGGGCTGATGCCGGTGCTGAACCAGATGGCGGCGGCCGGCCTGGTCACGCTGCCGGGCACCATGACGGGGCAGATCCTGGCCGGGTTCGACCCGATCGAGGCGGTGAAATATCAGATCCTGCTCATGCTGCTGCTGGCAGGGGCGAGCGCGCTGGCGGCGATCATCACGGCGCGGCTGGCAGCACGGCGGCTGACGGACGGGCGGCAGCGGTTGCGGCTCGACCAATTGGTCCTAACGAGGTGAGCCGGCGCCGGGCTAGGCTCGCAGCAGCGCCGCGGCGATCGCCCGCCACTCCGCGTCGAGCGGCCCGGTGGCGGCCGGCTTGCCCGCCCGGCGATACCAATAGCCGGCATTCTCC
Organism: uncultured Acetobacteraceae bacterium; assembly: GCA_964251035.1. Lineage (GTDB taxonomy): Bacteria > Pseudomonadota > Alphaproteobacteria > Acetobacterales > Acetobacteraceae > CAHJXG01. The sequence goes on from CAXUJE010000063.1 coordinate 7,878, forward strand.
CCGTCGCCCTCTACGCGGTGCAAATAGGCGTGCACCCAGGCGGCCGGCGCGCCGTCGTCGGCCTGGGCGGCCTCATGGGCTTTGTTCCAATCGTTGCGTGCAGCCCACCAAAGCGCCTCGACGGCGGCACCCTGGTCGGGCGGCTCGGGCGCGGCGCGGAGGTCGTCTGGGGTCATGTCCCTGCCTTGGCTTGTGCAACGGTCGCCGAGGGCCATGCCCGGTGACGTTCCCGTTATTTATGACCAAAGCACGGTTGACCCACGTTCACCAGCAGTTCATCGCCACGATATGTTCCGCATGTTCCACCGCTTCGAAAACCTGATCGATCCCACCCGCACGCCCATCGAGATGCCCCCGCCGCAAGGGCTGCTGGCGTTCTTCTGGCATTACGCCCGGCAGGTCCGCGGCCCCATCGCCGGGCTGTTCGTGGGCGGGCTGTTCGTGGCGCTGCTGGACGCCTCGATCCCGATCTGCATCGGCCGGGTCGCCGGGCTGGTCGCGACGCTGCCGCCGGGCGGCTTGCTGCGGGACGCTTGGCCGCAACTGGCTGTCATGGCCCTGATCGTGCTGGTGCTGCGTCCCTGCATGGTCGCCACGCAGTCCATGCTGGTCAACCAGGCCATCAACCCCGGCTTCAGCAACCTGATCCGCTGGCAGAGCCATTGGAACGTGGTGCGGCAATCCTGGACGTTCTTCCAGAACGACTTCGCCGGGCGCATCGCCAACCGCGTGCTGCAAACCGGCCCGGCGCTGCGCGAGGTGATCGTCAGCGCGGTCGACTCCGTCTGGTACATCGTCGTCGTGGGCGGCAGCGCCGTGACCGTGCTGGCCTCGACCGACTACCGGCTGGCGCTGCCGATCCTCGCATGGTTCGCGACCTACGCGGTCCTGCTCCGCGCGTTCGTGCCCCGGCTGCGGGACCGGTCGCGCCACGTGGCGGAGGTGCGGTCGGGCCTCACCGGGCGGATCGTCGATGCCTACACCAACATCCTGACCGTCAAGCTGTTTGCCAAGCCGCGGGACGAGGATGCCTTCGTGCGGGAGGCGGTCGATGAGCATACGGCGGCGTTCCGCGCGCAGACCCGGATGATCTCGACCCTGATCCTGTCTCTGACCGCGATGAACGCGGTCCTGCTGGTCGGCATGGCGGCGCTGGCGATCACCTTGTGGTCAGAGGGGCGCATCGCGGTCGGGCTGGTGGCGACGGCCATGGCGCTGGCGTGGCAGATCACCAACACCGCCGGCTGGGTCGCCCGCAGCGTCACCGCGATCTTCGAGAACGTCGGCATCGTGCAGGACGGCATGCGGTCCATCGCCGTGCCGCGGCAGATGCCGGACCGGCCCGGCGCCGCCGCGCTGCAGATCATGGCCGGCGCGATCCGCTTCGACCACGTCCAGTTCGGCTATGGCGCCACCCGCGGCGTGCTGCACGGGATCGACCTCCTCGTGGCGCCGGGCGAGCGGATCGGCCTGGTCGGCGCGTCCGGCGCAGGCAAGTCCACCTTGGTCAACCTGCTGCTCGGCTTCTACACGCCGGAGGCCGGGCGTATCCTGATCGACGGCCAGGATATCGCCGGCGTGACCCAGGAGACGCTGCGGGCGGAGATCGCCATGGTGACGCAGGACACCTCGTTGCTGCACCGCTCCATCCGCGACAACATCCGCTATGGCCGCCCCACCGCCACGCAGGCCGAGGTGGAGGCAGCGGCCCGGCGGGCGCAGGCGCACGACTTCATCCTGCAACTGGAGGACTGGCAGGGCCGCCGCGGCTACGACGCGCATGTCGGGGAGCGCGGGGTGAAGCTGTCCGGCGGCCAGCGGCAGCGCATCGCCATCGCCCGGGTCATCCTGAAAGACGCGCCGATCCTGGTGCTGGACGAGGCGACCTCGGCGCTCGACAGCGAGGTGGAGGCGGCGATCCAGGAGCAGCTCGACGCGCTGATGCAGGGGCGCACGGTGATCGCCATCGCGCACCGGCTCTCGACCATCGCCCGCATGGACCGGCTGCTGCTGCTGGACCAGGGGCGCATCGTGGAGCAGGGCACCCACGCCGACCTGCTGGCCCGCGGCGGCGCCTATGCCCGGGCTTGGACCCGGCAGTCCCTGGGGTTCGAGGCCGCCGCCTAATCCCTCTGCAGGAAACCCCACCGGTCAACCGCCGGCTCCGCCGCGGCCCACTTCCAGCGCGCGGCCCGGCGGCACAGCGAGGTGGTGAACAGTGAGGGGTGGCCGCCGTCATCAACGGTGAACACGATCTCCCGGCAGGTGGCGAGCGGCGTCGCGTACTCGCGCACCACGGCCAGCTCGCCCCGGGCGTTGCCGAGGGGGATGGTATGGCGGATCTGCCAGGGCCGAAACTCGCCGACCGGCGCCGCCCCGGCGATATCGGCAATGGCGTCCTGCTCGCCCTGCTGCCGGCGCCTGTCGACATAACGGCGCAGCTCGTCCACGCCGGCGCGGACGGCGATGCCGACAGCGAAGCCGACGGCCGGGTTGGCGGTGGCCGCCCCGGCCCCGCCGCCAGCGGCGAGGCCAGCCACGTCCGACACCGCCGCGCACCCGCCGAGCATCGCCATCCCCAGCATCGGCAGGCCCAGCACCGCCAGCAGCGGGCGGGTCATTGCAGCCGGTCCCAGCGCTCCGTCGATGGCTCGGCCGAGGCCCAGCGCCAGGCCGCGCCGTCCTGGCAGATGGTCGCCGTGTAGAACGCGCGCTGCGGTCCTTGGCGCGTGGCGGTGTCCACGCTGAACACGATCTCCTTGCAGCGGAAATCCCCCGCGCCGAACGCGCGGCTGACGACGACCTGGCCCGCCTCGTTGTCCTCGATCGGCAGGCTGTGCCGGACGGACCAAGGTTGCGCCGTGCCGGGACCGAGCGGCCCGGCCGCTTGGGCGATGGCGTCCTGCTCGGTGCGGTGGACGCGGCGCTCCGTGTATTTCAGCCCTTCGCTGGCGATCGAACGCACCCCGAGGCCGATGGCCGCGGCGCCGGCCGCGGATTTGGTGACCGCGGTCGCGGCCGCAGCGCCCGTGATGCCCGCAACGTCCGCCGTGCCCTCGGTCAGCAGCGAGCCGCATCCCGACAGCGTCAGCAAGCTTGCCGCCATGACCAAGGAATGCCTGCGTTGTCGCGGGAATCGCTGCATGTCAGTCCATTGGTCACGCTGACCCATGGCAGAACCAGATGCGGCCTGTCCGGTCAACCCCTGCTGGCGCCGCTGCGCCGATGGCCGGGAAGCGCCCGCAAGGCGGGCTGGACCGGCAGCCTCACCAGATTTGGCGCTGGAGGACCCGGGCCTCGGGAATAGCTTCCAAGCGCAGGCCGCACTCGAACAGGCTGCCGTTGCGCCAGACCTGCAGGCGCATGACCTCGCCGAGCGCACGGGCGGAAACCGCCGCCGTGATGTCGTGCCGACGCTTGGTGAGGCGGCCGTCGATGGACAAGATGATGTCGCCCACCAGGAGCTTGGCGCGTTCGGCCGGGCTGTGGGCGGCGACGCTCTTGAGCACGCGGCCTTCCTGCACGGTGCCAGGCACGGTCTTATGCTCGGTCCGCACGCCGAGCCAGACCTGGGAGGCCGGCGCGGACGAGGGCGGCGGCGCGATGCTGTCGGCTGACGGCCTGCCGGGCCAATGGGGCGCAGGAGCGGCTTGGCCCCATCCGGCATTCTGCTCGGCCCGCTGCAGCGCCAAGGCATTCATGGCCTCCTTGGCCATGGTATGCAGGACCGCAAGCGTCGCGTCCTCGATGCGGGACGGCTTGTGATCCATGACGCACAGCGTGCCGAGGGCGTAGCCGTCGTCATCGACCAGGCACACCCCGGCATAGAACCGGATATGCGGCGCGGCCATCACATGAGGATGGTTCTGGAAACGCGAGTCCGCCAGCGTGTCCGGCACCACCATGGCATGCGACGGGTCGGCGATAGTGTGGTTGCAGAACGCCAGCGAGCGCGGCATCTGCTGGATATCCGTGCCGAACGCGGCCTTGATCAACTGGTGGTCGCGCCCGATCAGCGAAATCATTGCGAGCGGCGCCTGCGCCAGATGGGCCGCCATGCGGACCAGGGTGTTGAACGGCTCCCCGGCCGGTGACTCGGCGGGCGAGTACGAGTGCAGCGCCGCGATCCGCGCAGACTCCATCACCACGCGCAGCGCTGGCGGACGGTCAATGCCGGGCATGGCGGTCCCATCCCCGAGACAGTCGTGAAGCTCTGTCCAAATTCCACCCTGAGCTTATGCCAGCCAACCACATGTTTCCATTGCAAATCTAAGTTGATTTCGGAACATTATCTAGTTTGGCCCGATGATGCCAGCATTTGCTTGCATCTCTCACGGGGTCGTCCCACCCGGTCCGTCCGCATCGGAAGGGGGATGACGCCCGGCATCTGCGGCCCTAGATTGAAGCAGTGAACATCCTCGCCCCCGCCAAGGCACGTTTGCAGATCGAGGTGGTGCATGACCTCGTGTGTCCCTGGTGCTACCTGGGCGTCCGGCGGCTGTTCCGGACGATGCGGCGGCGGCCTGACCTGATCTTCGAGCTGGCGTGGCGGCCGTTCCTGCTCAACCCCGACATGCCGCGCTCCGGGATGTCGAGGACCGACTACGTGATCCGCAAGTTTGGCGGCGAGGACCGTGCCCGACGCCTGTACGGCACGATCACCGAGATCGGCAGCACGGAGGGCGTCGCCTTCCGCTTCGACCGCATCCGCCGCACCCCGAGCAGCGTCGATGCCCACCGCCTGGTGCGGCTCGCGTCCCGTTACAACCGGGGCCGGGAGGTGGTGGAGGCGCTGTTCGCCGCGCATTTCTCGGACGGCCACGACATTGGCGACCTCGGCGTGCTGCGCGCCGTGGGCCTGTCCTGCGGCCTGGATCCGGCCGAGGTGCTCGCATTCCTGCACGGCGACCACGAGGTGGACGCCGTCCACGCCGACAACCTGCGGGCGCACCGCCTGGGGATCAACGGCGTGCCGTGCTTCGTCGTCGCTGGGCGCCACGCGATTGCGGGCGCGCAGGAGCCGGAGGTGATCGAGCGCCTGCTGGACATCGCCGCGATCGACGCGGCCGAGACCTGAGCGCCAACAGTTCGCCGTTCGCGCCGATGTGCGTGATCTCGTAACGATGCTCAGGTAGGATACGCGCAGCACGGCGGCTGCCCGCTTTCTTGAGGTCTGCCATGTACTCCACGGTTCCCCCCGCGTTCCTGGCCGCGTTTCTGTCCATGGCTGCCGTGACGCCCGCCGGGGCAGCCGATATCACCTCGGCTCAGGCGGATACGTTGCAGTCGCGGATGCAAAGCTGGCTGGAGAGCATGCTCGGCCCAGACACCCGCCTGGATGGCCGGGCGGTGCAGGTCAGGCCGGAGGGCGACCATTACCGCATCGAGCTTCCGCTCGGGACGCCACGCACCGGCCAGCCCAGCCCGGTGACGCTCTTTACGACTGCCCAGCCAATCGAGGGCGGGCGTTGGCTGTTCGAGGGGCCTGCGATCCCCTCGCCTGCACACTTCACCCTGGACCTGCCCGCTCCGGCAAAGAATGGGCGGAAGGCACCAAGTCCCGATATCCCCGTCGAGATCACGGTCGTGACGAAGGGCGGCAGAAACAGCCAGGGCACGTTTGACCCGAGCTTCGCCACGCCGTCCACGCTTTCAAGCAGTTCCCGCGATGTGCAAATCCGGGCACAAAGCACGTTGTTCGACCAGCTCACCAAAGTCGAGCGGTCGTCCAGCACCAGCACGCTTCGCCCGTCTGGCGCCGACCGGGTCGATTTCACGGGCGAAATCACGCTTGAGGGCTACACCCTCACGTCGCGGTCCCAAGACGCCTCGCCGCTGGACCTTTCGGCGCAGCAGATACGGACGGCTGGCGGGATCACCGCCCTGTCCCGAGATCGCGCGGCAATGATGATCCCCGCGGTCGTGCGTGTCGCCAGCAGTTTCTTGGCGGAATTGCCGAGTCCTGGCGGCGTTCCGGCAGTGCGCCCATCGGTTGACCCGCAATTGCTGCGTACGATCCTGCAATCGTTGCAGGACCTGGCGTCAGAGTTCATCTTGAACGAAACGTTTGACGGCGTCGCCTTCCGCTCTGCAGCCAGCGACGGCGCCGCGAATCAGCTCCGGATCGGCATAGGAGCCAAGTCGGAAGGCGGCCTGTTGCAGGCTTCCATGGATCTGGGCTTTGACGGCCTGGTCCTGTCCGACCCGGCGCTTGGCGCGATGGCGGGACTGCTGCCAACGAAGGTCGCGCTCCGCCCCGTGCTGACGGGGGTTTCCACCGATGAGGTCCTGCGGTGGCTTGATGCGACGGGCGATGCGAAGAACGGCGCCCGCCTACCCAGCGTCGCAATGCTATTCCGGCGTGCCGGCGTAAGCGCCGGGTTGGAAAGCTTCGCCGTTGATCTGGGCGGCGCAAGTTTCGCCGGCGCCGGCAAGCTAACGACCGTCTCAGGCGGCGACCTGACCGGTCAGGCGCAGATCACCGCGAGCAACTTCGACGCCCTGATCGCCCGCGTGAATGCCGTCCCCGAGTTGGCCGGCATGCTGCCGGCGCTCATTTTCGCCAAGGGAGTCAGCCAGACGGCCGAGGGCCGTCTGGTCTGGGACATCGCTTATCGCGACAACAAGTTCTCGGTGAACGGCACCGACCTGTCGGCAATGACGGGCCAGCCATCAGCCCGCGGCGCGCCAAGTCACTGAGCCTACGCCGCCTGGGCTGCCTGTGCCGCGATCCGGTTCAGGTTCGCCAGCACATCGCGCCCCAAGCTCATGCGCTCGGCCACGCCCATCTCCTTCACGACCGAAAGCTTATGGTCCGGGCGCAGGCGGATCGTGCCTTTGCGGGTGTTCAGCCAGGCGATCAGCCCTGCCGGATTGCGGAACGCATTGCCGCGGAAGCCGATCACCATGCCCTTCGGCCCGGCCTCGACCTTCTCAACCCCCGCCTCCCGGCACAGCCGCTTCAACGTCACCACCTGCAACAGGTTATCGACTTCCGCCGGCAACGGGCCGAAACGGTCCACCAACTCGGCCGCCATCGCCTGCGTCTCGGCGTCCGACGCCAGCGCGCCAATGCGCCGGTACAGGCCAAGGCGCACCGGCAAGTCGCGCACGTAGTCCTCTGGGATCAGCACCGGCAAGCCGAGCTGGATGTTCGGCGTCCAGTCGCGGTCCTCGGTCCGCTTGCGGCCCCGCTCGGCCCGCATCTCGGCCACCGCATCCTCCAGCATCTGCTGGTACAGCTCGATGCCGACCTCGCGGATATGGCCCGACTGCTCGTCCCCCAGCAGGTTGCCGGCGCCGCGGATGTCTAGGTCGTGCGACGCCAGGGTGAAGCCGGCGCCCAGGTTGTCCAGCGTCTGCATGACATCAAGCCGCTTTTCCGCCGCCGCGGACAACCGGTGGTTCTGCGGCCAGGTGAGGTAAGCGTAGCCGCGCTGCTTGCCGCGTCCGACCCGGCCGCGAAGCTGGTAAAGCTGGCCCAGCCCGAACATGTCGGCCCGGTGGATGATCAGCGTGTTGACGGCCGGCATGTCGAGGCCGCTCTCGACGATGTTGGTGGACAGCAGGATGTCGTACTTACCATCGCCGAACTCGGTCATCACCCGCTCCAGCTCGGTCGGCGCCAGGCGGCCGTGCGCCTCGACCGTGCGGGCCTCCGGCACGATCTCCCGCAGGCGCTCGGCCATGCGCGCCATGTCCTCGATCCGCGGCACGACGCAGAACACCTGGCCGCCGCGGAAGCGCTCCCGCTGCACCGCCTCCCGCACCACCACGCTGTCGAATGGCGAGATGAAGGTGCGGACCGCCAGCCGGTCCACCGGGGGCGTCGCGATCAGGCTCATCTCCCGCACGCCCGTGAGCGCCAGTTGCAGGGTGCGCGGGATCGGCGTCGCGGTCAGCGTCAGCACGTGGACATCGGCCTTGAGCTGCTTCAGCTTCTCCTTGTGGGAGACGCCGAAGTGCTGCTCCTCATCGACGATCAGCAGCTCGAGGTCGGCGAACTCGATGCCCTTGGCCAGCAGGGCGTGGGTGCCGACCACGATGTTGACGCTGCCGTCCGCGAGGCCGCGCTTGGTCTCCGCCGCCTCCTTTGGCGTCACCATGCGGGACAACTGGCCGATCTTCACCGGCAGCCCGGCGAAGCGCGCGGTGAAGGTGCGGTGGTGCTGCCGGGCGAGCAGCGTGGTCGGCACGACGACGGCGACCTGCGCGCCGGACATCGCGGCGACGAAGGCGGCACGCAGCGCCACCTCGGTCTTGCCGAAGCCGACGTCGCCGCAGATCAGCCGGTCCATCGGGCGGCCGGCGGCCATGTCCTCCAGCACGTCGCTGATCGCGCGGGACTGGTCCTCGGTCTCGATGAACGGGAAGCGGGCGCAGAACTCGTCCCAGCTTCCCTCGGCTGGCGCCAGGCTCGCCGCCTCCCGCACGCGCCGGGCGGCGGCGGTGCGGATCAGCTCGCCGGCCATGTCGCGGATGCGCTGCTTCATGCGCGCCTTGCGGGTCTGCCAGCCGGCGCCGCCGAGCTTGTCGAGCGCCACCCCGCCGCTTTCGCTGCCGAAGCGGCTCAGCAGCTCGATGTTCTCGACCGGCAGATAGAGCTTCTCGCTGCCGTCGTAGATCAGGCGCAGGCAGTCGTGCGGCGCCGGGCCGACGCGCAGGGTTTCGAGGCCGTCGTAGCGGCCGATGCCGTATTCCTGGTGCACGACCAGGTCGCCCTCCGCGATCTCGGTGGCTTCGGCGATGAACTGGTCGGCGCGCTTGCGGCGGCGCGGCGGGCGGCTGATGCGCTCGCCCAGCAGGTCCTGCTCGCTGACCACGCTGACCGGCCCGGCGACGAAGCCGCGCTCCAGCCCCAGGGTGACGACGGCCGTGACGCCGATTGGGAGGGCCTGCGCAGCCTTCCAGGTGTCCGCCTGCTCGGCCTTGAAGCCGTTTTCGCGCAGCAGGTGCGCCAGGCGCTCGCGAGAGCCACGGGTCCAGGCTGCGACGACCGTACGACGCTTCTGCCCGGCCCAGGTGACGGCCTGCTCGCGCAGTTGCTGGAACGCATTTTCACCGGTCGCGGCTCCGGCCTTGGTGAACACGTAGCCCGGCCGACCGCCAGCATCGATGCCATCCGCGCCGTCCGCACGGCCATAAGGGCTGAACACCATCACGGGACCGCCGGCCAGCATCGTGTCCCAGCCGGCGCGATCCAGATACAGCCGGTCCGGCGGCAACGGGCGGTACGGCACTTCGCCGTCCCGCGGCACGGCCTGGCGCGCCTGGGCGTGATCAGCGACCATCTCCAGCCGCGCTTCCAGCACCTCCTCCGATTGGTTGTCCAGGCTAACGGAGGCGTCGGGCAGGTAGTCCAGCAGCGTGTCCATGGTGCCGTGGAACAGCGGCAGCCAGTGCTCGATGCCGGGGTAGCGCCGCCCATCGGAAACCGCCTGATAGAGTGGGTCCTCTGCGGCCTTCGGGCCGAACAGCTCGCGCCAGCCTTCGCGAAAGCGGCTCACGCTCTCGGGATCAAGCGGCACCTCGGACACGGGCCGCAGCACCAAGATCTGCGTCTTCGTCGTGCTGCGCTGGGTCGAGGGGTCGAAGCGGCGCAGGCTCTCGACCGTGTCGCCGAACAGGTCGATCCGCACCGGGTCGGGTTCGCCGGCTGGGTAGATGTCGATGATGCCGCCACGGGTGGCATACTCGCCCGGCTCCATCACCGTCCCGGCGCGGCCGTAGCCATTGGCCTCCAGGAACCGGATCACCGCATCCAGGTCCACGGTACCGCCGGCACGCAGCACGAGGCTCACGCCCTCGAACGCCGGGCGGGGCGGCACGCGCTGAACCAGGGCGTTGACGGTGGTGAGCACGAGGCGCGGTCGGGTCGCCGGTTCCAACAGGCGCGCCAGGGTGGCGATGCGCTCGGACACGATCTCGGGGTTGGGCGACACGCGGTCGTACGGCAGGCAGTCCCAGGCGGGGAAGCGCAGCACCTCGACTTCCGGCGCGAAGAACGCGAGCGCCTCAAAGAGACGCGCCATGCGGCTGTCGTCCCGTGTGACGTGCAGGATCGAACCCTTGTGCTCGGCCCGGCGCCGGGCGAGCAGCAGGGCGTCGAAGCCTTCGGGCGCGCCGTGGATGGTGGCGGTCATCGGGGCTGGCCCTCGCCGTCCTCGGCCGCTCGGCGGATCGCGCGCAGCATGGGGGTGTCGCAGTCGGCCGGGATCGGCTGCCGCCCGGTCAGCCAGTCCGCCAGCATGGCGTCGGGCAGCTCCATGACTTCCTCCAGCGCATCGAGGTCGGCATCAGTGAACCCGGCGATCCGGGCGCGGACGTAGCCGCCGATCAGGATGTCGTTCTCGTAGGTGCCCCGGTGCGTGGCGCGGAACAGGATGCGGCGGCGCCGATGCTCAAGGACAATGCCGGAAGGCGGGTCGGTGTCGGTCTGCTGCACTCTTGGGTCCCTGGCGGTGGGCTGTCATATAGCGGCCATCTCCCATAAAGTCAGCCCGCCCGTGTCGCCAACCCACCCCGCCGGTCAAATCGCGGATAATCCGCTCCTCCCGCTGCTCGCCCCGGTGACGGGGCTGCGCGGCGTCGGCCCGGCCTTGGCCAAGCTGATCGAGCGCGTGGCGGGCGGCACCCGGGTGCTTGACCTGCTGTTCCATATGCCGGAGTCCTACATGGACCGCCGCGCCCGCCCGACGATCCGGACGGCGCAGCCGGGCCAGGTCGCGACGCTCGCGGTGGAGGTCGTGCGGCAGGACGCGCCGGACACGCCGCGGCAGCCGTGGCGGGTCATCTGCACCGACGGCACCGGCTTCATGGAACTGGTTTACTTCGGCCGCCCGCCGCCCCGCCCGCTGCTGCCCGGCGCGAGGCTCGTGGTGTCCGGCAAGCTGGACGGCTTCGGCGACCGCCTGACCATGCCGAAGCCCGACCACGTCGTCCCCGCCGCGCATGCCAGCCTCCTGCCCGGCATCGAGCCGGTCTGGCCGCTGACCGCCGGGCTGTTCCCGGGCCAGCTCCGCAGCGCGATGCGCCATGCGCTGGATCGGGTGCCGGACCTGGACGAGTGGCACGACCCGGCCCTGATGCGCCGCGAAGGCTGGCCAAGCTTCCGCGACGCGCTGCGGGCGGTGCAGCAACCGGAAGCATTGCCAGGAGACGCGATGTTGGACCGGGCGCGGCGCCGGCTCGCCTATGACGAGCTGCTGGCGCATCAGGTCGCCATGGCCTTCGTACGCCAGCGGGAGCGGCGGCGGCCCGGCCGGGCGCTGCCGGGGGACGGGCGCCTGCGGGCGCAGACCCTCGAACGCTTCGGCTTCACGCCCACGCCCTCGCAGCGCCAGGCGTTGGCGGAGATCGATGCCGACCTGGCGGCGCCGCGCCGGATGTTGCGGCTGCTGCAGGGCGACGTGGGGTCTGGCAAGACGCTGGTGGCGCTGCTGGCCATGCTGCGCGCGGCCGAGGCGGGCGCTCAGGCCGCGCTGATGGCGCCGACCGAGGTGCTAGCGAAGCAGCACCACCGCACCCTGTCCCGCCTGTCGCCGATCCCGGTCGAGCTGCTGACCGGCTCGGTCAAGGGCGTGGCAAGACGCAACGCGCTGATCGGCATCGCCAACGGCCGGACCAAGCTGATCGTCGGCACCCATGCGCTGTTCCAGGACGCCGTCGCCTACCACGACCTGGCGCTCGCGGTGATCGACGAGCAGCACCGGTTCGGCGTGGACCAGCGCCTGCTGCTGGGGGCCAAGGGGGAGACGACGGACGTGCTGGTGATGACGGCGACGCCGATCCCGCGCACGCTCCTGCTGACGCAATGGGGCGAGATGGAGGTGAGCCGGCTGCTGGAAAAGCCTGCCGGGCGCAAGCCGATCCGCACCACGGTTCACTCGCTGGCGACGCTCGGGGACGTGGTGGAGGGCATCGGCCGCGCGTTGGACCGGGGGGAGCGGGTGTACTGGGTGTGCCCGATGGTGTCGGAAAGCGAGCTGATCGACCTGGCGGCGGCGGAAGCGCGGTTCGAGACGCTGCGGGCGCGGTTCGGCGCCCGGGTCGGGCTGGCGCATGGGCAGATGGAGGCGGCGGCGCGCGACGGGGCGTTGGCGGACTTCGCCGCCGGGCGCATCCAGCTTCTGGTGGCGACCACGGTGGTCGAGGTGGGCGTCGATGTGCCGG
>CAXUJE010000064.1:0-19967 GCA_964251035.1 uncultured Acetobacteraceae bacterium
TGGGCACGCCGACGCAGTTGCCGTAGCCGCCGACGCCGCGCACCACGCCGTCCACCACCCGCCGGGTGCGCGGGTCGTCCGGGTGGCCAAAGCGTAGGGCGTTCAGGTTGGCAACGGGTCGGGCGCCCATGGTGAATACGTCGCGCAGGATGCCGCCGACGCCGGTCGCGGCGCCCTGGTATGGCTCGATGAAGCTCGGGTGGTTATGGCTTTCCATCTTGAACACGGCGGCCAAGCCGTCGCCGATATCGACCACGCCGGCGTTCTCGCCAGGGCCATGGATCACCCAAGAGGCGGCGGTGGGAAGCTGTTTCAGCCACACGCGGCTCGACTTGTAGCTGCAGTGCTCGGACCACATCACGCTGAAGATGCCGAGTTCCGTGAAGCTCGGCGTGCGGCCCATGATCGCCAGCACGCGGCCGTACTCCTCGGCGCTCAGGCCGAACTCGCGCGCCAGCGCCAGGGTGACGTCGCGCCCGGTCACGCTGCGAGCGCCTCGGCCATGCCGGCGAACAATGGCAGCCCGTCCGTGCCGCCCATCAGGGGATCAACCAAGTCCTCCGGGTGCGGCATCAGGCCCATGACGCGCCCATTCGGGCTGAGGATGCCGGCGATGCCACGGGCGGAGCCGTTCGGGTTCGCCTCCGGCACGACTGCGCCCCCGGGGGTGGCGTAGCGCAGCGCGACCAGCCCTTCGCCCTCCAGCCGGTCAAGCGTGGCAGGGTCGGCGAAGTAGTTGCCGTCGCCATGCGCCATCGGCGCGCGGAACACCTGGCCGGGCTGGTAATGCCGGGTGAATGCGGTATCTGCCCGCTCCACCCGCAGATGGCAGTCCTGCGATAGGAAGCGGAGCGAGGCGTTGCGCAGCAGCGCACCCGGCAGCAGCCCGGCTTCTGTTAGGATTTGAAAGCCGTTGCACACGCCCAGCACATGCCCGCCCGCCGCGGCAAAACCGTGGACCGCCCCCATCACCGGCGACCGTGCCGCCATGGCGCCGCAGCGGAGGTAGTCGCCATGGCTGAAGCCGCCGGGCAGCACCACGAGGTCAAGGCCTGCAAGATCGGTCTCGCGGTGCCAAACCATCCGGGGCCGCCGTCCCGACACGGCCTGGAGCGCGATGGCGATGTCGCGCTCCCGGTTGGTGCCAGGAAAGACGACGACGCCGGCCCTCACGAAGACAGGCCGCCCTCGGTGCCCTGGCACTTGAAGCTGTCATGCAACGCGCGCAGCACGACGCCGGACGCTTGCAGGCGTTGGCTTTCCGGATGCGACCTGGCCCAGCCAACGACGGCCTCCCGCAATTGCACGCCCGTGATCGCCGGGGGCAGGCAGAGATAGGCCGGGAGCTTGCCGCCCTTGCTGCCGTCCGCCGGACGCAGGTTTTGGTAGAAGCTGGCAGCGTCCGACACGCCGTTGATATAGGCCGTGCAATCCTCCACGATGCTCCGGTCGCGCCCAGTACACATGCTGACCAGTCTTGTGCCGTCAACGGCGGAAAAGCGTTCGGCATGCGCCGACCCGGCCCAGACGCCCAGCACGGCCAGGGAAGCAAACAGCAATTTCATTATGCGATCTCCACGTGGAAGCTTTCAATAACCGTATTGGCCAGCAATTTGCGCGCCATGTCCTCGGCGGTGGCGCGCGCATGCGCCGGGTCGCCCTCCGACAGTTCCAATTCGATGACCTTGCCCGCCCGCACCTCGCCTACGCCGGCAAAGCCGAGCGTCTGCAGCGCGTGGCCAATCGCCTTGCCCTGTGGGTCGAGCACGCCAGGCTTCAGCATGACGGTGACGATTGCCTTCACTGCATCGCCTCCGGCCCTTTCATGTCGTTGTTGCCCGCCTCCGGCAGGATGCCCAAGCGCCGCGCAACCTCCTGGTAGGCCTCCTCGACCCGGCCCATGTCGCGGCGGAAACGGTCCTTGTCCATCTTCTCGTTGGTCTTGGTGTCCCACAGGCGGCAGTTGTCCGGGCTGATCTCGTCCGCCAGCACCACCCGCATGTCGTCCTCCTCCCACAGCCGGCCGAATTCCAGCTTGAAATCGACCAGGCTGATGCCGACCCCCAGGAATAGCCCGGTCAGGAAATCGTTCACCCGCAGCGTCAGGCTCACGATGTCGTCCATGTCCTGCGTGCTGGCCCAGCCGAAGGCGGTGATGTGCTCCTCCGCCACCATCGGGTCGTTCAGCGCGTCGTTCTTGTAGTAGTACTCGATGATGCTGCGGGGCAAGCGGGTGCCTTCCGGGATGCCGAGCCGGGTCGATAGGCTGCCGGCGGCGATGTTGCGCACGACGATCTCAAGCGGGATGATCTCCACCTCACGGATGAGTTGCTCCCGCATGTTCAGGCGGCGCACGAAGTGGGTGGGCACCCCGATCTCGGTCAGCCGCATCATTAGATACTCGCTGATGCGGTTGTTCAGCACGCCTTTGCCGGTGATGATGCCCTTCTTGGCGCCGTTGCCGGCGGAGGCATCGTCCTTGAAATACTGGACAAGCGTGCCGGGTTCCGGACCCTCGAACAGCACCTTGGCCTTGCCTTCATAGAGTTGCCGGCGGCGTGCCATGCCCGTGATCCCCATCCTCACGCGGCCCAGATCGGTCGCGCACGCGGGGGGTATAGCAGGGGGGCGCATGACCTGCCACGCCTGCGACGCGCGCGGCTGGCGACCAGAAGTCGGGTCAACGCAGTTCCGGCGCGACCGGCAGGAACGCCGCCCGGTCCGGCGGCCCGGCGGCAAACAGCCACTCGGGCGTCCCAGCGTCGGGCAGGCCCACCAGGGACGAGCATACAGTACCGAAGCCGTCCTGCGACGGCACGTTCAGCGCCGCCGCACGGGGTCCCGACCTGTCCGCCAGCAACGCCTGCCATGCCGCCCAGTCGCCGGTCGCCGGGTCAGGCGCCGGGGCGGCGGCGAAGCGTGGCAGGTGCGCCCGCGCCCGCGGGCTGTCGGGGTCGTCCGGATCGTGCGCGGTCACGATATGGCAACCCGGCGGCAGCACCCAGCCCTCCGGCCGGCCATGGCCCAGCCCACGGATGAAGTGCGCCGAATGACGGTCGGCAACGACCATGTTGAAGCTCCGGTACTCCGCCGCGTCCAGCGCAAGGAGCGCGTCGGCCGCCGCGGACGCCGAGGCGTGGCGCACCGCCAGGAGCGGCAGCCCGCCGCGGCTCAGCTTCCCCGGCGCCGGCCCAAGGCTGCCGGGCCGGTTCAGCACCGCCGCCAACAGGCCGCCGCGCATCGCCATCCATGTCCCGCCGCCCAGCCGGTCGCGGCCGGCGCCGGCCCCCCGGGGCGCCGGGCCCGAGGCGGCCCCCCGCGGCCCCCGCTCCCCCCCCCCCCCCCCGCGGCCCCGGCGCAGCCCCCCCCCGCCCCCGCGCCCCGCCGGGCCGCGCCGGGCGGCGACGCCGGGCTGCTCGGGCCAGTAGGCGCCCGGCGGGTCCCAGGGCCGGTCCAGCCGCTCGTCGCGGTTGGCGGCGATCAGGACCGGCCAGGCATGGCCCGGGCGCAGGAGCAGGATGACGGTGCACACGGCGGCGCGTATGCCACCGCGTGCGTCCGCCTACCAGCCGCGATGCTCGTACTCCTCGTGCCGCTCATGGCGCCACTCGCGGTGCCGGCGCCAGCGCTCGAACTCCTCATGGCGGCGCCACTCGTTGTGACGCCATTCTTCGTCATACTGCGCCGGGTAGTAATGCACCAGCTCTGCGGCCGGCGCGCCGGAGGCGAGCGGGATCGGGCCGGCATGCGGCGCGGCGCGTGCGCCGGAGACCGCCGCCGTTGCGCCGACCAAGACCGTCAAACCCATCAACAACTTGCGCATGTCCATGGACCTCCTTCTGATCCACGCCCAAGCTGTAGGGCCACGATGGCGGAATCAGGCCGCGGCCGTGGCAGGATCATGGCCGCCGAACACGCGCTCGAACACGTGATCGACATGGCGCAGATGCAGCTCCGCGGCCATCGCGCGGTCCAGTTCCGCCGGCGGCACGCGGGCGGCGACCTCCGGGTCGGCGTCCAGGTTGACGCGGAAGCTCCGGGCGTCCGGCTTGCCGAGCTGGGTCCAGGTCGCCATCGCGCTCCGCTGCACGATGCGGTAGGCGTCCTCCCGCAGGATGCCCGCCCGGGTCAGCGCCAGCAGCACCTCGCCGCTGTGCGCCACGCCGCCCAGGCCCTCAAGGTTGGCGAGCATCTGCTCCGGATAGACCGTGAGCTTGTCGATCATCCCGGCCAGCCGCGCCAAGGCGAAATCGAGCGTCACCGTCGCGTCCGGCCCGATAGCCCGCTCCACGCTCGAATGGCTGATGTCGCGCTCGTGCCACAGCGCCACGTTTTCCAGCGCCGGGGTGACGGCCGCGCGGACGATGCGGGCGAGGCCGGTCAGGTTTTCCGACAGCACCGGGTTGCGCTTGTGCGGCATGGCGCTGCTGCCCTTCTGGCCGGGATGGAAGAACTCCTCGGCTTCCCGCACCTCGCTCCGTTGCAAATGCCGCACCTCCGTCGCCAGCCGCTCGATGCCGGATGCGATCACGCCCAGCGTGCAGAAGAACGCGGCGTGGCGGTCGCGCGGGATGACCTGGGTCGAGACCGTCTCGGGCTGCAAGCCGAGCCGCCGCGCCACGTGCGCCTCGACCGCCGGGTCAACGTGGGCATAGGTGCCGACGGCGCCGCTGATCGCGCAGACCGCGACCTCCGCCCGCGCCTGCACCAGCCGGATGCGGTTGCGGGCGAACTCGGCGTAGTGCCCGGCGAGCTTCAGGCCGAAGCTCGTCGGCTCCGCATGGATGCCGTGGCTGCGGCCGATGGTCAGCGTGCGCCGGTGCTCGACCGCCCGGCGCTTCAGCGCGGCCAGCAGGGCGTCGAGGTCGGCCAGCAACAGATCAGCCGCCTGGGTGAGCTGCAGGGAGAAGCAGGTGTCGAGCACGTCGCTGCTGGTCAGCCCCTGGTGGACGAAACGGCTATCCTCGCCGATGCCCTCGGCCAGCCAGGTGAGGAAGGCGATCACGTCGTGCCGGGTCTCGGCCTCGATGGCGTCGATGCGGGCGAGGTCGGCTTGGTTGATGGCGGCCAGCTTCGCATCGCCCCGGGCACGGATGGTGCGGGCGGCCTCGGCCGGGATGCTGCCCAGCGCCGCCATTGCCTCGGCGGCCAGCGCCTCGATCTCGAACCAGATGCGGAAACGGTTCTCTGGCGCCCAGATCGCGGCCATGGCAGGACGGGAGTAGCGGGGAACCATGGGCGGGCCTCTTGGGCGTTGCGGTTGCCGGCTGTCAGTACGCCGACGCGCGCCCGATGACAACGTTGGCGCTTGCGCCGATCCAGGAGCATGCGTTGACCCTTGTCGATGATATCTGGCCGCAGCTCGCCGCACTCGGCCAGGTGCTGTTCATCGACCTGGTGCTGGCCGGCGACAACGCGGTCGTGGTCGGCATGGCGGTGGCCGGCCTGCCGAACGCCCAGAAATCCCGTGCCATCCTGATCGGCATCGCTGCGGCGACAGTGCTGCGGATCGGCTTCGCGCTACTGGCCTTACGCCTGCTGGCCATTATCGGGCTGCTGTTCGCCGGCGGGCTGCTGCTGCTCTGGGTGTCCTGGCGGATGTATCGCGAGCTGCGCGGCTCCCGCCACGAGGCTGCCTCGGCAGCGGCGCCGGTGAAGACCTTGCGGCAGGCACTGGTGCAGATCATCCTGGCCGACGCCTCCATGAGCCTCGACAACGTGCTGGCCGTCGCCGGGGCGTCCCGTGAGCATCCCTGGGTGCTGGTGTCCGGACTGGCCATCTCGGTCCTGCTGATGGGTGTTGCGGCGCGCCTGATTGCCGATCTGCTGGAGCGCTACCGTTGGATCGCCTGGATTGGCCTGCTGGTGGTGGTCTATGTGGCCCTGAGACTGGTGTGGGACGGCGCGCACGAGATCTCGGCGCACATGCCGGCTTAGGGCAGGTCGGCCCGGGCCAGACGCGAGGCTGCGGCTTGGACCGTCTTGAGCGCCGCCGCACCCGCGTCGCCCAGTCCCTCGACCGTCCGCAGGCCTGTCAACGGCGCGGATACCGCGCCGGCGAAGCTGCCGAAGCGGGCCAGCAGCGCGCGGGCGATCGGCTTGGTGTCGCGTCGGGGCAGCGCCAGAAACAGCACCATCTCAAGCAGCTCGTGATCCGCCAAGCTGTCCGGCCCGGCGGTCAGCAGGCGCGCGCGCATCCGGATGCGGTGCCCCTCCGCACTGGTCGGCGATGGAGCTGCCGGGTCGGACAGCATCGGCGAGGTCGGCGGAAACAGGTCGTCCGAAGCTTCAGCCAAGCGTCACGCGCCGGCCAACCAGCGCGTCAGGCTGTCCCGCCATTCCCCATCGAGCGGCAACGCCCGGCGGGCGGCGCGGTCCATCACGACCAGGACGGTGACGGCCCGGGCGCACAACTCGCTGTCCGACGCCAAGCGTTGCCGCAAGGTGAAGGACCGGTTGCCCAGCCGCGCGACCTCGGTCTCGATTGTCACGGTGCCGGGCCACGCCATCTCGCGCAGGAATTCGAGTTCCAGCCGGACGATCACCAGGGCCGCCCCCTCGGATTCGATCGGCAGCCCGGCCTCCAGCACGAGTTCCGACCGGCCCTGCTCCAGCATGACCGCGAACACCGCGTTGTTGACGTGCCCCAGCCGGTCCGTGTCGTTGAACCGCAGCCGGTGCGCCGTCGTGTGGATCATGCGTAGGGCGGCTTGTGCAGCCCGGCCGGAGAAAAGGTGAACACCTCGCAGCCATTTTCGGTGACGCCCACCATGTGCTCGAACTGGGCCGAGAGGCTGCGGTCGCGGGTCACGGCGGTCCAGCCGTCGTCCAGCACCTTGACCTCCGGCCGGCCGGCGTTGACCATCGGCTCGACGGTGAAGAACATGCCGGACTGCAGCACTGGCCCTTCTCCGCTGCGGCCGAAATGCAGGATGTTCGGCGCCTCGTGGAAGCGGCGGCCGATGCCGTGCCCGCAGAAGTCCCGCACGACGCTGAACCGGTTGGCCTCGACATAGACCTGGATCGCGTGGCCGATGTCGCCAAGCGTCGCGCCGGGTTTCACTGCCGCCACGCCGCGCATCAGCGCCTCGTAGGTGACGTCGATCAGCTTGTGCGCCTTGGTCGAGGGCGGCCCGGCGGCGAACATCCGGCTGCTGTCGCCATGCCAGCCGTCGAGCACGACGGTAACGTCGATGTTGAGCACGTCGCCGTCGATCAGCCGCCGGTCGCCTGGAATGCCGTGGCACACGACATGGTTGATGGAAGTGCAGATCGACTTCGGGAACCCGCGGTAGTTCAGCGGCGCCGGGACCGCGCCATGCGCCAGAATGAACTCATGGCACAGCGCATCGAGCGCCGCGGTGGTCACGCCCGGGCGGACGTGAGGCGCGATCATGTCCAGCGTTTGCGCGGCCAGTTGTCCGGCACGCCGCATTCCGGCGAAGTCCTCGGGCGAATGGATCGTGATGCGTCTTGCGTCGGTTCCGCCATCCATTGGCACCCGGGCTCCTGTCTCGGTGATCTCGCTCACAAAATGCGCAGCGATGCGACGGCGCGCAAGGGCGCGCGCACGGGACCATCGCCTTGCTGGGCCTAACCGGGGACGCGGCCGGCTGCCCAGCGCGCAGTACGGGTCCCGCCAGGCCTGCCGGCGCGCGGGAGCGGGAGATCCCGCGACAACGCGGCCGCACGCGGGGGAACGGCAAAGGGGCGGGGCGGCAGGAACGCCACGATCGGCCGGGCACGCAGGCGTTCGCTCCGGATTTCGGGCGTCCGCCGGTGCGCTGCCGCATGGATGCGCGGCGAGGCGGCGAACTGGCTGCCCCTGGCCGCCGGTCCGCGCCGCCCGACAGGCGCCAGGTCCGGGGCGGCCTGCGCGATGCCGATGAACCCGTTCAAGCCGAACGGCGGGGCGGCGTCATGCCGGGCCGCGAGCATCGGCACGCCCATCCGCTCGAAGCCCTGGTCCAGCAGGGAGGCCATGTGCTGGTCGCGCTCCCATCCGGACGCCGCGCCCATGACGACGCCGATCAGCCTTGTGCCGCCCCAAAGGGCGGAGGTGACGACGTTGTAGCCGGACGCCTCGATGTAGCCGGTCTTCAGCCCATCTGCCCCGGGATAGGTTTGCAGCATGTGCTGATGGCTCATGATCGTGCGTCCCTGGAACACGAAGGACGGGACGCTGAAGTACCAGTAATACGACGGGAAATCCTGGATCAGGTGGCGCGCCAGGAGCGCCAAGTCCCGGGCCGTCGTCACCTGGCCCCAGTCCGGCAGGCCCGACGCGTTGCGGAAGGTCGTCCGGGTCATCCCCAGCGCCCTGGCGCGCAGCGTCATCATCTGCGCGAACCGCTCCTCATCGCCGCCCATCAACTCTCCGAGGGCAGCGGCGGCGTCGTTCGCAGACTTGGTGACCAGGCCCAGCAACGCCTGCTCGACCGTGATGATGGTGCCTGGCAGCAGCCCGAGCTTGGAGGGCGACATGGAGGCGGCCCAGGGCGAGACGGGAACCGGCTGCGTCAGCGCGAGGCGGCGGTCGCGCAGCGCCTCGAACAGCATGTACAACGTCATCATCTTGGTCAGGCTCGCCGGGAAGCGGTATTCGTCGGCATTCACTGCCGAAAGGACATCTCCGTGTGCCGCGTCAACCACGATGGATGCGTAACGATCAGAGCCGATCTGCGCAAAGGCCGGTCGAATGGGCGGATATGCCAGGACAACTATGATAGAGACTGTTGCGAGCAGTCTCGCGATCCAGCGCCGTTTAAGCAAAAATCCGGTCATTACGACCTATCCCATCAGTGATGTTTGCAACTCTAAGTGGCTTCTGGCAGAGAAGTCCAGCCTTTGTCACCCTATAATGATAGCTCGGTCAGCCACTTAGGATGAAACCGTTATTATCCGGTCGAAGTCGGCGCAGCTTGCTTATGCTGCGCTGCACAAAACCCTTGACCTTTAGGTGCCGAATCCACATAACGCGCGTGTTGCAGCGCAGCATTCGGCTTCGAAGGCCCGATGCGGTCTGCTCCGCCGTACTTCGCGCCAGCGGGGCTGACGGCATGAGCTTTCAACCGAAGCGGGGCGGCGCCCCGGCAAACCAGGAATCAAGAATGCAAACCGCGGAACAACTCGTCACCTTCGGCCAGGGTAACGTCGAGGCGCTGGTGAAATCCAGCCAGATTTTTGCGACCGGCCTACAGGACCTCAGCAAGTTGATGGCCGCCAGTGCGCAGGCGACGATGGATGACGCCATGAGCGCGTTTCGCGCAATGACCAGCGTCCGCTCGTTGAAGGACGCGACCGACCTGCAGGCGAACCTGGCCCGCTCGGCGGTCGAGAAGGCGCTGACGCAGGGCGGCCAGGTCGCCGAGACCTCCTTCAAGGTGGCTGAGCAGGCGTTCGCGCCGATCAGCAGCCGCCTGTCGCTGGCCGTGCAGTCGTTCGGCAAAGTCGCCTAACCGCCACGCCCTCGCGGAGCCAAGCTGGAAGCGGCCCGGGGGACTCCTCCGGGCCGCTTTCTTGTTTGCGGCAGGCTCGGCCCGGGCGAATATCCGGGCGAGGCATTGCTAAACCTTTTCTCAAGCCGCCGCGTTCCGATATGCTCTCTATGGAAGGTTGGCGGCTGGCTTGGTCGGAGCAGAGGCGCCGCCCTTCCTGGAAACGAAGGCGCCCCATGCCGGAGCGTCGGTCTGTTGACGGCGTTGCGGCGCCGCCGCGGTGGCTCGGGTTTGAGAGTAGTAGGCTGTTGGAACGATGAGCGACAACGACAAAGGCGGCAACGGAGACGGACCGACCATCGGCGTGGTGGTGAAGGCGCGGCCCAAGACACGCAAGCCCGCGATGTACAAGGTGCTCATGCTCAACGACGACTACACGCCTATGGAGTTCGTCGTCCACGTGCTCGAACGATTTTTTCAGAAGAACCGCGAGGAGGCGACGCGCATCATGCTGCACGTGCATCGCCGGGGCGTCGGGGTCTGCGGCGCCTACACCTACGAGGTGGCGGAGACCAAGGTGACCCAGGTCATGGACCTGGCCCGGCAGAACCAGCATCCGTTGCAATGTACGATCGAGAAAGAATAGGCTTCACCAAGCGGAAATTTCCACCCATCTTCATCGGCATCATCACTGCTTGGGCCCGCGTCGGAACGAATCGACCTGTGCAAGCTTCCAGGACCCCAGCGCGAAGGAGCGTCAATCGCTATGTTGTCTCGCAACCTTGAACAGACGCTGCATCGCGCCTTGTCCCTCGCCAGCGAGCGCCGGCATGAATATGCCACGCTTGAACACCTCCTGCTGGGCCTGGCGGAGGACAGCGACGCTGCGACGGTGCTCCGCGCTTGCGGGGTGGACCTCGACAAGCTCCGCCAGGACCTCGGCGAATTCCTCGACAAGGACCTGTCAGGACTCGCGACCGAGCGGCCGGGCGACCCGAAGCCGACGGCCGGCTTCCAGCGCGTCGTGCAGCGCGCAGCCATCCATGTCCAAAGCTCTGGCCGCGACGAGGTGACCGGCGCCAACGTCCTGGTCGCCCTTTTCAGCGAGCGCGAGAGCCATGCGGTCTATTTCCTGCAGTTGCAGGACATGACCCGGCTCGACGCGGTGAACTTCATCTCGCATGGCATCGCCAAGGCGCCGGGCCGCTCGGCGCAGCGACCGGCCCAAGGGGCCAAGGAGGAGAACACGCCGGAGAACGAGCGCGAAGAGAAGCCGGGTCGGCGCGCCCAGGACGCCTTGAGCAACTATTGCGTCAACCTGAACAAGAAGGCCGGCTCCGGGAAGATCGACCCGCTGATCGGGCGCGACTCGGAAATCGAGCGCACGATTCAGATTCTCTGCCGGCGGACCAAGAACAATCCGCTTTATGTCGGCGACCCCGGCGTCGGCAAGACGGCCATCGCCGAGGGCCTGGCCAAGCGCATCGTCGAGGGCGATGTGCCGGAAGTGCTCGCGAAGTCCACGATCTTCGCCCTCGACATGGGCGCGTTGCTCGCCGGCACGCGCTACCGCGGCGATTTCGAGGAGCGGCTCAAGGCAGTCGTGACCGAGCTTGAGGCGCACCCGGGCAGCATCCTGTTCATCGACGAGATCCACACCGTCATCGGCGCAGGCGCGACCAGCGGCGGTGCCATGGATGCGTCCAACCTGCTGAAGCCGGCTCTTGCCGCGGGCAGCCTGCGTTGCGTGGGCAGCACGACGTATAAGGAATACCGGAACTACTTTGAGAAGGACCGTGCCTTGGTGCGGCGCTTCCAGAAAATCGACGTGAACGAGCCGTCGATGGAGGACGCGATCAAGATCCTGCGCGGCCTCAAGACCAACTACGAGAAGCATCACAAGGTCCGGTACACCGAGGAGGCGATCCGCGGCGCGGTCGAGCTTTCGGCCAAGTACATCAATGACCGCAAGTTGCCGGACAAGGCGATCGACGTGATCGACGAGGTCGGCGCGAGCCGGATGCTGCAGCCCGAGGGCAAGCGCCGCAAGCTGGTGACGTTGCGCGACGTTGAGGAGGTTGTCGCCAAGATCGCCCGTATCCCGCCCAAGTCGGTGTCAGCCGACGACAAGGAAACGCTGCGCAACCTGGAGCGTGACCTAAAGGCGATGGTGTTCGGCCAGGACAAGGCGATCGAGGCGTTGGCTGCCGCGATCAAGCTGTCCCGCGCCGGGCTGCGGGAGGCCGAGAAGCCGATCGGCAACTACTTGTTTAGCGGCCCAACCGGCGTCGGCAAAACCGAGGTAGCGCGCCAGCTCGCCAGCACCCTTGGGATCGAGCTGACCCGGTTCGATATGAGCGAGTACATGGAGCGGCACAGCATCTCCCGCCTGATCGGCGCGCCGCCGGGCTATGTGGGCTTTGACCAGGGCGGGCTGCTGACCGACGCCATCGACCAGCACCCGCACTGCGTGCTGTTGCTCGACGAGATCGAGAAGGCGCATCCCGACCTGTTCAACATCCTCCTGCAGGTGATGGACCACGGCAAGCTGACCGATCACAACGGCAAGGTCGTCGATTTCCGCAACGTGATCTTGATCATGACGACCAACGCCGGAGCGAGCGACCTGGCCAAGGAGGCCATCGGTTTTGGCCGCGACCAGCGGGAGGGAGAGGACACGGAGGCGATCAAGCGGCTGTTCACGCCGGAGTTCCGCAACCGGCTGGATGCCACGATCACCTTCGCCGGGCTGACGCCGGAGATCGTGGGCCGCGTCGTTGAGAAGTTCGTCATGCAGCTGGAGGCGCAACTGGCCGACCGCAACGTGACGATCGAGCTGTCGTCGGCGGCGAAGGAGTGGCTGGCTGAGCGGGGTTATGACCGCCTTTATGGCGCTCGGCCGCTCGGCCGGGTCATCCAGGAGTTCATCAAGAAGCCGCTTGCCGAGGAACTGCTGTTCGGCAAGCTGGTGAAGGGCGGTTCCGTGAAGGTCGCCCTGCGCGATGACAAGCTGGAGTTCGAGTTCACCGAGGCGGCGCAGCCGGCGCTGTCGAAGGCGGAAGGCGATGGTGACGAGGGGTCATCCGAGTTGGAACCTGAGACGGCGGAATAGGCTTATGATCCAGGCCGGGCCCAGTGCCCGGCCTGATTGTTTTTGGGGAGGTTATGATGAAGGCAGTTTGGAATGGGCAGATCGTCGCATCCAGCGACGATATCGTCACGGTCGAAGGCAACGCCTATTTTCCCGTGGCAAGCCTTCGGACGGAATTCGTCGAGCCGAGCGATCATACGAGTGTCTGTCCCTGGAAAGGCACAGCGCATTACATGTCGCTGAACGTGGGCGGCAAGTCGAACAAGGACGCCGTTTGGTTCTACCCGGAACCCAAGGAGGCCGCCTCGAACATCCGTGGCCGCGTCGCGTTCTGGAAAGGCGTGTCGGTTTCGGCTTAGCTGTTCCGGCGCTTGATCGCCAGCGGCCCCGGCGCCTGGCACGTCGGCATCATCTCCATCCGGTTGATGTTGACGTGCCGGGGCAGGCTGATGACCCAGGCCACCGCCTCCGCGATGTCCTGCGGTGATAATGGCGTCGTGCCGGCATAGACCGCGGCGGCCTTCTCTGCGTCGCCGCCGTAGCGCACCCGGCTGAACTCACTGCCGCCGACCAGGCCGGGTTCCAGGTCGGTGACGCGCACCCCTGTGCCGACAAGGTCTGCCTTCAGGTTCAGGCTGAACTGGGTCACGAACGCTTTCGTCGCGCCATAGACGTTGCCGCCGGGGTAGGGGTACGTCGCAGCCGAGCTGCTGATGTTGACGATATGACCCTGGTCGCGCGCCACCATGCCCGGCAGGATCGCATGGGTCAGTCGGATCAGCCCGGTGACGTTGGTCGCCACCATCGTGTCCCACTCTTCAAGGCTGGCCTGGAAGGCAGGTGCCGTGCCCAAGGCCAGCCCGGCATTGTTCACCAGCACGTCAACGGCTCGCCACCCTTCAGGCAGTCCATCTGGCAACGCCGCAACGGCTGCGGCGTCCGTTACGTCCAATGGGAACGCGAGCAGGGCGTCACCCAGGTCATGTGCAAGTGCCTCCAGGCGGTCCACCCGGCGCCCGGCGGCGATCACGCGATGGCCGTCACGCACGAAGCGGCGGGCCATCGCCTCGCCAAACCCAGCCGTCGCGCCGGTGATCAAGACGGTCAGGCTCATGGAAGGCTCCGTTCAATTGCCGGCGGAGAGTAGCGGGCTAATCCGGCAGGCGGAAGCGGACGGACACCGGGCAGTGATCGGAAAGCTGCTCCTTTGCGGCGTCGCCGGTCTCCCGGTACACCATGACCCGGAGGCTGTCCGGCACCATCCAGCCGCGGGCCGCGCCGCCGGCCAGAATATGGTCAATGAAGCTGCCGCCGCCCCAGCACGGGCTGGCCCGGCCCTCCGTCGCGCGGGCCAACGGCGCGGCCATGGTCAAGGCGGCCAAAAGCTCCTCCGGACGGTCCATCCGGCGGTTGAAGTCGCCGAGCAGCACGAACGGCACGCCTTCTTCCCGGCGCTGGGCGATCCAGCCCTGGAGCGGGGCGACCTGCCGGCGCAGCGTCTCGCAGGCTCGGCTGGCATCGGCCCCGTGCGCGCCCGAAAGGCTGCCGTAGTGGCACCCGGTTTTCAGGTGCACCGCCAGCAGGCGCAGCTTCCCGCCGGGCACATCGAGCGTGATGTCCGCGCCGCTGCGCAGGCGGTGCGCCGCGCCAGGATACACGTCCAGTCCGGCCAGGTCCGGGTTGCGGCGCACTGGAATGCCGCGGCGAACGGCAAAGCCGACGCGCTGCACCACGTCGTCTCCAGTGGCGATGATGACATACCGCTCCGGCGGGAAAACCCGCGCGGCGATTTCGGGTCCATCCACCTCCTGAAACGCGATCACGTCGGCGTCGAGCGTTAAGGCGTAACGGCGAAGGGCGTCGATGGCTTCCGCAGGTTTCGGCCGCACGTCCTCGGGCAGCGCCGGGTCGCCTGCCCGGCGCGCGGTCAGCCATTCGAGGTTCCAGGTTGTGACCCGCAACTCGGCCGCCTGCGCAGCGCCCGTCAGCAGCAGCAGCACGGCAAGCAGGCGGATCACAACAGCATCGGCTCGGGCATGGCTGCATTGTCCTCCGTTGAAGATAATCCGTCCAGCGTAATAATTCCGCACTCCAGCAGGTAGTCCGCCACCGCGTCGTATCGCGCCGGGTCACGGGTCGCGTCCCGCACGACGCCTCGCGGCACCCAGATCACCGTCGAGAACCGGGCACGGGTCAGCAGCACGCGGTAGGCGTTGAGCCGGTTCGACACCGCCTCAGCCCGGTTCAACGTGGTCCAGGCGGCGCCGCGCAGGTTCCGCGCCTGCCAGCCGGCGCGGTCGGCCGTGCGGACCAAGTCTGCGTCCCAGCACACCCCGGCGTGGTCAAGCTCAAGCCCCTGCACGCAGAACTCGGTCGCCACGACTTCCAGCGCGTCGGCGCTGCGGATGTCCGGCCAGCGGTCCAGGAACCAGCGGGCGACCGCGTCCTCATCCTGGTGCGGCAGCACGCTGCCCAGCCCCTCCGCCCGCAACCGCCGGGCGTGGGAGCTGGCGAGCAGCCCCGACTGGCGGGTGCCGCGGCCTTGCAGCGCCCGCCGCATCGCATCCAGCGACCGCGTGAGCCGGAACGGCAGGCCGCCCATGGCCCGGGCGATGCCGTTTGCCTGGAGCGGCTGGTTGGACAGCATTGCCCCGACCCATGCCGCCGCGGACGGCGCGTGCACGCTGCGCACGGGCTGGCTCAGGTGCAGCCGGTCATCGACGGCCAGTGCCGGACCGGGCGGCAGACGCTGGCGGGGGTCCTCGGCCCGCATGGCATCAGAAGGCATGACGGCGCGCCACGCCGGGCGCGCGGCCAAGGCCCGGCCCCACTCGGCGATCCCGCCCTCGCCGTCATGGATCTCCTGCCCGCCGCCGAGCAGGCAGACGATCACCGCCCCGTCCCGGCGCCGGGCCATGATGTCGAGCAGGTGGCCGGCCTCCGAGGTGGCCAGCGGAACCGGGCGGTTGCGGGTCTTGCCGACCGCATGCGCCGCCGTCCAGCAACGCTGCGCCTCGTCGATGACCAGCACGCGTTCGGGCGGAGCGTCCGGCTCCCGCACGTGATGGTCGCGGAACCGCGGCAGGGCCTGGATGACCCCCTCCATCCGCTGCTGCGCCGCCCGCCTCCCCATGCCGCGCCCGACAGCGTCCCGCACCAACGCTTCCCGCAGGACATGCACCAGCGTCGGGTTGCCGGTCAGGAACGCGGTGCCCGGCCGGGCGAAGGCGAGATCGAGGCCGCACAACGTCTTGCCGGCGCCGGGCAGGCCGGTCACAAACACCACGCAATT
Organism: uncultured Acetobacteraceae bacterium; assembly: GCA_964251035.1. Lineage (GTDB taxonomy): Bacteria > Pseudomonadota > Alphaproteobacteria > Acetobacterales > Acetobacteraceae > CAHJXG01. Next base: position 15,821 of record CAXUJE010000064.1, read on the forward strand.
CTGCCCGTCCGCCTGGGCGCGCCCGACCGCCTCCGCCACCGCGGCCGCGGTGCGCGCGAGGCCGCCGCGCCCCGCCTGCGCCAAGGTCAGCGCGGTCACGTCATGGCGGGCATAAAGCAGGCACGCCGCCTCCACCAAAGCCGGGACGGGACGATAGGGCGCCGTGGCCCACAAGCCGGGAGGAGGAGCGTCCGGCACCGCCGGGAAGCCGCCAATGTCGCGCAACATGCCCGGCAGCAACAGCCGCGTCGTCTCGACAACGGGCGCGGCGCCCAGCAGCGGCAGCGGCCTGGCGCCCCGCGGGCGGTCGCCGTTCGGCACGACCAGGACTGGAATGACCGGCATGCGGCGGCAGCCGGCATGGAAATCGGCGAGGTCGAGGGCGGCATCCTCCACTGCGACCCGGTCGGACGACCGGAACCGGGACGCCTCCATCGCGATGCGGAACACCAGGACGGCGCCCGGCGTGACCACGATTGCGTCGATCCGGCGGGCCAGCCGCAGCAAGCAGTAGTTCAGCAGAACCGCCCAGTCCCGCGCGCCGGGAAACATGGCCAGGGCGTCCCGCAGCAGCGCCGCCCCGCCGCAAGCCGGGCCTGCAACAAAAATTGACGCGCTGCCGCACCAAGCAGCCCCATCCGGCTCCACAATCGGTCCCTTTGACATTGCGCCAGAGTAGCTAAGTTTGATGGAGATTCCGTTGCGTCATGCTACCCGGACCCCATGATCCCCGTCAGCTTCTTCCAGCGCCCTTACCCCAGCGCCAACGCCGTCGTGCTGCATGGCAGCCGCCCGGTGCTGGTCGACAGCGGCTTCGGCGCCGATGTGCCGGCGCTGCTGCGCTGGCTCCAGACGCAAAGCATCGCGCCGTCCGCCTTGTCCCTGGTCGTCAACACGCATTTCCATTGCGACCACAGCGGCGGCAACCACGCGCTGCAGGCGCTGCACGGCGTCTTCATTGCGGCGCAGGCGGAGGAGGCGGCGCTGGTGAACCGCCGCGATCCCGATGCATGCCGCGCCGAATGGCTGCGGCAGCCGATCGAGCCCTATGAAGTGAACCGGAAGCTGCACGATGGCGACATGGTGAGCGCCGGGAGATGGGCTTGGCAGGTGGTCGCGACGCCGGGGCACACGGCCGGGCACATCAGCCTATATTCGGCGGAGCACGGCATCCTGGTGCTGGGAGATGCGCTGCACGACGCCGACATCGGCTGGCTGAACCCTTACCGGGAAGGTCGCGACTCCCTGAACCGCGCGGCTGAGAGCATCGAACGCCTGGCGAGGCTGCCGGCCCGCATCGGCTACTCCGGCCATGGCCCGGCGATCACCGATCTGCCCGCGGGGTTCGACCGCGCCCGCCGCCGCCTGCGCAGTTGGCGGGAGAAGCCGGAGCGGGTCGCCTGGCACGCCTGCAAGCGCATCTTCTCCCACAACCTGATGCTGACCGACGGTCTCGAGGAGGCAGCGATCCCCGGCGCCTTGCTCGACGCCCCGTGGTTTCGCAGCCATTCGACGCTCACGTTCAGACTGACGCCCGAGGCCTTCGCGCCGCTCTTGGTCTCGGAAATGCTGCGGAGCAAGGCCGCGCTGTGGCGGGATGGCCGCCTCGTTGCGGCAGCGCCGCACCAAGTGCCCCGGACTGGCTGGCCGCAGGCGCCGACCACGCCCGCCGCGTGGCCGGGCGCCGCCGCGCCGTCCTGTCAGCCCTCCGACTCTCCGGCCCGGCGGTAGGGCGAGAGTTCGGCCAGCGCCTCCATGTGGGCCTCCACGGCCGGGCGCTCGCTGTCCAGGAAGCCGGCCACGGCGCGGCGCAGCCCGGCATGGGCGATCCAATGGGCGGAGTACGTCGGCCGCGGCATGTAGCCGCGCTGGATCTTGTGCTCGCCCTGGGCCCCGGCCTCGACGCGCTGCAGGCCGTGCTCGATCGCGAACTCGATGGCGCGGTAGTAGCACAGCTCGAAATGCAGGAACGGCCAGTCGCCGCGGCAGCCCCAGTTGCGGCCATACAGCGCCTCGTCCCCCGCCAGGTTGAGCGCCCCGGCCACCGGCGTGCCGTTGTGCTCGGCCATCATCAGCACCACGCGCTCGCCCAGGCGCTCCGACAGCAGCGGGAAGAACTTGCGGGTCAGATACGCGCTGCCCCATTTGCGGTCCACGGTCGAGGTGTAGAACTTGTAGAACGCATCCCAATGCCGGGGCGTGATCTCGTGTCCGCGCAGCGCCACGAAATCGAGGCCGGCCGCATTGGCGTCCCGGCGTTCCCGTTTGATCGACTTGCGCTTGCGGGAACTCAGCGTTCCCAGGAAGTCGTCGAAGGTCTTGTAGCCCGCGTTCTCCCAATGGAACTGCGTGCCCAGGCGCTGCAGCCACCCGGCGCGGCCCAGCGCTCCCCAGTCCGCGTGGGTGCAGAACGTCGCGTGCACCGAGGACAGGCCCAGCTCGTCGCAAGCCTGCGCCAAGGCATGGCCCAGCGCCTCGGCCTCGATGCCGTCGCGGGCCAGCAGGCGCGGGCCGGGTACGGGGCTGAACGGCACGGCGGCCTGCAGCTTGGGATAGTAGCTGCCGCCGCCCCGCTCGAAGGCGTTGGCCCAGCTATGGTCGAACACGTACTCGCCATAGCTGTGCGACTTCGCATACATCGGCACGACGGCCACGATGCGGTCCTGCTCGCGCAGCGCCGCGTGCTGCGGCATCCAGCCGGTGCGCGCGTTGGCCGAGCCGCTGTCTTCCAAGGCGCTCAGGAAAGCGTGGCTGACGAAGGGATTGCCGGGTCCGGCGCAGGCGTCCCACTCGGCCGCCGGGATCTCGGCGATGTGGGGGTGCAACGTCAGCGTGAGCGTGGGGAGGCTGTCGGGCATCCGGGGGATATGGCGCGGAGGCCGCCCGAAGAAAGCCTTCAATCGATTTCGAATAGGCCTTCAACCTCGACGGCGGCATCGAGCGGCAGGGCAGGGACGCCGATCGTGCTGCGGGCATGGCGCCCGGCGTCGCCGAACACCGCGACGGCCAGGTCCGACGCGCCGTTCATCACTGCGGCGTGCTGGGTGAACTCCGGCGGAGACGCGATGAACCCGCCCAGCCGCACCACCCGCCTGACCCGGCCCAAGTCGCCGCCGCACGCCGCGCGCAGGTGGGTCAGCACGTTCGTGAAGCACAGCCGGGCGGCGTGCTGTCCCTGCTCGACGCTGACCGCCGCGCCCACCTTGCCCACGACCGCAACCTTGCCGTCCACCGCGGGGAGCTGGCCGGAGACGACGACCAGCCTGCCGGTCACGACGTAAGGCACGTAGTTGGCGAGCGGCGCCATGGCGGCCGGCAAGTCGATGCCGAGTTCGGCCAATCGCGCGTCGATGGGGTTGGGTCCGGAGGCGTTCATCGCGGGTCCCTATCCATTGGAAACCAGCTGCAGCCCATGCCGCCGGGCGCGACGCTGGGCCGGAAGGTCCATGGGCAGCAGCGGCGAGGCCGAACTTTCGTCCGGGGCGTCGGGCATGCCTTCCGGCACGTCGCAGCGCCCGAGATAGGCGATGGCCAGATTTCGGAAAACGTAGTCGAGGATCGAGGTCGCGTGGCCCACATCCGGGTCGCCCTCCACCCGGCCGGCCGGTCCGAACCGGGTCAGCGTGAAGCTGTCCACGTAGTCCTGCAGCGCCACGCCGTGCTGCAGCCCCAGGCTGACGGCGGCGGCCAGGCTGTCCATCATGCCGCGCAACGCCGCGCCCTCCCGCGGGAGCGTGATGTGGACCTCGCCCAAGGTCCCGTCAGGGTACTCGCCGGTGCGGACATAAACGCGGTGGCCCCCGACCGCGGCCTTCTGCGTGTAGCCCCGGCGGCGGGCAGGCAACTCCCGGCGGTGCGGCGGCTGCGCCGGCTGGTGGCCTGCGACCGGGCGGGGCGGCATAGCGTGCACAAAGGGCGCGACGGCGTCGTGCATCGCCTGGTGCGCCGCCAACCCCGCCGGGACCAGGACGGGATCGCCCGAAAGCAGCCGGGCCAGCGCGGCCTCGGCCGTCATGCCCTGGGCCGCGAGCCGGGCCAGCGCCGCGCGGGTCAGCGCGCCGCCGGGTCCGATGGAAGAGAAACTCGGCGCGATGCCGCCGGTCTCGGCGCCCAGCAGCGCATCGGCCGGGCCGGGCGGCAGGATGGC
>CAXUJE010000065.1:0-4308 GCA_964251035.1 uncultured Acetobacteraceae bacterium
CCGTCACCAGCATCGACCACACGAACAGCGGCATCTTGTGCAGCGTCATGCCCGGGGCGCGCATGTTGAAGATCGTCGTGATGAAGTTGATCGCACCCAGCAGCGAGGAGATGCCCGCCAGATGCAAGGCGAACAGCGTGTAGTCCATGGCCGGACCGGACTGGTACGTGCCGTTGGACAGCGGCGGATACAGCGTCCAGCCCGACCCAGCGCCGTCTCCGCTGTGCAGGCCCATCATGATCAGGATGAAGGCGGGCACCAGCAGCCAGAAGCTGATGTTGTTCAGCCGCGGGAACGCCATGTCCGGCGCGCCGATCATGATCGGCACGAACCAGTTGCCGAAGCCGCCGATCATCGCCGGCATCACCATGAAGAAGATCATGATGAGGCCATGCGCCGTCACCGTCGCGTTCCACGCCTGGCCCGACGCGAAATACTGCAGGCCCGGGCTTTGCAGCTCCATCCGCATATGGACGGAGAGCGCCACGCCCACGATCCCCGCGATGATGGCGAAGATCAGGTAAAGCGTGCCGATGTCTTTGTGGTTGGTGCTGAACAACCAGCGGTTCACGAAATTCGGGGCATGCCCGTGATCGTGGCCCTGGTCGTGATCGTGGGTCGTCGCCGACATGTCCTGAAACTCCCTCGCGTCAACCGATGTGGGTCAGCGCCTCGTATTCTCAACCGCCGCCAGGCGCCGTTCGCCCTCGCCCGTTCCTTGGGCAGGTTCGCCGCCAGCGGCGAACTTCGTCTTGGCCGCCGCGACCCAGGCCGCGAAGTCCTTGTCGGTCATCGCCTCGACCGCAATCGGCATCGCGCTGTGGTTGGTGCCGCAGATCTGGTTGCACTCGCCGTAGTACACGCCGGGTTCGTCCACCTTCACCCACGTCTCGATCGTGCGGCCAGGGATGGCGTAGCGCTGCACGCCGAGCGACGGGATGAAGAAGCTGTGGATCACATCTGCGCTGGTCGTCAGGATGCGGATGTTCTTGCCGGCGGGCACCACCACGCGGTTGTCCACCTCCAACTGGCGGAGCTGGCCGGGCTTCAAGTCATCGGCCGGGATCATGTAGCTGTCGAACTTCACGTCGCCCTGGTCGGGGTAGTCATATTCCCAATACCACTGGTGGCCGACGACCTTGATCGTCATGTCCGCCGCCTCCGTCCGGTCCTCGAAGTAGATCATCCGGAAGGACGGGATGGCGATGACCACCAGGATCAGCACCGGCAATACCGTCCAGGCGACCTCCAGCGTGGTGTGGTGGCTGATGCGGCTGGCCTTGGGGTTGGCCGATGCCCGGAAGCGCCACACGCAATAGCTCAGCAGCGCCGCGACGAAGATGGTCACGGCCGCCATCAGCCAGATCACCATGGCGTGCAGCCCCTCGATCCCCTGCTGGACCGGGCTGTGGGCCGTCTGGAAGCTGAGCTGCCAATTATGCGGCGCCTGTGCCCAGGCCGGCGCCGCACCGGCCGTCAGCAAGGCAGTGAAAGCTGCGGCGCGGAGCCGCCGGGAAACCTGCATCGTCGTCCATCCCACCTGAGTCGTGCCCGGACCAAGCCCGGGGAACCCGGACGACGTATCGGACAGCTTGCGCCAGATCAAGCCGCAGCCCAACCTGGCACCGTTTAGTTGGGCAGCTTCACCAAGGTGAAAAGGCCCAGCGGCGGCACGGAACTGAACTGCGCATGCGCCTGGTCGGCCTCCGGCAGCAGCGCGTCGCGGGAGAAGTCGGGATGCCAGCCGAGCTTGCGGGACGCAGGCGCCAGCGCCCGCTCCACCCACCAGCGCGGGCCGCGCTCCGCGGCGAAGTGGTTCACGAACAGCAGGTGCCCGCCCGGACGCACCACCCGGCGCATTTCGTCCAGCAGAAGCCGCGGGTTCGGCACGACGGAGGCCACGAACATCGCCACCGCGATGTCGAACGAGCCTTCTTCGAAGCCCGTCGCCTCCGCATCGACCTCCACCAGCGCCTCCACGTTGGCGAGGCCCGCCGCCTTCACCCGGGACCGCGCGAAGGCCAGCATCTCCGCCGACAGGTCGATGCCGGTGATCCGCTTGGCGCCCGAGTAGTGCGGCAAGGCGAGGCCGGTGCCGACGCCGACCTCCAGCACGTGCACGCCCGGCAGCGCGTTCACCGCCTCTACCGCGCGGCGGCGGCCGAAGGCCGAGACGCCCCCGAACACCGTGTCATACACCCCGGCCCACCGCCGATAGGCGGCGCGAACAGAATCAGCATCGAGGGCGGTGTGACGCTCCCGCGGAAGGGCAGTCTCGAATGGCGGCATGATGTCTCCGCGTAACCCCTAAACCGCGGCACCGCCGGGATCAAGGGCGCGGGCGGAACATCTGCATGCCTGATGGCCGGGCGTGGAAGCCGGAAGGCGCTATGCCGCGTCCTCGCGGCGGTCGCGCACCTTGACGTAGGCCAGCGCCGCGTGCTGGGCGCAGTACGGCTTTCCCGTCATCGCGCCGTCGTCGCAGAAGCGGAAGCTCGCGGTGCCGGGGTCGCCGATGGGCCAGCAGCAGGTTGCCGTCCGCGCGCTGGCCCGCGGCAACGGCACGGCGCGAAGCTGCACCGGCGCCTGAGGGGAGGGCATGTGCTGCGGCGGTGGCGGCGCGATGGCGGGCGCCACGGCGGCGGGCGGCGACGCCGCAACGGGCGGCAGGTTCGGCGCCGGCAAGGTCGGGCCGGTCGCGCGCCGGGGCGCGGACCGCCGCGGCACGTGGCCTTCCGGCAGGTCGCGGCGGATCGGCGACGGGCGGGGCGCCAGCGTCAGGCGGTGCGCCTTGCCGACCACCGCGTTCTTGGTGATGCCCATGCGCCGGCCGATCTCGGCCGTGGAATGGCCGTCCAGCCAGAACTGGCGCAGGCAGGCGATCGTCTCCTCGTTCCAATCCATTCCAGGCCTCCTAACTGTTCATCTCCGCAACGGATGATAGGGCCATGGATTTGCGAGGGATAGGCATAAAACGTTAACATGATGCAAACAGTTGTGGATAACTCGGCTAAAATAACAGTCCCTTACGCAGCATGCCATGCACCCCCTTCTCACCGTTCACCGTTTGCGTGACGTGGAAGTCCACCGCCATCGAGCAGAACTGGTAGGCCTGGTCCGGCGACAGGCTGGACCGGGCGCAGATGAATGCGATCATCTCCCGCAATGCCTGTTTCATCGCCAGGTCCAGGTCCTCGTTCATGCCCATTGCGATGTAGTGGGTCGGGGACTCCGCCCGCGGGAAGCGGAACGGCGTGGCCTCCGCCTTGTGCAGCACGAAGGTGAACGTGCCGGTCAGGCAGGTCTCCAGCGCGTTGATGCAGACCTCGCCGTCTCCTTGGACGCCGTGGCCGTCGCCGGCGGAGAAGTTGGCGCCGGGCACCCAGACCGGCAGGAACAGCGTGGACCCGGCGCCGACCTCCTTGTTGTCCAGGTTGCCGCCATGCTCCCGCGGCTCTTTGGTGGAGATCGCGCCGTAGGCGGGCGGCGGCGCCACGCCCATCACGCCGAAGAACGGCGACAGCGCCAGCTCGGTGCCCCAGGGCATCCGGCAGGTGCCGGCGGCGCGGTCGATGGCGATGTGGCTGAGGTAGCGGTGCGGGAAGTCCTCCGGCAGCGTGCCGGCGAGCGGCCGGTGCCCGCAGAAGCCCCAATCGGCGCCCAGCTCGATCTTGTCGATGCGGACCTCAAGCATATCGCCCGGCTCGGCGCCGGCGATGGCGACCGGGCCGGTCAGGATGTGCGGGCCAAGCCGGGGCGGGTTGGCGGCGTGGATGGCGGCGAGCGCCGGGGGCACCTTGAGGTCTGAGCCTTCCGGCGGCATCACGTCCGGCGCGCCCGTGACGCATTCCAGCACGACGGTGTCGCCGCTTTCTACCGTGAGCACGGGTGGGTAGGCGGCGCTGAACGTGCCCCAGCGGATGGTCTCGGGCGTGGCGGGGACGCGGTGTTGAGCCATGGCTGCGCTCTCTGTTGCGGCGTGGTTGCGGGCGGGTTGGTGCAAACCGCGTACCGTGGCCGCGGGTGGACTGCGAGGGCCTACGGCGCCGGCGGCCAAGCGTCGGTCTTGCCAAGCTGGCCCGGCACCGCGTGGCCCAGCACGCCCGCCAGCCAAGGGTCGAGCGCCGCCACCGCGCCGCGCTCGATGCCATGGCGGACCTCAAGGCCGTCCAGCAGGAACAGCAGGTCCTCGGTCGCGATGTTGCCGGTGGCGCGGGGCGCGAAGGGACAGCCGCCAATGCCGCCGGGGGGGGGGGGGGGCCCCCCCCGCCCCCCCCCCCCCCCCCCCCCCCCCCCCGCGGGGGGGGG
>CAXUJE010000065.1:4318-19930 GCA_964251035.1 uncultured Acetobacteraceae bacterium
GTCCAGCACCGCGGCTCCGGCCAGCAGCGCCGCATAGGCATTGGCGTAGCCGGTATTGCGCGTGTTGTGGAAATGAGCCCGCATCAGCGCCGGTTTTGTCCCGGACGAGCCGATGGCCGCCCGCACCCGCCCGAACAGGTCCATGACCTGCCGCGGGTTGCCGACGCCGACCGTGTCGGCCAGGCCGATCTCCGCCGGGCCGGACCGCAGGACCTGGCGGGCAATGTGCTCGACGCGCCCCGGGTCCACCGCGCCCTCGAACGGGCAGCCGAAGGCGGTGGCGATCATGGCCGTGGCACGGCGTCCGGCGGCGCGGGCCATGGCCGCAACCTCGGCCCAGGCAGCAAGCCCCTGCTCGACCGTCTGGCCCTGGTTGCGCTGGCCGAACGCCTCGCTGGCGCAGACGGTGAAGGTCAGTTCGCCGCACCCGGCGGCGATGGCGCGCTCGGCGCCCCGGCGGTTGAGCACGAGACCGGAGATGATGACGCCGGGCGCGCGCGGGAGGCCCGCCATCACCGCCTCCGCATCCGCCATCTGCGGCACGCGGGCCGGGTGGACGAAGCTCGTCGCCTCGATGCGCTTGGCGCCCGCCGCCATCATGGCCTCGATCAGGCGCAGCTTGTCGGCAGTGCCGACCGGCAGGCCCTCGTTCTGCAGCCCGTCGCGCGGGCTGACCTCGACGATCTCTACGGCGTCAGGCAGCATGGGGATGGGTCCGGCCGATCACCCGCGCCGCTTGAAGCTCCGCAAGCCGCACCGCATCCAGGCCCAGCACGCCGCGGAGCACCGCGTCGTTGTGCTCGCCAAGTTCCGGCCCGGCGCCGCGGATGCGCCCCGGCGTGTCCGACAGGCGCGGCGCCACGTTCTGCATCCGCAGTTCCCCCAGCTTCGGGTGCATCACCCGCGCGATGGTGTCCCGCGCTGTGAAATGCGCGTCCTCCAGCATCTCCGCCCCGCGGTAGATGTCGCCCCGCGGCACTCCGGCCTCGTCCAGCAGCGCGCCCAAGGCCACGCGGTCCTGCCCAAGGGTCCACGCGGCGATCAGCGCGTCCAGCTCCGTCTGCCGCTCGCCGCGGGCGTCGTGGGTGGCGTAGCGCGGGTCGTCCGCCAGTTCGGGCCGGCCCATCGCAGCCGTCAGGCGGCGGAACACGTTGTCCTGGTTGGCAGCGATCAGCACGTAGGCGCCGTCCCGGGTGGGATACACGTTGCTCGGCGCGATCCGCGGCAGGGTGGCGCCCGTCCGCTCCCGGACGTAGCCGCTGTAGGCATACTCCGTGACCAGGCTTTCCATCACCGCCAGCACCGCCTCGTAGATCGCGCTGTCCACGACCTGCCCGCGCCCGGTGCGCGTGCGGGCATGCAGCGCCATCATGCCGCCCAGGCAGGCGAAGGTGGCCGCAAGCGTGTCGCCGATGGAAATGCCCATGCGGCTCGGCGGCGTGCTGGGGTCGCCCACGACATGGCGCAGCCCGCCCATCGCCTCCCCGATGGCGCCGAACCCGGCCTTGTGGGCGTAAGGCCCTGTCTGGCCGTAGCCGGACACCCGGATCATCACCAGCCGCGGGTTGACGGCGGCAAGCGCGTCGTAGCCCAGCCCCCATTTCTCCATCGTGCCGGGCCGGAAGTTCTCGATCAGCACGTCGCTTCCGGCAACCAGGTCACGGATCAGCGCCTGCCCGTCCGGTTGCCGTGCGTCGATCTCCACGCTTTTCTTGCCGCGGGCGATGACGGACCACCACAGCGACACGCCCTCCGGCTTCTCGCGCCCCCATTCCCGCATGGGATCGCCCTTGCCCGGCGGCTCCAGCTTGATGACCTCCGCGCCGAAGTCCGCCATCAACTGGCCGCAGAACGGCCCGGCGATGAGCTGCCCCATCTCGATGACCCGCAGGCCCTTGAGCGCCCCTTCGGGATCTGAGCCGGCCTGGTGCATCGCCTGTCCCGCGCAATTGGTGGAAGATGCTGGGGGACGCGACGCAGCCGTGTCAAGACGGCCCGGTGCGGCATCGGCGCCCGGGCCGGCCTATCCCACCCAGACCGGGTCCGGCTCCACCCCATCTAGCTGCGTGAGGTCGGCCGTCGTGTGGCCGGAGGCGTCCCGCGTGACGGCATCCACGAACCGCTGCCCGAAGACGACGTCGTTGGGGCCATACATCCGCACCTCTTGGATTTGCGCGCCCAGTGACTGGTCCCGCCCCTCGATCGAGAGGAACAGCCGGACATCATCGCGCACGAGGCGCCCGGGATCATAGCCATATAGCGGGCTGGAAGCGTCGATGGCGTGCATCAGCGTCCAGGTCAGCACGAACACCTGCATGTCCGCGCTGCGCAGGGCGAGGTCGTGCACGCGCCGGAACACCTGGCCTTCGCTGGTTTCTTCGGACAGGAGGATGCCAAGCCGCGCCTTCATCTGCGTCAGCAAGGTGAGCCGTCCATTGCCCAGCCGCAGCATCAGCGTGGGCTGGCCGTTGTGCATGGCGACGACGGCGCGGGTCGAGTACAGGATTTTGGATTTCGGTCGGGAGAACCGGACGAACAGCAGGCCCGTGAGAACCGCGGTCAGCGCCATGCCGATGAGGATTTCGAATGCCGAGACGATATGGCCATAGGTCGTGCCGGGCGACATCGCGCCGTAGCCGACGGTGGCCAGGGTTTCGAGGCTGAAGAAGAACGCGTCGGCAAACGCCCCTGGCCGCGCGTTGGCGATGGCGCCCGGCTGCATGAGGTAGAGCAGGGCGAAGATGACGTTGACCGCGACCTCCGTCAGAAAGGCCGCAAGCGCGAAGCCGGGCCAGGAGAGGCTGAGCGCGACGTGGTAGGGGTCGCGCAGGTCGAACCGGGCGACCCCCCGCGTCGAGACCTCGAACGCGCCGACCTGGACGCGGCGGGCCGCGTTGCGCCGCGACGGTCTCAGCCCGGCTGCTTGGCCGCGTCGGCCGTGGGCAACGGCTCCGGGTTGGCTGACAGCGAGCGGAGATAGGCGATCACGTCCGCCCGCACCTTGGGGTCGGCAATGCCGGCAAAGCTCATCTTGGTGCCAGGGGCATAGGCGCTCGGCTTGAGCAGCCACTTGTCCAGCTCCGCATAGGTCCAGTCGCCCTCCTTGCCCTTCAGCGCGGCGGAGTAGGCGTAACCTTCGTGATGCGCACGCGGCGCGCCCACCACGCCATACAGGTTAGGCCCCACACCGTTCTTGCCGCCCTCGGCGAAGTTATGGCAGGCGATGCAGCCCAGCTTCGTCGTGTCGGCCTTGCCGGCATCGGCGCTGGCGGAGGCCAGCAGGGCCGTGACGTCCGACCCGGCGGCCGGAGCGCCTCCTGGCGCCGGGTTGGGTGAGGCGTTGGCGACGGCCGCCCCCTTGGGCGCGGCGTCGGCCTGCTGCTTCGGGGCTGCCGGGAACGGCACCGGGTCCTTGGCCAGCGTGTGCAGGTAGTCGATGATGTCGGCCCGCTTCTTCGGGTCCGACAGGCCGGCGTAGCTCATCTTGGTGCCGGGCGCATAGGCGCTGGGCTTCTTCAGCCACTCGTTCAGCTCCTCATAGGTCCAGGGGCCTTCCTTGCCCTTGATCGCCGCCGAGTAGGCGTAGCCCTCCATGTGGCCGTGCGGCGCGCCGACGACGCCGTATAGGTTCGGGCCGACGCCGGCCTTGCCGCCCTCGTTGAAGCTGTGGCACGCGACACAGCCGGCGCTCTTGACGCCCGCCTCGCCGCGGCCGGGATCGGCGGAGACGAGCAGGGCGGCGATCGGCGGCTCGGCCTCGGCGGGCGCCGCGGCGGCGGTCTGCTCGCTGGGCAGGTCAACCTTGATCGCGGTGCCCTTGATGGCTTTCGGGTGCACCAGGGCGTCACTGATCAGCCCGGACCCCATGAAGGCGATGCCCGCGATGAGAAACGCGGCAACCGCCTTGTTGACTTCCATGCTGTCCATGCACGACCCCTGCCCTTCGTCGAAACCAGTTCCCGCGGAAGCGGTCGCATAACGGGCGGCGCATCGCAACCCGCACGGCGAAATTTCCGGCGCGAGTTGGATATGATAGGGAGGGATCGAAGGCCAGCAAGGCTGAAACGCGAACGGGACGTGGCCGCATCGGCCACGCCCCTCGCGCTTATTCGCCAGGCGTCATTCGCCGATTTTCGGCTGGCCCGCCGGTATGGCCTGCTGCATCGAGCCGTTGGGCGGGGTCCAGGACGCATTGAGGTAGGCCACCCCCGCCCCCCCGGGGTGCGACAGCTCCGGGAAGTCTTTCAGCATGCTCACGCCATAGAGCGGCTTGTAAACGCCCTGATGGCAGGTGGCGCAGGCGAGCTTCGGCGAGTCGCCCGTGGGACCCAGCCGGTTGGCGGGCCAAGCGTTGGTGAGCGACTTCAGGTAGTCGTTGTTGAGGTCCCGGGTCATGTTGATGCCGTGCCACGCCACCACCTTGGCCGGGCTGCTCTGCGACCAGTCGCTGAACGCCCGGCTGTTGTGGCAGTACGTGCAGTTCACCCCGAGCGAGTTGCCGAAGTAGTTCATCAGCGCGAAGGTCCACTCCGCTTCCTTGATGGAGTGCCGGTTGGAGCCGGGCAGCGCCTCCTCCCCTTGCACGCGGATCGTATGGTCGCCTTCCAGGAACGGCGTGAATGGGTCATAGGGCAGCGAGGCATAGTTCACCGACTGGGCCGCGATGTTCTTGCCCACCGCCGGCCCGGCGGAGATCATGGCGCCGCCCGGCGTCCGCGTGCCGGGATCGGTGAACCAGATGTTGTTCGGCACCGGGTTGCCCCGGTGGCAGGTGTAGCACGTCACCCCGGTGCCCTGCACGTGCGCCTGCCAATCGGCGTTGATGTGCTGCGTCATCTGGAACATGCGCCGCGAGACGATCTTGGTGTAGAGGTTGTCCTCGGCCATGTTGTTGGTGTTGTGGCAATAGGCGCAGCCCTGCTTCGGCGACACCCATTGAGTGATCGAGACCATCAGCCGGGTGAACTGGGCCACGCTGAGGTCGCCCAGCACCTCGACGTTCTTGTAGACCGCCCCCGCCTTTGGCCCGGCAGCGGGCGCCTGCGGCAGCGACGCCGGCACCTTGTTCTGCGCCAGGTACTGGGCGAGCTGCTTCTCGTTGTAGTTCACCTGCATGGCGGTGCCGCGGTAGCCGCGCTGCACGACCTCCAGCGGCGGCGTTTGGAACTTCGAGATCATCGCGATCCCGAGCAGCGTCGCGCCCACCGCGCCGACGAGGCCCAGGCCAAGCTTGATGCCGGTCATCTGGCGGCTCCTTGAGGAAGGGCCGGGTCGGTCACCACGCCCCACACGGCCGGATAGTGGGCCGCGATACCATGCTTCTCACCCCAAAGATACCAGTTGTCCACCACCGTGCCGGTCAGCAGGATGCCGATGCCGCCAGTGAGCGGGCAGAGCACGGCGAACCACCAGGCCCAGCGGTGGATGCTCTCGGCCGTCGCGGCCCAGCCCATGGTCCAGCGCCAGAACAGCGTCCCGCGCTCGAACGCGGTGCCGCGGTCGATGATCTGCTCCAGCTCGCGCTCCGCGCCGAAGCGGCTGATGGCGAGCACGGTCGCGCCGTGCATGGCGAACAGCAGGGTCGAGCCGTACAGGAACACGATCGAGAGCATGTGGAACGGGTTGTAGAACAGGTTGCCGTAGCGGAGCGAGAACGCCGCCGTCCAGTCGAGGTGCGGGAAGATGCCGAACGGCACCGCCTCGCTCCAGCTTCCCATCAAGAGCGGCCGGATGAAGCCGAGCACGAGGTAGAGCCAGATGGCCGCCGCGAACGCCCAGGCGACGTGGGTGCCCATGCCGAGCGCCCTGGCCCGCATGTAGACCCGCGTCCACCACAGCAGGATCGACGCGGTGAGGAAGAACCCGGCCATCAGCCACCAGCCGCCCTGCGCCAGCGGCGGCAGGTGCAGGCCGTAGCTCGGCGCCGGCGGCTCCAGCGCCAGCCAGAACAGTTGGCGGACGAACTGCACCGGGTTCCAATCGACCGACGCCCACATGTTGAGGCCGATGATCTCGAACGCGATGAAGCCGCAGATCAGCGAGGCGACGCCGGTGATGCCCAGGTAGAGCGGCCCGACCTGCGCGTCGCCCAGAACCCCGAACAGGTGGATGTAGAACGGCTTGCCGGACCGGGTCCAACTGGTGCCGGTGACGGGCACCCCGGCATAGACGGGTCCGCGGACCTGGACGCGGGTGAAGAGGTTTTGGTACTCGGCCATGGTTGCGTTCCTTTCCCCTTGTTATTTCCAGATCGGCAGGTTGAGCCACCAGCCCCACCATTCCGGCCAGCCACGGGTCCAGAACGGCCCGCTGATGATGATGCAGACCGCGCTCCAGAACCCGGCCGAGAGCGCCAGGAACAGGCCCAGCCGGTGGATGCCGAGCGTGCCGATGGACCAGCCGATGGTGTCGCGGAAGAACGTGTTCTCGTGCTCGGCCGTCTTCACCGCCTGGCCCTTGGGCGGGTTCGCCGCCGACAGCACCAGCGCCCCGTGCAGCGAGAGCGCCAGCGTCGTGGTGAAGAAGAACGTCACCGCCAGCATGTGCGCCGGGTTGTAGTGGAAGTGCAGGTACTGGTAGCCGGTGTTGGACACCCAATCGAGGTGGCTCAGGATGCCGTACGGGAACCCGAAGCCCCAGGCGCCCATCAGCACCGGGCGGATCACCACCAGCGACACGTAGGCGAAGATCGCGACGCCGAAGGCGAACGGGACGTGGTAGCCCATGCCGAGCTTGCGGCTGATCTCGACCTGGCGCAGCGCCCAGGACACGAAGGCGCCGATGGCGCAGATCGTGATGACCTGCCACAGCCCGCCTTCCTTGAGCGGCGCGAAGCCGAGGCCGTAGCTGAGGTCCGGCGGCGCGATGTTGATGCGCCAGATGTTCCAGTCCCCGCCAAGCGCCGCGCCGTAGATGATCAGCGCGGTCCCGAGCGCGGAGAAGAAGATCGACGTGACGCCAAAGAAGCCGACGTAGAACGGGCCGAGCCAGAAGTCGAACAAGTCGCCGCCGACCAGGGTGCCGCCGCGGACGCGGTACTTTTCCTCAAACGTGAGCATCGCCATGGTGAAAGCCCTTCGGTCGAGCGGGGTGCGGGCGGCGGGGGCACCAGGATTACGGCCCGGCGCAGCCCACCGCCACGGCTTATGTTATCTGGGCGCTGCCTGCGGCAGCGGCGCCAACTGGGCCGCGCTGCCGCCCCGGGTCGGGCCTTCCAGCCAGTTGAACCGGCTGGTGCTGAGCAGGATGAAGTGGATCAGCAGCGCCAGCACGAACAGGAACACGGACAGCGCGACCAGCACGCGACGCGGATCAAAAAGCAGCCATACACGCCACATCGGTGTTCTCCCCTATGCCAGGAATGATTTCACGAACATCACGCCGTCCAGCATCGTCTGCTGGCCGGGATAGCCGTTCGGCCCGGGCAGCCACGGGCGCCACTGCCAGACCAGGAAGTGCGCGATGATCGCGATCACCGTGAACACGATGAAGCTGGTGACGAAGATGCTGTGGAACTCGCGCGCCTCCGAGTCGGTCAGGCCCGAACTCGAGCTGGCCCGCATGTTGACGTCAGACATGGTTGGAACCTCCTTTTTCCGCTGTCGCCGCACACCTCCCGTGCGGCAGGGCCTCGCCGTGGCGCACGCCACAGCCACCGTCCGACCGGGCGTGCCCGGCGGATGTCTTGTGCCCGGATGTCTCGCGTCGGACGCTCACGCCGCCCGGCCCGCGGCCATCGCGGCCAATGATTGCTCGACGCGCGCCGCCGTGACCCGGCCCTCCCGCGCCCGCTTCGCGTCCTGCTCCACCCGGTCCCGCGCCCGCTTGGCGGCGGAGATCCGCACCAGGAACGGCTCGGTCTCGACGTACTGGTCCAGGAGCACCACCGCGCTGTCGTCCCAGGGGCCGGCGTTCCACTCGGAAGCCGCCACCGGCGTCGGGTCCACCCGGTCCATGTCCGTGCTGAGCGGCAGGATGTGGAACAGCGCGTCGAACAGGGCGTTGCAGAACTCCTGGACGAGGTAGGTCGCGCCCGCATAGCCCATGAACGGCGTCCCCGTGGCCCGGCGGACCACGGCGCCAGGGAAAGACGCCGGGATGTACATGCAGCGCGCCCCTTGCTCCGCCGCATACATCCGCTCGTTGTAGGAGCCGTACAAAATGAATGGCGGCGTCTTGCGCATCGCCGCGCGCACCGCCGCGTTATCGGGCTTTGTGCCCGCCGTGCGGCTGAAGCTGAAGGTGCAGGGAATGCCCAGCTCGCCCTCCAGGAAGCCGCGGAGGCCGCGCGCATAGGTGTCGGTCGCGACCACGGCGAAGCTCGCGGTCGCGAAGAAGTCCTGCGTGACGCTGCGCCACAGGTCCCAGACCGGCTTGATCGTCGTGTGCTTCTCGCTCTCGATGAACGGCTCGGGGTCCAGCCCCGTCAGCTCGCCAAGCTTGCGGAGGAAGTTGGTCGTGGCGAACAGGCCGATGGGCGCCTGCAGGTAGGGGCGGTCCAATTCCTCGCAAAGCTGCCGCCCGAACTCGCGGTACATGCAGATGTTCACGTCCGCGTCCGGCAGGCGCGCCACGTCCTCGATGTGCGAGCCCAGCGGGAACACCAGGTTGATCTCGCAGCCGACGCCCTCGACGAGACGGCGGATTTCGGCAAGGTCGGACGGCATGTTGAAGGTGCCGTAGATCGGCCCGATGATGTTGACCCGCGGCTTCGCGCCGGGTGCCCGGGCTGAGCGCGGCTTCGGCTTCGCCCGCTTGGCGCCGAACTCGGTCCACAGCCAATAGATCGCGCGATCCGCCGCCTGCCACTGGTCCTCGTCGATGGTGCGCGGGATGAAGCGGAGCAGGTTGCTGCCCTCGGGCGTCACGCCGCCGCCGATCATCTCGGCAATGCTGCCGGTCACGACGACCGACGGCATGTCGGCATCGCCCGCCGCTGCTGCCCGGCGCAGCGCGCCCTCCGTGCCGTCCATCGACAAATTGTCCTCGGACAGCCCGGTGACGACCACGGGCAGCTCGTGCGGCGGCAGCCCGTCGGTGTAGTGCAGCACCGCCGTAACCGGCAGGTTCTCGCAGCCCACGGGGCCGTCGATCACCACCCGCAGGCCGCGGATCGCCGTGAAGGCATAGACCGCGCCCCAGTAGCCGCCGGCCCGGTCATGGTCGAGCACCAGCATCGCCTAGCTCCCCACCGCTTCGGCCGCCCGCGCCCGGGCCTCGCGCGCCCGGCGGTAGCGGTCCTTTGCCCCCTTCGGCTCCCGCGGCACGCCGTTGAAGCCGTAGCCCGCCGCCTCGCCGGCGCCGGCGCCCTCGAAGAACGCCACCATGCGGCTGAACCGCGCCCCGCCGCCGATCTGCGCCGCGACGATCCCGGCCAGCGCCCCGGCCCCAGCCGCGCCGAACAACGGCCGGGCGGAGACCATGTTGGTGAAATACAGCGCGGGGATGCCAAGCTCCTTGGCCTTCTGCACCAAGGGCGTCGTGCCCACGGCGAGGTCTGGGCGCACGTCCAGCATCGCCGCCAGGTCCTGCTCCAGCGAGGCGCGGTACTGGACATGCGCGCCGTGCGCCTCCAGCCATTCGCGGTCGGCGTCGCTCCATTCCGTGCGCGGGCAGGCGGTGCCGACATAGGGCACCTCGGCGCCGGCCTCGATCAGCAGGCGGGCGACCAGCAGCTCGGAACCTTCATAGCCGGACACGGTGACGCGGGCGCGGACCGGGTTGGCGTCGAGCGCCGCGCGGATCAGCGGCAGGGCGCGTGCCTTGGCGGCATCGATGCGGTCCGTCGGGATGTTGGCCGCGGCGCCGACAGCATCGAGCCACGCGGCGGTGCCCTCGACGCCCACCGGCGCGCTGCCCACCACCGGGCGGCCGGCGGCGCGGAACTCGCGGACCGTCGCCGTGTAGAACGGGTGCGCCGCCGCGGCCACCTGGCAGTCCAGCGCGGCATAAAGGTCGCGCCACTCGCGGGACGGCAGCGGCGGGGCGGGCGCCAGGCCCATGGGCGCCAGCAGGGCGCCTATGCCCGGCGGGTCGCCCGGGAAGAACTCGCCGATCATCGCGACGGTCGGCAGATCCTGTTGCTGGCGGGGCCGGGCGACGGGGCCTTGCTCGGCTTCGGTGCGGGCGTAGCGCAGCATCGCGCCGGTCAGCACGTCCTTGGCCTCGGCATGGGTCGGCACGCCGAAGCCCGGCACGTCGATGCCGATGATCCGCACGCCGTCGATCTGCTTCGGCAGCCGGTCCAGCGGCACGCCCGACGCGGTCGGCACGCACAGGTTGATGACGACGACGGCGTCGTAGTCCGCGGGCTTCGCCGTCTCGTACACCGCGTCGCGGATGTCCTCGAAGAGCTGGCCCTTGACCAGGGTTTCCGAGTTGAACGGCACGTAGCCCACGGTGCGGCGCGCGCCGTAGAAGTGCGAGGTGAAGGTCAGGCCGTACACGCAGCAGGCGGAGCCGCTGAGGATCGTCGCCGTCCGCCGCATCCGCAGGCCGACGCGCAGCGAGCCGAAGGCCGGACACATGGACTGCGGCTGGTCATGCGGCCCGCGCGGGTAGTCCTGCATCAGCCGGTCCATCGCCGCGCTCTTGCCGGCGGCGCGCGCCGCCTCGACCATCGTGTCCCGGCCGCCATGGCAGCCGGCCCCGGTGTCGGGTGGGACGGGGAGGGCGCTGGAGCCGTCCACCGTCATGCTCCCTCGTAGATCACTTCGAGGGAGGCTTTGTTGCTGACGGTGGCAGGGCACATGTCAGCCTCGGTCGCCGGTTGCAGCACGACGCTGCGGCCCACGGCATCGCCCTTGAACAGGTTGAGCAGCGCGTCGTGCGCGAGCGGCGTGGGGCGCACCGGCGGCGCGCTGGCCACCTGCTCGGCCAGCAGCTCGAACATCGGCGCCCATTCGCCGCCGGGCTTGCCGATGATCTCGTAGTTGGCGGACTTGCGGCGGATGTCCTCGTTGGCGGGGATGGCGGAGAGCACGGGGATGCCGACCGCCTCGGAGAACGCCTGCGCCTCGCCCGTGCCGTCGTCCTTGTTGATCACCATGCCGGCCACGCCGACGTTGCCGCCCATGCGCCGGAAGTAATCGACGGCGGAGCACACGTTGTTCGCGACGTATAGCGACTGCAGGTCGTTCGACGCGACGACGATCACCTTCTGGCACATGTCCCGCGCGATCGGCAGGCCGAACCCGCCGCACACCACGTCGCCCAGGAAGTCCAGCAGCACGTAGTCGAAGCCCCACTCGTGGAAGCCGAGCTTCTCCAGAAGCTCGAACCCATGGATGATGCCGCGCCCGCCGCAGCCGCGCCCGACCTCGGGGCCGCCCAGCTCCATCGCGAACACGCCGTCGCGGATGAAGCACACGTCGCCGATGGACACCTTCTCCCCGGCCAGCTTCTTCTTGGACGAGGTCTCGATGATCGTCGGGCAGCTCCGCCCGCCGAACAGCAGGGAGGTCGTGTCGCTCTTGGGGTCGCAGCCGATCAGCAGCACGCGCTTGCCCTGCTGCGCCATCATGTAGCTGAGGTTGGCGAGGGTGAAGCTCTTGCCGATGCCGCCCTTGCCGTAGATCGCGATGACCTGCGTCTCTTTCTTCGCGGGCGTGGTCGCGACGGCATCCGGCTCGACCGCGGCCTCCGCCCGGAGCGCTTCCGTCATGCTCATGTTCGCTGGGGCCTGCCCCGACTTGACCTGCGTTGAGGGTGCGACGGCGTTCATGGGCAATCTTTCCAATCGAGGATCATCTTCAGGCACGCCGCGTCGTCGAAGGCGGTGCGGTACGCACTGTCCGCGTCGCCCGCCGCGCTGCGATGCGTCACCAGCCTGGCCAGCGACAGCTCGCCCGACCCGGCCAGCGCCGCGACGGCGGCGAGGTCCGCCGGCACCCACTGCGCAGCGATGCGGATGCGCGCCTCCCGCATGAAGGCCGGCGGGAAGGCGAAGCTCAGCCGGTCGCTGTAGAACCCGGCCAGCACCACCTCGCCGCCCGGCGCCAGCCGCCCGATCAGCGTGTCGAGCAGCCCGGCGTCGCCGCTCACGTCGTAGATGGCGCGGTAGTCGCGGCGGCTGTCCGCATCGGGATCAACCACGTCGTAGCCCTCGGCGCCCGCGGCGCGGGCCGGGTTGCGCTCCCACACCACGGGCCGCGCCCCGGACAGCACCGCGAGCCGGGCCAGCAGGCGGCCGAGCACGCCGTGGCCGATGATGAGGTCAGGCGCCGCCACCCCCGGCAGCGTCAAGGCGTGCCGCGCGGTCGCGGCCAGCGCCAGCAGCACGGCCTCCTCGCCCAGCCGCTCGTCGAACACGGCGACCCGCCCTGCCGGGACCACGACGCGGGAGGCAGCGCCGCCAAACAGGCCGCGCACGTCGCCGAAGCAGCGCGCGCCCGGCACGAACACGCGCTCGCCAACCTGCCGTCCCGTCGCCACGGCGGCGGCGCTGACGCGGCCCACCGACTCGTAGCCCGGCACCAGCGGGTAGCCCATGCCAGGGAAGTGCGGCATCGTCCCGGTATAGAGCAGGCGCTCCGTCCCCGTGCTGATGCCGCTCCACTCGATATCGACGACGACATCCTCGGGACCGGCCGCGTCCAGCGGCAAGCGGCTGAGCGCCAGGCGCTCTGGACCGGTGAGAACGACTGCCACTGCTTCCATCTGCGCCCTCCCGGTGCTGCGTGGGCCGATACGGCCTCGGTGTTCTGTCAAGTTACCCTGACGAATTAGCGTGTCAACCATGATTTACACACACCCGGCATCGCCCGTCGCCTTCGCAACGAGCACGCTGACCAGCAGCGGCGTATGCGTCGGCGCACGGCGCACGCTGCCGAAGCCGGCGGCGTTCAGCAGGGCGGCCAGCTCGGCCTGCGTCCGGGCGCGCCCACGGCCCATCGCCATGAGGTAGAAGCCGAAATAGGCGTCGCCGATCGGCTCGGCGCCGGGCGTCCTGGCCATGGGTTCGGCCAGCAGCAGGGTGCCGCCCGGCGGCAGGGCGCGGCGCGCGGCGCGCAGGATATCGAGCGCGGCCGGGTTGTCATGGTCGTGGATCACACGGACCAGAGAGACGATATCGGCGCCCCCGGGCAGGGAATCGGCCAGGAAGTCTCCGCCCGTCACCGCGAAGCGCCCGGTCAGCCCGGCCGCCGCCAGCCGGGCGCGGGCCTGTTCCACGACGGGCGGCAGGTCGAACAGCATGAGCCGCAGCCCTGGCGCCCGCGCCGCCACGGCGAGCAGGAAGCTGCCGTCGCCCCCGCCCACGTCCAGCAGGCACCGATGCCGGCCGATTCGGTAGGCGGCCAGCACCTCGTCAGCCACCAGCGGCTGCGACGCGGCCATCAGCGCCGTGTAGTCGGCGACCTGGCCGCGGCCCAGCCCGGCGGCACCAGCGTTGCCGGAATACGCCCAATAGCGGGACAGCCCGGTCGCCTCCGGCTGGGCGCGCAGCAGCCCAACAGGGTCGCTCAGGTCCGCGTAGAGTTCGCGGTGGTGCAGCACCATCGCCGACACCGCGGCGTTGCCAACCATGGCCGCGCCGAGCGAACCCAGGCCGAACCGCTCGTCGCGGCGATGGGCCAGCAGCTTCAGCGAGGCGGCGGCGAGCAACAGCCGCCTCGTCCGGTCGAGCGGGATGCCGAGCCGCGCCGACAGCGCGTCGGCGGTCTGCGGGCCGTCGGCGAGGATGTCGAACAGGCGCAACTGCACGCAGGCCTGCAACACCTGCGAATAAACGAAGCCGGCGCAGAGGTCGAACAGCGCGCGGGTGCGACGCCGGGCTATCGGACGGGTAAACGGGAAGGCTGCGGCCCAGCGCCGGAAGCGCGGGCTGGCCACCAGCCGGTCGCGCTGCACCCGCAGATCGAAGCGCCCGGCGGCGGCCCCGAGGACGGCAGGCATCATGCCGCGTGCCGCGCCAGCTCCTTGGGCAGCAGCCGCATGGTCTCAGTCAGGATGTGGCTACGCAACGCCGTGGCGCCGGGGCAGGCCGGCACGGCATCGACGGCGGCGGCGGCCAGCGACTCCAGCCGCATGATGGCGCCGTCGAGGCCCAGCTCACGCACGGCACTGGGGCGGTCCAAGGCGAGGTCCTGGCCGACAGGCTTGCCGACCGCGTCCGGATCGGCCGTGGCGTCGAGGATGTCGTCGGCAACCTGGAACGCTTCCCCGAGCCGCGCGCCCAGCATGCGCCACGGCTCGGCCTCTGCCCCTGCAGAGGCGGCGCCGGCGACGGTCGCGGCGGCGAACAGCGCGCCGGTCTTCTCGCGCTGGTATTGCGCGAGGTCCACGGCATCCTCGCATTCCCAGGCCTGCCCGGCGACGATGCCGCCGGGCACGCCGACCGATCCGGCAACCGTCAGCATCAACGGCGCCAGACGCTTCGGGGTGAGGGCGGCGCCATAGGCCAGGGTCTGGAACGCCAGCACGATCAGCGCGTCGCCGGCGAGCACGGCCAGCGGCTCGCCAAAGGCGCGGTGCACCGTGGGACGGCCGCGGCGCGTGTCGGCGTCGTCGAAGCACGGCAGGTCGTCATGCACCAGCGACGCGCAGTGCAGCAGCTCGATGGAAGCGGCGGCGGCGTCGGTCACGCCCGGCTCGTCTTCCCCGCACGCGGCGGCGACGGCGAGGCACAGGCGCGGGCGGATGCGGGCGCCGCGCGGGAACACGGCGTGGCGCATGGCGGCGGCGAGGCGGGGCGGGCACGCCTCGACATCGGCGCGCGACACCGCCGCATACAACGCCCGCTCGATCCGCCCCATGACGTCCATTGCGCTTCCCCTGCTGCTGCCCTGTCAGGCTGAGTTGTCAAACGGGACTGTCAACGTTAATTGACATTCAGGTCAAGCGGATTCTCGGAGGGGGCGTGGCGCGTCAAGTCGTGGTGATCGGCGGCGGAGTGGGCGGCTTGGTGGCGGCGCTGGAGCTGGCCTGCGCCGGGCTGGACGTGACGCTGCTGGAACGCGCGGCGACGCCCGGGGGCAAGCTGCGGGAGGTGGCCGTGGCCGGGCGGCGGCTGGATGCCGGTCCCACGGTGTTCACGATGCGGTGGGTGTTCGAGTCGGTCTTCGCCGACGCGGGCGCGCTGCTGTCCGATCACCTGTCCCTGCGCCCGGCCCGCGTCCTGGCCCGGCACGCCTGGTCGGCCGATCAGAAATTGGACCTGTTCGCGGACCTGGAGCAATCGGTCGACGCCATAGGGCAACTTGCCGGTGCGGCTGAGGCGCGGGGATTCCGAGCGTTCTCAGCGGAAGCCCGGCGGATCTATGCGACGCTGGAAAAGCCGTTTATCCGGGGCGCGCGGCCCAGCATGGGGTCGCTGGTGCGGGATGCCGGGGCGGTGGCGCTCTGGGGCATCCGCCCGTTCGACACGCTGTGGAAGGCGCTGAGCCAGCACTTCGCCGACCCGCGGCTGCGGCAGTTGTTCGGGCGCTACGCGACGTATTGCGGGTCCTCGCCGTTCCTCGCGCCGGCCACGCTGATGCTGGTGGCGCATGTCGAGCGGGACGGCGTGTGGCTGGTGGACGGCGGCATGCACAGGATCGCGCAGGCGCTGGCCGGGCTTGCGGCGGCGCGCGGGGCCACGCTGCGCTATGGGGCGGAGGCGGCAGAGGTCTTGGT
>CAXUJE010000066.1:0-19811 GCA_964251035.1 uncultured Acetobacteraceae bacterium
CCATGATCGACGGGCGGGAAGCGGAAACCGAGCCGATGGAGACCGAGGCCGCGTTCCGCGACTACCTGCGGGCGGCCGCGGGCGGCGTGGCGGTGGCGGCGGGACGCGCGCTTGGCGCCGCCGGTCCGGCGCTCGATGCGTTGCGCGACCTGGGCGCGGCCTACGGCACGGCGGGAGTGCTGCGCAGCGTTCCCGCCCTGGCCCGGCAGTCCCGCTGCGTGCTGCCGGCGGACGTGCTGGCGCAGCACGGCCTCAGCCCCGAGGATGTCATCGCCGACCCGGGCCATGCTGCCTTGGGTGGAGTGCGGGCGCGCATCGCCGCGATAGCGTCCGAATGGCTGGAGGCTGGCCGGGCGCAGCGTCTGCCGCGGCAAGCCGTCGCCGCGGCGCTCCCGGCCGTGCTCGCCGCACGGGACTTGGCACGGCCCCGCCATGGCGCGCGCGGCCTGGCTGACCGCTTGGCGGTGACGGTTGCTGCCCTGCGGGGCCGGGTCTGACGGAGAGGGCTGCCGTTCAGTCGGCCTGGACGGCCGCGGCGGCGCTGGCCTGCGCCTTCCCCGCGTGGCGCTGCCCGATGAGGCGGCCCGGCGTCGGGATGGCGGCCCACGCGCGGTCAACGGCGGCCAGGATCGGCTTCTTCCGGACAAGGATCGGTTTCTCGATCAAGTTCCAGGACAGCCAGGCGCAGACCGCCGTCAGCGGCAACGAGACCAGCACCATGATCCACCCGGAGTGAATGCCTGGGACCGCGTGCACGATGGATTGCTGGATCGGCCAGTGGAACAGGTACACGCCGTACGACAGGTCGCCGAACGGGATCGCCGGCGGGCGCATCAGCCCGAGCCAGACCGTCAGGTAAGCGACAGGGAACGCAGCCAGGTACGAGGCATTGGGTATCTGCAGGAACACCGCCGTCGCAAGCGCCGAGATGACGCCCAGGAGGTTGGAGCAAGGGATGCGGTCGCGATACAGATGAAGGCTGACCGCGGCCAGGAAGCAAACGACCAGTACCCGGCCCGGCGCGTGAGTGACGGCGCTTATAGGGGGGCCGGTCAAGGCCCGCACGGTGAACGCAAGCGACAGCGCGGCGACAATGGCCACAAAGGCGAACCGCCGCCTGATCACCGTCGAAACGGCCAGCAGCACCAATGCCAAGTAGCATTCAAGCTCGAACGGGATAGTCCATAGCTGCCCGTTCACCAGGCCCTGAGAAGGCGCCTCGTCGAACACGCCCGGAAGGTAGAAGTGGATGTCGCCGACGATGTTGAGGAAGTAGGCGTAGAACCCTCTGCTGCCGAGGTACTGCGACGCTGGCAAGGTGGTGAAGACCAGCCCGATGATCACGGCAGACAGCGTGATCTCAACCGCCAGGGCGGGTATCAGCCGGATGAAGCGCAGCGTGACGAACTGGTGCAGCCGGGTCCGACCCAGGCTCCCGGCCACCAGGAAGCCGGACAAGGCGAAGAACATGGGGATGATGGCCGCGGGAAGAAAGCGGAACGGTCCCGACCACAACGCCTCGTCAAGTTCAAGTGAGCGTGCGCTGAGCGCGTTGGCATGCCAGGCGAGCACGGCGACGGACAGGCCGATCCGAAGATAGTCGAACCCGGTCGTCACGCCACCCGCGCCCTGCATCCTGTCTTGGAACGTTGGAACCCTGGCCACGGCGACCTCTCGCGTTGGAGCGGGAGGTGCTACGGGAAGGCCGGGCGAGACGCGCTAAAGTTTGTTAAGGTGAGGTTAAAGCTGGTGGACGCCTGCGCTACTCTTCAGGCTCGGTGGTGAACAGCAGCGGGTAGCCCTTGCTCCGCGCCAGGTCGGTCGCGTTGGTCGCCTTGGCCTCGGCGATATCCTTGGTGTAGACGGACACGACGCAGGAGCCGCGCCGGTGCGCGGTGATCATCACCCGCTGCGCCTGGTCCTCGGCCACGCGGAACTCCGCCTTCAGCACCCGCACGACGAACTCGCGGGGGGTGAAGTCGTCGTTGACCAGGATGACCTTGTGCAGCTTTGGCCGCTCGACCTTGACTTCGATCTTGGTTTTTGGAGTGGTGACGACATCATTCATCGGAGAAGCTACTCCAGATGGGACCAGACCATAGGTTCCCATTTTACCGCATCGGCGCTTCGCCGCATAGTCGGGCGGCAGGTCACGAACGCACCAGCGCCAGGACGATCTCGACCGCGATCAGCACCAGGATCAGGAACTCCATCAGCCCGGCCCGGCTGCTGTTCGCCTCATCGTAAAGCGCCGTGTAGGTGTCGCGGATGATCGAGAGCTTGCGGTCCACCGCGGCGCTCACGGTCGGCACGCGGAACAGGCCCAACGCCGAGGCGTAGATGCGGGCGAGGTACACGTCCTCCGTCACCTGCAGCGCGTTGTCGGCCTTCTCGGTCAATTCGGTGACTTCGGCAACCAGGGTGTAGAGCCGCCGGGCCAGCTTGGCGAAGCGGCGGGGCGCCAGGATGGCCGTGCGGCGGGTGGTCTGCACCAGGCCGTACATCCACGGCAGCTCGTCGTCGAGCAGCTCGTCGTAGTAGCGCATCTCCAGGAGCTGCGCGTTGGCGACCTCCAGCACGTCCGCCACGTCGCTATCGCCGCGCGGCTCGTAGATGAAGGCCCGGTCCCAGGTCAGCACGACCAGGTCATCGGCGTAGTAGGAGAAGCTCTGCCGCAGCAGGTCGCGCCGGGCGCCCTCGGACAGGGGCCGCTGCTCGCCGGACAGCAGCGGCACCAGGTCCACGCGGTCCCGCAAGGCGGCGGCGGTCAGCGGTTCGCTGAAAGCGTGCACGGTGCCGATCAGGTAGTCCTCCTCGATAGCGGAGCCGGTCGGACGCACCAGCGCCTCCGCCAGCAGGCCACGGACCCGGGCCAGCAGGCCCTCCCACAGCCGTCCGCCGTCCCCATGCGCGTCCATCGCGTTCAGCAGCGCGGTGTAGTCGGGCCAGCTCAGGTCCACCGTCGCCACCCGCAGCGCCAGCGCCACCACGCCGAAGTCGTAGATGCGCGCCGTCACCGCCGCGGTCGCCGCGATGGGGCCGAGGTTCAGCGGAATGGCGTCGAGCGACAGCGCGACCGGCGGCACGCCGAACGCCACCGCCTTGGCGGGCGTGGCGCTCAGCCGGCTGCGGCTGCTCGCCGTGCCGGCGTGGCGCGCCCAGATGTCCTCCACGCGGCCGAGGTCGATGGCGTAGGCGACGTCGAACAGGCGTAGGGCGACGACATGGCCGGAGCGGACCTGCAGCTCCGCCACACTCAGGCGGTCTTGCGCAGCCTGGGCGCCGCGTCCGGCAGCAGGGGACGGAGGAAGCGGCCGGTGTGGCTGGCGGGACTGGCCGCGACGTCCTCGGGCGTGCCCTCCGCCACCACGCGCCCGCCGCCCTCGCCGCCCTCCGGTCCCAGGTCCAGCACCCAGTCGGCGGTCTTGATGACCTCCAGGTTGTGCTCGATCACCACAACGGTGTTGCCTTGGGCCACCAGCGCGTGCAGCACCTCCAGCAGCTTGCGCACGTCCTCGAAGTGCAGCCCGGTGGTGGGTTCGTCGAGGATGTAGAGCGTGCGCCCGGTGGCGCGCCGGGCCAGTTCCTTGGACAGCTTGATCCGCTGCGCCTCCCCGCCCGAGAGCGTCGTCGCCTGCTGCCCCAGCTTGATGTAGCCGAGGCCGACCTGCTGCAGGATGGTCAGCCGGTCGCGGATGCGGTTGACGGCGCTGAAGAACGGCACGGCCTCGTCCACGCTCATGTCCAGCACGTCCGCCACCGACTTGCCGCGGAACTTGATTTCCAGGGTTTCGCGGTTGTAGCGGGCGCCCTTGCAGGTGTCGCAGGTCACGAACACGTCCGGCAGGAAGTGCATTTCGATCTTGATCAGCCCGTCGCCCTGGCACGCCTCGCAGCGCCCGCCCTTGACGTTGAAGCTGAACCGCCCGGACTTGTAGCCGCGCGCCCGGCTTTCCGGGAGTTCCGCGAACCAGTCGCGGATGGGGGCGAACAGGTCGGTGTAGGTGGCCGGGTTGGACCGCGGGGTGCGGCCGATGGGCGACTGGTCGATGTCGATGATCTTGTCGAGCAGGTCCAGCCCTTCCACCCGGTCGTGCGGCGCGGGCGCCTCGCCCGACCCCATCAGGCGCCGGCTCGCGGCCTTGAACAGCGTGTCCACCACCAGCGTCGACTTGCCGCCGCCGGACACCCCGGTGACGCAGGTGAAGGTGCCGAGCGGGAACTCGGCCGTGACCGACTTCAGGTTGTTGCCCCGGGCGCCGACGACGCGGATGACCCGGTCTGGGTCGATGGGGCGCCGGCCGGGGATCGGGATGTGGCGGCGGCCTGACAGGTATGCGCCGGTGATGCTGTCGGGGTGGGCCGCGACCTCCTCCGGCGTGCCCTCAGCGATGACGTGGCCGCCGTGCACCCCGGCGGCCGGCCCCATGTCGATCAGGTGGTCGGCGGCGCGGATCGCGTCCTCGTCGTGCTCCACGACCAGCACCGTGTTGCCCAGGCCCTTCAGCCGGCGCAGCGTGCCGAGCAGCCGCTCGTTGTCGCGCTGGTGCAGGCCGATGCTGGGTTCGTCCAGCACATACAGCACGCCGGTGAGGCCGGAGCCGATCTGGCTCGCGAGGCGGATGCGCTGGCTTTCGCCGCCCGACAGCGTGGTGCTGCCGCGGGCCAAGGTCAGGTAATCGAGGCCCACGTCCACGAGGAACTGCAGCCGCTCGACGATCTCGCGCAGGATGCGCCGGGCGATCTCCTGGCGCTGCGGGGTCAGCGTCGCGCCGGCGTCCTGGAACCAGGCGAGCGCCCTTCGAATGGGCAGCTCGGCCGCCTGCGCCAGGTTGTGCCCGGCGATCTTCACCGCCAGCGCCTCCGGCTTCAGCCGCGCGCCGTGGCAGACGGCGCAGGGCTTGTCGGCCTGGAACCGGCTCATCTCCTCCCGCACCCAGGCGCTGTCGGTCTCCTGCCAGCGGCGCTGCAGGTTGCGCAGCACGCCCTCGAACGGTTTCTTCACCGAGTAGGACCGCACGCCGTCCTTGTAGGCGAACTCGATCTCCTCCTGATCAGTGCCGAGCAGGATGGCCGCCCGCACCTGGTCCGGCAGCTCGTGCCAGGGCGTGCGGGTGCTGGCCTTGAAGTGCTTGGCGAGGCTGGCAAGCGTCTGGTCGTAGTACGGGCTTTGCGCGCCGCTCCAGGGGGCGATGGCGCCCTCGGCGAGGCTCACGCGCTCGTCGGGAACGACCAGGCTGGGGTCGAAGAACTGCTCCAAGCCCAGGCCGTCGCAGGCCGGGCAGGCGCCGTGCGGGCTGTTGAAGGAGAACAGCCGCGGCTCGATCTCCTCGATGGTGAAGCCGCTGACGGGACAGGCGAAGCGGCTGCTGAACACGGTGCGGGCGCCGGTGTCGGCGTCCTCCGCATAGACCACGCCGTCGGCCAGGCCGAGTGCCGTCTCGAAGCTGTCGGCGAGCCGGGTCTGGATGCCGTCGCGCACCACGACTCGGTCCACCACGGCGTCGATGTCGTGCTTGACCTTCCGGTTAAGCGCCGGCACCTCGCCGATCTCGAACAGCTTGCCGTCCACCTTGACCCGGGTGAAGCCTTTGCGCTGCAGCTCCGCCAGCTCCTTGCGGTACTCGCCCTTGCGGTCCCGCACCACGGGCGCCAGCAGCAGCAGGCGTGTGCCCTCCGGCATGGCGGCCACACGGTCCACCATCTGGCTCACGGTCTGCGCCTCGATCGGCTCGCCGGTGGCAGGCGAGTAGGGCACGCCGGCCCGCGCCCAGAGCAGGCGCATGTAGTCGTGGATCTCGGTGACGGTGCCGACCGTGCTGCGCGGGTTGCGGCTGGTGGTCTTCTGTTCGATGGAGATGGCGGGGGACAGGCCCTCGATGCTGTCCACGTCGGGCTTGCCCATCAATTCGAGGAACTGCCGTGCGTACGCCGACAAGCTTTCGACGTAGCGGCGCTGGCCCTCGGCGTAGATGGTGTCGAACGCCAGCGACGACTTTCCGGAACCGGACAGCCCGGTGATCACCGTCAGGCTGTCGCGCGGGATTTCGACGTCGATGTTCTTCAGGTTGTGCTCGCGCGCGCCGCGCACGCGGATGGAGCCGGCCATGCGAACCGTCCTAGCGTTCTGGTATCGTTCACCCCATATGACAGCATGGAGCGATGTTGAAAACCCTGCCGGGTCCTGCATCGCACCCCCGCCCTGGCTCGGCCAGGGGACACGGGGTATAGTCGCAGGACCGGTGCGAGTCCGAGTGGTGGAAGGTGACGAGATATGGCGGGCAGCGTCAACAAGGTGATCCTGATCGGCAACCTGGGCAAGGACCCGGAGGTGCGCAGCTTCCAGAATGGCGGCAAGGTGGTCAATTTCACCTTGGCGACCAGCGAAAGCTGGAGCGACCGCGGCTCGGGCGAGCGCAAGGAGAAGACCGAGTGGCACAACGTGGTCATCAAGAACGAGAAGCTGGGCGAGATCGCCGAGAAGTACTTGAAGAAGGGCAGCAAGGTCTACCTTGAGGGCCGGGTCGAGACGCGGAAGTGGCAGGACCAGTCCGGCCAGGACAAGTATACGACGGAGATCGTCATCCCGGCCTTCCGCGGCGAGCTGACGATGCTGAGCGGCCGGGGCGAGGAGGGCGGCATGGGCGGCGGCGGTGGCTATCAGCCGCGCGAGCGCGCCCCAGCGTCCGAGCGGTCCGGCGGCGGTGGCGGCAGTCCGTCCTGGGAACCCAGCAAGGGCGGCGACCTTGATGACGAGATTCCGTTCTAACCCGGCCCACTGACTCCAGCGAAAGTCTTCCTTGTCAGACCTCGACCCCCCTGAGACTCCCGCCCTGCCCGGCGTGCCTGGCGCCCCCCAGGTGACTCTCGAAGAGGAGATGCGGCGCTCCTACCTCGACTACGCCATGTCCGTCATCGTCAGCCGGGCGCTGCCCGACGCGCGCGACGGGCTGAAGCCGGTGCACCGCCGCATCCTGTATGCCATGCAGCAGGCCGGCTACACGTTGGACAAGCCGTACCGCAAGTCTGCGCAGACGGTCGGCGTGGTGATGGGCAACTACCACCCGCACGGCGACGCCTCGATCTACGACGCGCTGGTGCGCATGGCGCAGACCTTCTCCATGCGCGTGCCGCTGATCGACGGCCAGGGCAACTTCGGCAGCGTCGATGGCGACCCGCCGGCGGCGATGCGCTACACCGAGTCGCGGCTGTCCCGGGCGTCCAACTACATCCTGCTCGACATCGACAAGGACACCGTCGATTTCACGCCGACCTATGACGAGAGCAACCTGGAGCCGCGGGTGCTGCCGGCCAGCTACCCGGTGCTGCTCATCAACGGCGCAAACGGCATCGCCGTCGGCATGGCGACCAACATCCCGCCGCACAACCCGGCTGAGGTCATCGACGCCGCCCTGGCGCTGATCGCCGAGCCGGCGACGACGCTCGACGAGCTGATGCGCATCGTGCCCGGCCCGGACTTCCCGACCGGCGGGCTGATCCTCGGCCGCGCCGGCATCCGCAGCGCCTTCGAAAGCGGGCGCGGCAGCGTCGTGGTCCGGGCCAAGGCGGCGATCGAGGACATGAAGGGCGGACGCCAGGCCATCATCGTCACCGAGATCCCCTACCAGGTGAACAAGGCCACCCTGCTGGAGCGCATCGCCGAGCTGGTGCGCGCCAAGGCGGTCGAAGGCATCACCGACCTGCGCGACGAGAGCGACCGCGACGGCATGCGCATCGTCATCGAGCTGCGGCGGGAAGCGACGGCGGAGGTGGTGCTGAACCAGCTCTACCGCTTCACCCAACTGCAGACGAGCTTCGGCGTGAACATGCTGGCGCTGGACGCCGGGCGCCCGCGGCTGATGGGCTTGAAGGAGGCGCTGGAGGTGTTCATCGCCTTCCGCGAGGACGTGATCCTGCGCCGCAGCCGGTTCGAGCTGAACAAGGCGCGGGAGCGCGCGCACTTGCTGGTCGGCCTCGCCATCGCGGTCGCCAACATCGACGCGATGATCCGGGTGATCCGCGAAAGCCCGGACGCCGCCACCGCCCGCGCCACCATGATGGACCGCGCCTGGCCCGCGGGCGACGTGTCGGCGCTGCTGGCGCTGATCGACGACAGCGGCAACCAGATCGTGGACGACACCGTGCGCCTGACGGACGCGCAGGCCCGCGGCATCCTGGAGCTGCGCCTGGCCCGGCTGACCGGGCTGGAGCGCGACAAGATCCAGGCCGAGCTGGCCGAGGTCGCGACCCGGATCGGCGACCTGCTGGAAATCCTCGACAGCCGGCCGCGGCGCCTGGAGGTCATGCGCGACGAGCTGTTGGCCGCCCGCGCCGAGCTCGACAGCCCGCGCCTCACGTCCATCGTCGATGCCGCCGTCGATCAGGACGACGAGAGCCTGATCGAGCCGGGCCAGATGGTCGTCACCATCACCCGGGACGGCTTCATCAAGCGCACGGCGCTGGAGATCTTCCGCCAGCAGAACCGCGGCGGGCGCGGCCGGACCGCCGCCGGCACCCGTGGCGACGACATCGTGACCCGCAGCTTCAACGCCCACACCCACCAATGGGTGCTGTTCTTCAGCAGCGGCGGCAAGGCGTTCCGGGAGAAGGTGTGGCGCCTGCCGGAGGCCAGCCCGACCGCCAAGGGGCGCGCCTTGGTGAACATGCTGCCGGAACTCGGCACGGACGGCATCACCGCCGTGCTGCCGCTGCCGCAGGACGAGAACCTGTGGGAGAGCCTGCACCTCGTGTTCGCGACCGCGAGCGGCAACGTGCGGCGCAACAGGCTGTCGGATTTCCGCAACGTCCGGGCGAGCGGCCTGATCGCCATGAAGCTCGACGACGGCGACCGGCTGATCGGCGTCGCGACCTGCCGGGAGGGCGACGACGTGTTCCTGGCGACGCGGGCCGGCCGCTGCATCCGGTTCCAGATCCGTGACGACAACCTGCGCGTGTTCAGCGGGCGCGACAGTTCGGGCGTGCGCGGCATCCGCCGGGCAGCAGGCGACGAGGTCATCAGCCTGTCCGTGCTGCGCCACGTCGAGACGGATGACCCGGAGGACGCGGCGGCCGAGACGGATGAGGACGGCGCCGCGGGGGAGACTGAGGACGCGCTGGAGGAGGCGGAGCCGGCGCTGTCCCCCGCGGCCGTGGCGGAGATCGCCGACGCCGGGGAAATCCTGCTCACGGTGACGAACGCCGGCTTCGGCAAGCGCACGCCCGCGTCCGAGTACCGCGTGACCCGGCGCAGCGGGCAAGGGATCAGCAACATCAAGCTATCGCCGCGCAACGGCACGGCGGTGGCCGCGAGCTTCCCGGTCCGGCCCGGCGACGACGTGATGCTGGTGACGGACGAGGGCCGGCTGATCCGCGTCCCGGCCGATCAGGTCCGCGTGACCGGCCGGGCCAGCATGGGCGTCCGGATGTTCCGCCTGGGCGACACTGAGCATGTCATCAGCGTGTTCCCGGTGGTCGAGGTGCCGGGCGCCCAGACCGAGGATGCCAATTCCGAGGATGCGGGGTCCGAGGATGCCGGAGGGGCGGAGCCGTCCGATGCCTGAGCCGCGTTCCAGTCCGGTCCAGCACGTCGGCCTGTACCCCGGCACGTTCGACCCGGTGACCAACGGCCACACCGACATCATCGCCCGCGCCGCCCGGGTGGTGCACCGTTTGGTCATCGGCGTCGCGGAAAACGCCGGCAAGTCGCCGCTGTTCCCGTTGGCAGAGCGCGTCGAGCTGGTGCGCGCCGAGACCGACGCCATCGCCGCGCGGACCGGCACCGAGATCGAGGTGATGAGCTTCGACTGCCTGCTGATCGACCTCGCCCGTCGCGTCAACGCGGGCGTGATCGTGCGCGGGCTGCGGGCGGTGTCGGATTTCGATTACGAGTTCCAGATGGCTGGGATGAACTACCGCCTGGACCACGAGGTGGAAACGGTGTTCCTGATGGCGAGCGAGCGGCACCAGTTCATCTCGTCCCGCTTCGTGAAGGAAATCGCCCGGCTGGGCGGCGACGTGTCCAGCTTCGTGCCGAGCCTGACGCTGGCGCGGACGCTGGCGCGGGTGCGCCCGGCTTGACCGGCCCCGCTTAACCGGGACGGCTTGGGGCCATCAACGGAGAACGCCATGAGTCTCGGCATGCAGCGCCGGCACTTCCTTGCAACCATCGCGATCGGAACACTGATGTCTGAACAAGCCTCGTCCCAGCAGCCGGCCCTCGACCCCGAGAACACGCTGTACATGGACCTGAAGGACGGCCGGGTGGTCATCCGCCTGCGCCCGGACCTGGCGCCGAAGCACGTCGAGCGGGTCAAGGCCCTGGCACGCAAGGGGTTCTATGACGGAACGGTGTTCCACCGGGTCATCGAGGGCTTCATGGCCCAGGGTGGCGACCCGACCGGCACTGGCACCGGCGGCAGCGACATGGGCAACTTGCCTGCCGAGTTCAGCCGCGACGCGCACTTCCTGCGCGGCACCGTGGGCGCTGCCCGGACCGGCGATCCCAACAGCGCCAATAGCCAGTTCTACATCATGTTCGCCCCGGCCCCGCATCTGGACGGCCAGTACACGATCTGGGGCCAGGTCGTGCAGGGCATGGAGTTCGTGGACAAGATCAAGCGCGGCAGCGGCGGGGGTGGCCAAGTGTCCAACCCCGACAAGATCATCCGCATGCAGGTGGCGGCCGACGCCAAGTCGTAATAGGAATGCGCCGCGGCCCGGCCTCGCGGGCCGCGGCGGCGGCATGGGCCTGTAGCTCAGTTGGTAGAGCACGGGACTTTTAATCTTGTGGTCGTGGGTTCGAGTCCCACCGGGCCCACCAGTTTCATCAACAAACGCACCAGACTGCATGGTTCGTGTCTGCTCTTGCTATTTGCAGTTTGCCGGACTCTGTGGCTCGCTCGGTTTAGTGTCCTTCCAGCAGCAGTTCGTCCAGCGTGACGGGGCACTCGGGACCAACTGTCAACGGAGCCTGGCCATCCATCGTCTCGGGCAGCAGGCTCAGCGCCTTGCGGTAAAGCCCATGTATGTCGATGCGTTGCCACATGGAGGGCGTGAATGCTTCGGTCGCATCGATGCGAAACCGGCGCGCCTCAAATTTCCAGTGCGGCGCGTCACGGGACTGCGGCCAGCGGGGATCAAGTAGGGCCGGGCGCCGGCCTCCTCGATGGCGGCTTGCATGTCGGCGCCGCCGGGCCGGCACTCGATGGCGCAGCCCAGCAGGCGGTCCAGCAGCACGTTGCCGCTGTTGAGGTAGGCGCTGTCGCTCGTCTCGATCCGGTGCTCCAGGACGGCGTTGCAGGCCAGGCTGAGCTTGGCGGCGGCCGCGGCGGTCTGGCGCACGTGGTTGGACTGCACGGCACCCTGCGTGACCAGATGGTCGGCGCCCTTGGCCAGCGCGTCGCCCACCAGGAACTCCAGCTTGCGCACCTTGTTGCCGCCCAGCCCATGCCGGTCAGGTCATCCCAGACCTGCGGCCCGCCCAGTGCTTTCGTGAGGCGCGGCAGCGGTTCCAGCGGCGTGGGCGCCTGGCACAGCCGGGCGCGTGGGAACGCGGCAAGGTTCATCGGCATCTCCATCTTGGCCAGCGAGCGGGCAGCCTTGGCCGGACCCTTGCAGACCGACCCTATGAAATCAACATAACGGTCAACCTGCCGGAGAGCGGCAGGCGTCGATGCCCGGCACGCTGCGCACTGGGCACTCTCTCGGAGGGCGTCGCCTTGCACATCAAGACCATTCGCGGCTGGGAGCTACCGGAACGGGACGCGACGCCGGAAGCGTTGATGTTGGCGCGCCGCAGCTTGCTGGCCGGGGCGGCGGGCGCGGCCTTGCTCGCGATGCCGTTTGCCGCCCGAGCGGAGGGCGCGCCGCGCAACGCGAAGTATGACCCCGGCCGGGAGCTGACGGCGGAGCGGGACGCGACGACCTATAACAACTTCTATGAATTCGGCACGGACAAATCGATCTCGCGCGCCGCGCAGCGGCTGCCGGTGTCGCCGTGGTCCATCAAGTTCGAGGGCATGGTCGGCACGCCGCGGACGATGGACCTGGACGACATCCTAAAGAAGGTGCAGCTTGAGGAGCGGGTCTACCGCCACCGCTGCGTCGAGGGGTGGGCGATGACCGTGCCCTGGACCGGTTTCCCGATGAGGGATCTGGTCAGCTTGGCCGGCCCGACGTCCGGCGCGCGCTACGTCGTGATGGAGACCCTGGCTGATCCCAAGACGATGCCGGGCCTGCGCCTGCCCAGCTTCGAGTGGCCCTACGTCGAAGGCGTGACCATGGAGGAGGCGGACAACGACCTTGCTTTCATCGCGACCGGTCTCTATGGCAAGACCCTGCCGAAGCAGAACGGCGCGCCGCTCCGCTTGGTCTTGCCTTGGAAGTATGGGTTCAAGTCGGTGAAGTCGATCGTGAAAATGACCTTTACCGATAAGCGGCCGGTGACGTTCTGGGAGGGAATCCAGCCCCAGGAATACGGCTTCTGGGCCAACGTGAACCCCGACGTGCCGCATCCGCGCTGGAGCCAGGCCACCGAGCGGCTGCTGGGTGACAACCAGCGCGTGCCGACCCGCATCTATAATGGCTATGGCGAGTACGTCGCCGGGCTGTATGCTGGGATGACGAACGAAAAGCTGTTTGTATGATCGCATCACGCATCTTCGCCACGTTGGCCGCGCTGTTCCTGGTTGCCGCAATCGCCATCGCCGCGTTGACACCATTTGGCATGACGCTCGGGCAGGGCCTGATGCTGATGGACGGCACCTGGCTCTCCTGGATACAGAAACAGAGTCCGGTCTGGAGTTGGACGTGGCTCGAGTTGCCGTTCTTGCTGCGGCCGCTTTGGCTGGTTCCGGCAGGGATCGGCTTGATTTGCGCCGGCGCCGCTGCCTCCCTCAACTTCGGCCGGGCATCGCCGTCACGTCGGAAGCGGAGCTGAGCAGCCGCTGCGCCGTGTCGATGACCCGGTGCGCCTCGCTCCACAGCCCGTAACGGTCTAGGCCGTCGAGCGGGGCAAACAGCGCGTCGGTGACGTCGCTGCCGGCCATCGGCTCGCCGCTTTGCCAATAAGCGGCAAAGTCTAGGATCGTGTAGTGGTACTCCACTCGGCCTGCGGCGTCGCGGTGGATGCTGTCAACGTTCGCTGCCAGGATCAGCGGACCGCAGGACAGGCCGGTTTCCTCGGCCAACTCGCGCCGGGCGGCTTGCTCCGCCGTCTCGCCGAGGTCCTGTGCGCCGCCGGGCAGGCTCCATCGGCCCATGGCCGGCGGCTTGCCGCGGCGCACCAGCAGCACCGTGCCGGGCATGGCTGCGCTCGGGGGTTTCAGCAGCACCACGCCGATGCCGACGAGCGGGCGGGTGGGATAGTCGCGTCTGGTCACGTTGTGTCCTTGGTGCGGGCAGGGTGGTTCCGCGTGGGCGCCGTGCCACGCCGCCCGGCGTCGCACTGCAATCTTGCGCTGGTTGCTGTGCCAGCGTATCCAATCATGGAAATACACTAAAAGATTGCGGAGGACACGCCGTTGATCACTCGTCGCGCTGTGATGGGCACCATGCTGGCCGCTCCGGCGTTGTTGCGCTCTCCGGGTGCGCGCGCCGCGGTCCGCACGTTGAAGATCAGCCACCAGTTTCCCGGCGGCACGGCGGAGCAAGGCGATTTCCGCGACCGCCTGGTGCGCCGCTTCGCCGCCGAGGTGCAGAAGCGCACCGACAACGAGCTGGCGTTCGAGATCTACCCGGGTTCGTCGCTGATGAAGACCGTGGCGCAGTTCTCCGCCCTGCGCCGCGGCGCCTTGGACCTGACCCTTTATCCCCTGGCCTACGCCGGGGGCGAGGTGCCGGAGGTCAACATCGGGCTGATGCCCTGCCTGGTGACGAGCTACGAGCAGGGTCTCGCTTGGAAGGGACAGGCCATCGGCCAGGAGCTGGACCGCGTGCTGGATAAGCGCGGCGTCAAGATCGTCACCTGGCTTTGGCAGGCGGGCGGCACGGCGTCCCGCAGCGCGCCGGTCGTCCAACCGGACGACGTGAAGGGCCTGAAGGTGCGCGGCGGCTCGCGGGAGATGGACCTGATGCTCAAGGCGGCCGGCGGCATCATCAGCTCGGTGCCGAGCAACGAGATCTACGCCGCGATGCAGACGGGATCGCTGGACGCGGCGGTGACGTCCTCCACCAGCCTGATCTCCTTCCGACTGGAGGAGATCAGCAAGGCGGTGACCACCGGGCGCACCGGCAGTTTCTGGTTCATGTTCGAACCCTTGCTGATGTCCAAGCAGATCTTCGATGGGCTGCCGGCGGCGCATCAGGCCGCCGTGACCGAGGTCGGCGCGGAGCTGGAAGCGTTCGGCCTGCAGGCGGCGAAGGCGGACGACGAGGATCTGGCGCGGGTCTATCTTAGGGCGGGCATCACGGCGCGGGACATGGACGACGCCGCCATCGCCAAGTGGAAGGCGGTCGCGCAGGAAACGGCGTGGAAGGACTTCGCCGCCCGCAGCGCCGCCTGCGCCACGATGCTGAAGCTTGCCGAGGCCATCGCTTGAGCAGCCACGGCATCGACGCGGCCTCGGGCGCGATCCCTGCGGCGGACGTGCCCCGGCTCGGCGTGCTGGGCGGGGCGCAGGCCGTGCTGGGCGCGGTGAACGCGGCCATGGCGG
Source organism: uncultured Acetobacteraceae bacterium (assembly GCA_964251035.1). Taxonomy (GTDB): domain Bacteria; phylum Pseudomonadota; class Alphaproteobacteria; order Acetobacterales; family Acetobacteraceae; genus CAHJXG01. The sequence continues at coordinate 14,652 of CAXUJE010000066.1, forward strand.
TGCTGTCGGCGCTGGCGATTGCCGCTGCCGGGGTCGTGCTGACCTGGGAGGTCGCGGGCCGCTACTTCTTCAGCACGCCAAGCGATTGGCAGGACGAGTTGAGCACCTTCCTGCTGATCGGCGCGACCTTCGCCTCCGCCGCCTGGATTCAGGCGCGGCGTGGCCATGTCGCGATCGACGCGCTGGCCCATGTCCTGCCGCCCGGCATCGACCGCGTGCGCCGGGTGCTGGCGGACCTGCTGAGCTTCCTGTTCGTGGCGTTCTTCGCCTGGAAAAGCGTGGCGCTGCTGCTGGAGGCGCTGGAAGACGGGCAGACCACGCCCTCTGCCTGGGGGCCGCCGCTGTGGATACCCTACGGCTGCATGGCGGCCGGCACCGTCCTGCTGGCGCTGCAACTGCTGCTGCAGGTGATGGGCAGCCGCCACGGCGACAGCCAGCCCGCACACCTCGCGCCCGCCCGGCCGTAGAGCCGCGCCGTGTCCACCCTGCAGATCGGCCTTATGTACGGCGGGGCGACCCTCGCCGCCCTGTTCTCCGGCATGCCCATCGCCTTCGCCCTGGGCGGGGTCGCGACGGTGTTCATGGTCGCCTTCATGCCGGCGGCGTCGCTCGATACCGTGGCGCAGAACGTCTATGAGGAGCTGGCCAGCATCACCCTGCTGACCATCCCGCTGTTCATCCTGAAAGGCGCCGCCATCGGCAAGTCCCGGGCGGGCAAGGACCTGTATGACGCGCTGCACACCTGGCTGCACCGGGTGCCCGGCGGCTTGGGAGTCGCGGTGGTGCTGGCCTGCGGCCTGTTCGCCGCCATGGCCGGCAGCAGCCCGGCGACGTGCAGCGCCATCGGCAGCTCCGGCATCCCCGAGATGCGGCGCCGCGGCTACTCGCCGGGCTTCGCGGCCGGGCTGGTGGCGGCGGGAGGCACGCTCGGCATCCTGCTGCCGCCGTCCATCGTGCTGATCCTCTACGCGGTCGCGGCCGAGCAGTCGCTGGGGCGGCTGTTCCTGGCGGGCATCGGCCCTGGCCTTCTGCTGGTCGGCCTGTTCGCCTTCTATGCGGTGCTGCGCTGGAGGCGGGAGTTCGGCCAGGCCACCGCGGACGCCGCGGGCGGCGCGGCCCGCAGCGAGATCCTGCGCCAGGACACCTACAGCTTCCGTGACAAGCTCGCGGCCCTGCCGCGGGTGCTGCCGTTCCTGGTGCTGCTGACCGGGGTCATGGTGGCGCTCTACGGCGGCATCGCCACGCCGAGCGAAACGGCGGGATTGGGCGCGGTGCTGGCGCTGCTGCTGATCGCCGCCATCTACGGCGCCTACCGGTTCAGCGACCTGAAGCCGATCTTCATGGGGACCCTGGGCGAGAGCGGCATGCTGCTGATGATCATCGGCATGAGCCTGCTGTACAGCTACGTGATGAGCTACCTGCACATCAGCCAGGCCGCGGCCGGGTGGATCGTGGGCCTCCATTTGTCGAAGTGGCTGCTGCTCCTGGCGATCCTGCTGCTGGTCGTGGCGCTCGGCTTCTTCCTGCCGCCGGTGTCGGTCATCCTGATGACCGCGCCGATCATCCTGCCGCCGCTGCGCGAGAGTGGCTTCGACCTGGTCTGGTTCGGCGTGGTGATGGCGGTGGTCATGGAGATGGGGCTGATCCACCCTCCGGTCGGCCTCAACATCTTCGTCATCAACCGGATCGCGCCGGATATCGGCCTGGGGCCGATCATCCGGGGCACGCTGCCGTTCGTGGCGATCATGGCGGTCGCGGTGGTGATCCTCTCGGCAGTGCCGGGGATCGCCATGTGGCTGCCGGACCTGGTGTATTCCAAGTAGCGCCACCGCAGATCGCTTGCGCTGCCGGCTCGGCCCGGTGATGCTGGCGGCATGGACACGCACGCCTTCGATGTCATCGTCATCGGCGCCGGCATCGCCGGGGCCACCGTCTCCGCCCACCTCTCGGCCGACCACCGCGTCGCGCTGATCGAGGCGGAGGAGGCGGCCGGCTATCACAGCACCGGGCGCTCTGCCGCCATCTGGATTCAGAACTACGGGCCGCCGGACGTGCGGGTGCTGACCGGGCTGTCCCGCGGCTTCTTCGAGCGTCCCCCCGAGGGCTTCACCGACTCCCCCATCCTGGCGCACCGCCCGGTGGTGTTCCTGGCGCCGCCCGAGCAGCGCGAGCACCTCGGCCGCCTGCTCGCCGAGGGTACCGGCCTGCGCGCGGCCTCAATCCCGGAGATCACGGCGCTGGTGCCCGCGCTGCGCCCGGGCTACGCGGTGCAGGCAGCGATCGAGGACGACGCGTTCGACATGGACGTGGCGGCGCTGCACCAGGGCTTCCTGCGTCTGCTACGCACGCGGGACGGCACCCTGGCCTTGCGCAGCCGCACGGGCCGGATCGAGCGCCGCGCCGGGCTGTGGCATGTGGAGACGAGCGGGGGCGACACCTTCACCGCCCCCATCGTCGTCAACACGGCCGGCGCCTGGGGCGACCACGTCGCGGAGCAGGCCGGGGTGGCGCCGCTCGGCCTCGTGCCCAAGCGCCGCACCGGCGTCGTCATCGACCCAGCGCCGTGGCAGGCGACCCATTGGCCCATGGTGAACGACGTGGACCATACCTGGTATATCCGGCCGGAGGCCCGCACCAAGCTCATGGTCAGCCCAGCCGACGAAACCGACATGCACGCGCACGACGTGGCGCCCGACGAGCTGGACGTAGCCATCGCCATCGACCGCATGCAGCAGGCGCTCGACATCGAGGTGCGCCGGGTCGAGCATAGCTGGGCGGGCCTGCGTACCTTCACCCCCGACCGCAGCCTCGCCTTCGGCTGGAGCGGCGCGGACGAGGGCTTCTTCTGGTGCGTGGGGCAGGGCGGCTATGGCATCCAGACCTCTCCGGCCGCCGGCAAGCTGGTGGCGGACGTGATCGCCGGGCGCGACCCGGGGCCGGCTGGTGCGATCCTGCCGGCCATCGACCCGCGCCGCTTCGCGTCTATCGCGGCGGCGTCAACCCCACTTTAACCCCGGTCGCCTGGATCGCCGCCCAGGTTTCCGGCTGCAGCGGCACGCCGTCGCGGAGCCGGGCGGCACGGGTGCGGCTCTCGGCCTCGCCGGGTACCAGCACCTCGCCGCCGGGTTCGGCGGGGCGGGAGTTCTTCACGTGCTCGGCAAAGCCGCGCGCCGTCTCGGCGAACCCCGCGGCGCCGAAGTGCTGCGGGTCCAGGTAGATAGACAGCATGCCGTTGACGATGCCGCCCCGCTGCCCCCCGGGAATCGGCCCGGCGGTCGGGCTGCCAGCGAAGCATCCCGCCAGGATTTCGCACATGAAGGCGATGCCGGAGCCTTTGTGGTCGCCGAACGCGCGCAGCGCCCCTTCGCCGTTGCCGGGGTCGCGCACGGTGGTGCCCTCGATGGGGCCGTACAGCGTGCGCGGATCGCTGGACAGCGCGCCGTCCGGACCGATCAGCGCGCCGTGCGGGATGGGCTTGCCGCCGTTGCTGGCGACCAGCACCTTGCCCTCCGCCACCATGCTGGTCGCGAAGTCCAGCAGCAGCGGCGGCGCCCCTGGCTGCGGCACGCCGATGCAGAACGGGTTGGTGCCGAACCGCCGGTCCACGCCGCCGAACGGCGCCACGACCTCGCCCAGCCCGACGTTGACGAAGTGGATGGACACCAGCCCGGCCTCCGCCGCGCGCTCCGCCCAATCGCCGATGCGGCCGATATGGCCGGAGTTGCGCAGCGTCACCACGGCCAGTCCCGCCGCCCGGGCCTTCGCGATCCCCATGTCCACGGTTGCCGGGCCGATGCTTTGGCCGAAGCCCAGGTTGCCGTCCACCACCGCATGGTTGGCGCTCTCCGCCACCACCGTGGGCGCCTGGCCGGCGCGGACCTTGCCCTCATGCAGCCATTGCACGTAGCGCGGCACGCGGATCACGCCGTGGCTGTCGTGCCCCGCGAGGTTCGCGGACATCAGGTGATGGCCGATCCGCCCCGCCTCCTCCGCGTCGCATCCGGCCGCGACGAAGATCCTGGCCACGAAATCCCGCAGCGTGTCGACGGCCACCACCGTCGTCTGCAGCGCGTCCATCAGCGCCGTGCCCCGGCGATCGCCTGCGCCGCCGCGCGGTAGAACTGGTTGTCCGTGGGCGTGATGGTCATTTCCGCCATGCAGGTGCGCGGCGGCATGCGGGCGGCGAACACGGCGGCGGCGGCGATGTCCTCCGGCTGGATCATGAGGGCACGCTCCTCGGCGCTGGGCGGCTTCGGCCGGGTGTCGAGGATCGGGGTCGCGACCTCGCCCGGGTTGATGCAGACGCTGCGGATGCCGTGGATGCCCTCCTCCGCGTTGATGGTGGCGGACATGGCGCGGGCGGCGTGCTTGGAGGCGGTGTAGCTCGGCCCCGACACCGGGAAGATGCCGGTCCCGGCGACCGAGGCGACATGGATCAGCAGCCCGCCGCCCTGGTCCCGCATCGACGGCAGCACCGCGAGCGCGCACTGGAACGGTCCCTTCACGTTCACGTCCATGACCTTGGCCATGTCGGCGGGCGAGAGGTCCGCCCAGTACCGCTTGCGGGCGTTGGTGCCGGCGTTGTTGACCAGGATCTGCACGTCGCCCAGCTCGTTCACGACCGCCAGGTGCGCGCGGGTCACCTGGTGCGGGTCGGCCACGTCCGCGAGCGCCATCATGGACTGGCCGCCGGCCACCCCGACCAGGTGGTGCGTTTCCGCCAGCGTCTCCCGCGACCGTCCGGTCAGCGCGACGCGGCACCCGGCCTCGGCGAAGGCCAGCGCCATGGCGCGGCCGATGCCGGTCCCGGCGCCGGTGATCCAGACGACGCGCCCGGTCAGGTCCTGCATCATGGCCGCTTTCCTCCTCTGAAACGTGCCCTGACACAGGCTTGGTCAGGCGCATGTCGTCCGGTGACGCCCTGCGGCGATCCAGACCGTTGGCGGGGAGTGTGGCCGTTGCGGGCGCGGTCAGCAAGCCAACCGGCAGAAAGGGTTGTTTGTGCGCATGAGCGGATGCTCCCCTCCAAGCGGAGCTTTTCTCTATCTGCAAGCTGGCGAGGGGAGCGATCGCGCGAAGAGCCTGATAAGCTTGTCCGTCTTCCCGTCCGACAATCAACGTGTCCGCCTTTTCGTGCGTTTGGACTGAACCCCTTGGGTG
>CAXUJE010000067.1:0-19716 GCA_964251035.1 uncultured Acetobacteraceae bacterium
ACAGCCGCACGTCTCAACCATGGCCAGCCTCAAAGCGGCGAAGCAGGGCAGCTAGGGGCTTTGCCGACGCATTGATCTGGCATGGGTCGCAGCCGTGATCGCCACGCCGGATCGGACGACGCCAGATCCGGATCCGGCGCTGATACGCTCGTTCAAGGCGATCTCCGGACTTGGCGGCCGCGTGCTGCGGGTTGTGCATCGCCTGGATGGCAACGACGTGCTTGTTGTGACTGCTCGTTTTGATAGGAATGCCCGGCCATGATGAAGACCAGCTATGACCCGGAGGCGGACGCCTTCGCGGCTTGGTTCGCGCCGGAAGGCGTCAAGTCCGACCGCACGGACGAGGTGGCGCCCGCCATGTTCGTCGATTTCGACTCAACCGGGTGCGCTATCGGCCTTGAGGTGCTGAGCGTACGCAGCCGCGTCACGGGCACGTATAAAGAAGCGCCGAAGCAGGCGGCGGCAGAATGATCAGGCGGCTGTCGCTCACCCATGCTTCGGAACAGCTTTGCCCATCAAGTCATGCCGCAGGCCGACTTCCGTGGTCTGCGGCCTATCTGAACCAGAGCTTCACGTCGTGCAGGAGACGCCCATGACCAAGGCCCTCATCGTCGGCGGCGGCATCGCCGGGCTGTCAACCGCCTGGGCGCTGGCCCGGCGCGGCGTAGAGGTCGAGTTGTTCGAGCAAGGGCCGCTGCCCAACCCGCGGGCGTCCTCCTATGACGAGCACCGCATCACCCGTCATGCCTACGGAAAGATGGAGGGCTACGCGCACTTGATGCCCGAGGCGTTCCGGGTGTGGGACAGCCTGTGGCGGGCCATCGGCACGTCGCATTACGAGCCTTGCGGGGCCGTGTACTTCCTGCGCCACGACGACGGCTGGTATGGCGGGATGTCGCGCTCGCTCGACGCCATGGGCGTCGGCTACCGCGACATGCCGCTGGAAGAAGTCGGGCGCCGGTTCCCGATGGTGCAGGCGGAGGGCCTGGAGCGCGTCGTCAGCACGGACGGCGCGGGCATGCTGTTCCCGGTCCGCATCCTGACGGACCTCGTGGTGCTGCTGGGCCGGATGGGCGTGCGGCTGCGCACGGGCACCCCCGTCAGCGCGGTCGATCCGGAGCGGGGCCGGGTCGTCGCCGACGGGGTCACGCATGGGGGCGATGTCGTGGTCGTCGCGGCTGGCGCCTGGGCGGACCGGCTGGTACCGGGCCTGCGCGGCGTCGCGGTGCCGTCGCGGCAGGCCGTGCTCTACCTTTCGCCGCCGGCGGACTTGGCGGAGGCCTGGGCGGCGGCGCCGGTGATGCTGGAGGTGCGGCCCGATGGCGGGCTGTACACCTTGCCGCCGCGGCGCGGCACGCGGCTGAAGGTCGGCGACCACGTGTTCTCCCGCACCGGCGACCCCGATGGCGACCGGATCGCCCATGCGCGCGACCTGGAGCGGCTGTGGCCGGCGGCGCGCGCCGCGTATCGCGGCCTCGACCGCTACAGCGTGCTCGAACCCAAGGCGTGCTTCTACACCGTGACCGAGCACGAGGAGTTCCTGGTGCATCCGACCGGGGCGGCAGGCTGGCTGATCAGCGCCTGTTCCGGCCACGGCTTCAAGCTGGGCAGCCTCATGGGCGAGCTGGTGGGCCGGGCCATCGCGGGCGAGATGCCGGCATCCGAGGTGACGGCGCTGGCCGGCGGCCGGGTGACGAATCCGCGCTGGCGGCAGGCGGTTGCGGCGTGAACGGCACGGCACGGCCGCGAAAAAAAGGCGGTGCCCGAAAGCACCGCCAAGTTTAGGGAGGAAACGTCCGCAGCATGACAAAGCCATGCTGCACTGCACAAGATAAACATCTCCCAAGCGGATGCAAGAGAAAAAACCCGGCAATGTGCGATTCGTACCAGGCAGTGGCCGGGGGGCGGGATTGGCGCGTTGCGGCTTCCCTCTCGTAAGGTGTGGATCGGCAAGGCCAGCGCCTGCGCGCTCAAGCCACGGCCGCCGCTCCGGCAACCGCGGCCGCCTCAGTTCAAGAGCGCTTGAGGTGCCTGCGGGCAGGAACGCCTGTATGTAGGCTGGACCGCATCCGCAAGCCGATATGCGGCCCAATGCCGTACTGGAACCACTTGCCGTGGACATGCCGAAAAACGGAAGCCTTTCGCAGGGAAAGTCCCGCGCGGAACGGGTCGAAGCCCTTTTTGCTTCGCTCTGCTCAGATGCTCCTCCGCGTGCCTGGCGCCTTGTGATCGCGCTGGCCTTGTCGCTGCCGCTTCCGTTGCTGCTGTCATTGAAGCGCGACCTGATCATCAACTACACCTTCCAGGACGTGTTCGTGCCGATGGATGCGGCCTGGCGCACCCTGCAAGGCCAGTGGCCCCACAGGGATTTCTACACCCCGCTCGGGTTGGCCTATTTCGGGCAGCATGGCGCGGCTGCGTGGCTTTGGGGACTGGACAGCCATGTCGTAAGCCGGGCCAGCCTGGTTGCCCTGCCGTTCGTGCTCGTCCCGGCGCTCATGTTTTCATGGCGGCGCCTCAATGCGTTCTCGACGGCCCTGCTGGCCGTGTTCTTGACGGTCCTGGTCACGTCGCCCATCCCGCTCGACGGGCCGGAACGCTTCGTCGCCTATCTCGCAAGCTACAATGCCCTCGGGGGCGCGCTGTGCGCCGTCGTGGCGCTCTGGGCGCTCGGCGCGCCGCGCGGCCACTCGGCGGCCTGGGGTCTCGCCGACGCCGTCGCGGCCGGCGTCGTGCTGGTCATCCTCGCATTCTTGAAGATCACCTTCTTTGCCTTGGCGGCCGCCGTGGTCTTGGCTGGGTGCGTCGTGACGCCGCGCGCATGGCGGATGGCCCTTGTCGCGGCGGCGGTCCTGGCCATGGGCGTCGCCGCGCTGGAGCTGGCCCACCCCGGGCTGCTCGCCGGCTACGCGGCGGACTTGGGCCGGGCGCGCGCCGCGAACGTGACGACGTTCCGCAGCTTCCACGTCTGGCGGGCCGTTCGCATGAATGCGCTCCAAGTCGGCCTGATCCTTGCCATGGGCGCAGCGGCGGCCTGGATCGCACCCCGGCAACGCTGGGCCGCGGCGGGCTTTGCCGGCATCGCCGCGGCGTGCGTGCTGGTGTCCACCCAGAACTTCGATGGCTTCTCCGCCCCGCTGGTCGTCCTGGTCATGCTGCTGGCCCGGCGCCTGCAGGCCGATGCCGAGACGACGGCCGGCCTCCCCACTCGGAGGCCGCGCCTCGCCACCGCCGGGACGTTCGCCATCCTGATGGCGGCCTTGCCCTTCCTGCTCACCCACGCGACCGGCCTGTTGAACTTGGCCCGGCTCGACCGGTCGCAGGGCGTGGCCGTCGGCGAAGGGCGCGCGGAGACGCTTCGCGACATGGCTTGGCTTTCCAACCCAATCGAAGACTCCTTCGTGCCCGAAGGCGTTGCGAACGAGGAGGCCGTCAAGTGGAGGCCACGGCTCCCTTTCGACCTGGCGAACGCGATCCTCACCGACGGCCTCGCGCTGCTGCAACGGGAAGCGCTCACGGCCGACAGGATCGCAAGCCTCTCGTTCAGCGACCCGTTCCCACTTGCCTTCCGTGCGCCCTCCCCACGCGGGGTCGCGCTGTGGTGGGACGAGGACCGGACCTTTGCGGTCAAGAGCCTGACCCCCGGAATGGTCATCGGCGACGCGCAGGTCGTCATGGTGCCGAAGCTGTGGTTCTCGCATTACGATGTCACGGACCTGCTGTCCGTCGCGCAAAGCACCCTGGACAGGGATTTCACCCCGCGCCAAAGCCGTTACTGGACGGCGTGGGTCAGGAAGGGTGGGGCGTCCTGACCCGCTCGCGTGCAGAGATCAGCCTGAAGGCGGCCGGGCGCGCAGGCCGGCGATCCGCACCCGCTCCAGGTGCACGATATAAACGCCGCTCGCGGCGATGATGGCCGCGCCCACCACCACCCAGCGGTCCGGGACGTTGCCGAACACGAGCAGGCCCAGCGTGGATGACCAGATGAGCTGAGCGTAGCCCAGCGGCGCCAGCACCGTCGCCCGCGCATGGCGGTAGGCGAGCACCGCAAGCCACTGCCCCGACGAGGCGACCACCCCCAGCGCCACGGACAGCCCGGCGAGCGGCCAGGTCATCGGCGCCAGGAAGAACGGCAGGACGGCGACCAGCAGCACGAACCCGGTCAAGGCGGTCCACAGCAGCGTCACGCCGGACCGGTCGATGCCCGCCAATTGCCGGGTCACCAGCATGGCCACGGACCAGCAGAGCGATGACAGCAGCACCAGCAGGGCCGCGGGCTGCAGGCCGTGCGCGCCGGGGCGGACCACGACCAGCATGCCCCCGAAGCCCACGAGCACGGCGACCCAGCCCTGCAGGCGCACCACCTCGCCCAGCACCGGCACCGCAAGCGCCGTGATCAGCAGGGGGGTGATGAAGTTGATCGCGGTCGCCTCGGCGATGGGCAGGCGCGCGAGGGACAGGATGAAGCAGAGCGCGCTGCCCGCCACGCCGACGCCGCGCAGGATCTGCAGCATCGGCCGGCGGCTGCGCATGGAGGTACGCCGGTTGCGCAGTAGCGGGCTTGCGGCCATGACCACGAAGACGGCGTAGCGGATGGCGGCGAGCTGCACCGCGGGCACGCTTTGGGTGATGTACTTGGCCATCGTGTCCGACAGCGAGAACAGCAGCGTCGCGCCCAGCATGAGCGCGCCGCCGCGCAGGAAATTGTCTTGAGTTGAGTGGCTCAAGCCCGCCGCAGAGGACGGCCCCTCAGTGCTGGCCGGCGCCGCCGGTTCTGCTGCCGCCGGTGCGGCTTGGGGCCGTGGCAGCGGCCGGAGCGCGGGCGCCTGATCGTTCCGGCCAACCCGCGCATGGCCCCGAACAGCCGACATGACACGCCCTTTCCCTCAGCACTCGCGGGGGACGTGTAGTTCCTTGGGGAGGGGAGGTCCAGGACTCTTGGTTTGCAACCGAACCGACATGGAACGCGCGGCGATGCCGGGTGCACGTCAAGCGCCGTGCGGCCGTTCCACGCCTCGGCGCAGGTGCCGACCCACCCGCGCGTGCAACAGCTGCACAAGTTCGGGCTGCATGAATCCATAGTCGTCAGGAATGTCCAGGCAGATCACCCTGGCATTCTTGAGGTATCGCTTGAACCGGATCGTCAGCTTGCTTCTACGAGCCTTCTCCATGACGAACACGACATCGGCCCATTCAAGCAGTTCCGGCGTGCAGGGAACATCAGCATCATTGTCCAAACCTGCGGACATCGCTTCGATGCCGACCTGGCCTGAAAAGACGTGTTCTGCCGTGGGACTGCGCAGCCGGTTCCGGCTGCACAGGAATAGAATGCGTTTGGTGGCCCGCGTCCCGCTCACTGCTGCGCCAGCGTCAGCCGGGAAAGCTGCTCCCCCGCGGTGCCGATGACCGGCAGCGCCAAGGTCGCCGGGTGCCCGGCGTCCTGCATCACGGTCCAGGTGAACGCGGCCGGGTTCGGCCCGGGGCCTTGCGGGAACGGCAGGCCCGGCGCCACGCTGGCAGCACCTGCCAAGGCGAGCCGCAGCCGGTGCCCCGGCTGGAACACGTAGGCGGTCGGCAGCAGGTCCACGTCGATCTTCTGCGCCTGGCCCGGCACCAGCGGCTTCGGGTCGGACAGCGACGCCTGGTGCGGCACGTTCAGGTATCCCTGGATCACCTGCGTGGATGCGCCGTCCGGCGCCACGTCGTTCAGGCTGAAGACCATGTCGCCGTCATCCGTGCTGGACGACGCCCACAGCGAGACGTGCGGGTAGCCCGTCACCTCCGCCGCCACCGGCAGCGGCGCCGTGGTCCAGGTCAGCACCTTGTTCTCCACCGCCCGCTGGTTGCCGTCCGGGCGTCCAACCGTCGCACTCAGCAGCACCGGCAGCGCAGGGCCTTTGCCGGGCACGTAGGGCAGGATGGCGTCTGGCCCCGCGCCGGGCTGCGCCGTCAGCGCCCCGTCGTTCAGGCTTTCAACCGTCCCGCTACGCCCCGCTTGCAGGAACAGCCGGGCCACGTGGGCGTCCGGGATCGGCCAGTCCGCCTCGTAGCGCCAGCGGTCCACCCCTTTCACGTACAGGATCACCCTGGGCGCCTGCTCCACCCCGTTGTCGGCGCCCTTCAGCCAATGGTCCAGCCACTGCACCTGCAGCTCCTGGAGGAAGTCGATCTGCCAGCCATGGGCGTGCGGCGCCAGCAGCAGCCGCTTGCGGGAGCTATCGAACTGCTCAAAGGCGCGCAGGTTGCCGGGGGTGATGTAGTCGTCCAACCCGCCGGAGATGAACGCCGCCACCCCGCGCCCGGCAATCGCCTTGACGTCCGGGCCGAGCGTGAGCCGCTCCCGCCACCAATCGTCGAGGTTGCGGTGCCGGATGGAGGTCTCGTACTCCGCCTCCGCCCCCGGCGACAGCTTGCGCGCTTCCCGGCCGGGGCCGGGCATCATGCCGGCGGGATACCAGAGCAGCCCGTAGCAGTCCCCGCACGCCACCTGCGGCACGATGGCCTTCAGGCTCGGGGGCGCCTCCTTGGCTGTCAGCCACTGCGAGATGCCCAGCAGGGACGGCCCGACCATGCCGACGCGGCCGTCGCACCACGGCTGCTTGGCCATCCACTCCACCGCGTCGTAGCCGTCCTGCCCGAACTGGTTGTAGAGCGTCGCCGTCCCGCCGGACCGGCCCGAGCCGCGCAGGCTGAGGTGCAGCACGGCGTAGCCGCGGGAGGCGATGTCCATGAGCACCGGGTCCGTGCTGGCGCCGGTGTTGGAGGAGCGGCCATAGCCGTCCGACATCAGCACGCACGGCGTGGGCGCCGTGCCCGCCGCCAGCGTCGGCAGGAACAGCCGGGCGTCGAGCGCCGTGCCGTCGCGGGCGGCGACCGTGACGCCGTCCTGGACCTGGACCGGGAAGCGAAGCTGCGGGTTATCGACGCGGGCGCGCTCCGGCAGCCACTGCCGGCTTTCCGTCCCGGCGCCCATCTGGAAGGGTTGCGCCTGCGGTGCCGCCGCCGGGCAGGTCAGCATCAACAGCGCGGCGCCGAGTATCCCGTTCTTCATTGCCGATCCCTCCTGGCCCGCGACTCTGCCAGCCGGTCCGCACCGTGGCAACGCGCGGGCATGTCGGCTTGGCCATGGCGGCGGGCGTTGGCGCGGCCAAACAGAAGCCTGGTCGACTCAGGGCAGTTGCAAGATTGTGCCTGCAGCAAAATGGACATTTCCCTACCTTTGATAACGCGACGCGATCTTCTGGCCGGACTACCACATTCGTTTCTGTATTGAAGCAAGGTGTCCGAGCTGCCATGACTGCATCGAACAGCGGCCTCGGTGGCGCCGCGCCATGAATGCGCTCCCGAAGGCCGCGAGGCGTCCGCGTCCGACAATCGGCCTCGCCGCGCTGATGCGCCTGGCTTATGCGGGCGAGAGCCTGCAGCCCGTTTGGGACCAGCTCGCCGCGCGCGTGACGGACGACCCGGCCGACGCGGCCGCCATGATGGACATGTCGGTCGTCCTGCAGCTCGTCGGTGAGCGTCAGCGCGGCCTCGACATGCAGGCAGCCGCCCTGGAGCTTGAGCGGATCTACCGCCGGCCGCATGGGCGCGCGGACGGCCTGCGGGTGGCGGCGTTCGTCGTTGCCGGCGACTTCATGGCGAACACGCCGCTCGACTTCCTGCTGGAAGGGTCCGACATCGACCTCCATCTCGTTTACGTGGACTCCGAGGGAGCGCCTCCGGCCGAAGTTCCTGAGCACGACGTGGCGTTCGTCGCCGTGAGCGAGTCACCCTCGTCGGCCGCGGCCTTGCAGGGCATTGCCAAAGCGCTGCAGGCCTGGCCGGCCCCGGTGGTGAACGGGCACCCCGAACGGATCGCCGCCCTGTCGCGGGAAGGGGTCGCCGCCCTTTTTGCCGAAGACGCCCATGTGCTCGCTCCACCAGTCGTCCAGCTATCGCGACGGAGCCTCGCCGCCCTCAGCAATGGGAGCGTGGATGCCGCGCCGGTATCCGCCGAAGGTGGCTTCCCTTTCGTCGTGCGGCCGGTCGGCTCCCATGCGGGACAAGGCCTTCGGAAGCTGGACGGTCCCGCGGCGGTCGCCCCCTACCTGGAGGAACAGGCAGATCCGGAGTTCACCCTTTCGCCTTTCGTGGACTACCGGAGCGCCGACGGCCTTTATCGCAAGCAACGCATCGTCTTCATCGGCAAGCGCCCTTTCATCTCTCACATGGCCGTCTCTGAGCACTGGATGGTGCATTACCTCAGCGCCGGGATGACCAAAAGCGCCGAGAAGCGCGCCGAGGAGGCGGCTTTCATGCGCGGCTTTGACGGCGGCTTCGCCGTCCGGCACGCCGCCGCGTTCCGTTCCCTGTGCGACAAGGTCGGGCTGGACTACTTCGGCATCGACTGTGCGGAGACACGCGATGGCAAGCTGCTGCTGTTCGAGGCTGACATGGCCATGATCGTGCACGCCCTCGACCCGGAACCCGACTTCACCTACAAGAAACCCGTGATGCGGGACCTTTTCGAGGCGTTCCAGCAGGAACTCGAAGCCAAGGCGCGGACCGCTCAACGGCCTTGAACTGTTGAAGCCGCGTGCCCCGGCGGCGGCTCACAGCGGCTTCACGATGGCCAGGACCGCGATGGCCACGACCGAGCCGACCACGAGCGGCGCCAGCCGTGGCGATCGCCCAGCCGCCACGCCGCCTGCCAGGCGGCGGAGCTTGGCCGACTGCATGCCGTGCGTCCCTGACAGAGCGACGACGAATGCGAGCTTGGCAAAGAGCCAGCCGCCGCGGAACCACCCGCCCATCAGCGCGAGCGTCAGGCCGAGCCCCCAGGCGAGCAGCATGGCAGGCGTCGTCACCTTGCGGTCCCACCGGTGGACCGCCCTTGCCTCGGCGCAGCCCGGCCGTGCCGCCGCCAGGAACACGGCAGCGCCCAGCACGCCCCCGACAAAGGTGATCGCGGCGGCCACATGGAACGCCTTCAGCCAAATGTAGGGATCGAGGGTCATCGCGTGCCGGCCAGCGCGCTCCCCTTGCGCCGGATCAGGGACAGGTTGGCGTATCCCGCAAGGGGCACGAACGCCGTCGCCAGCAGGCGTAGCCACTCGTGCCTACGCCAACCGCCCCCTGCGGTCGTCTGCAGGACGGTCCAGAGATAAGCGGCGAAGGCAAGCCCGTGGACCGGCCCCATCACGGTCACGGCCAAAGGCTGCCCGGCGAGGTGCTTGAGCGGGACCGCCACGCCCACCAGCAGGATGAGCGTGGTCGCCTCTATGAGCGAGGCGGCCTCCAGCCGGCGAAGCTGCGCCAGTTCGAGCCGGATATGCTCAGGCCCGGCGTCGGGCAGGGATGCGGGGGCTTGGGCGTCCATGATGCGCGCTCCTTGCGGGACGCCCAGCTTGTAGGGCGGCGTCGGCGTTCCCGTGAGCGGCAGAAGCGACAAAGAGCGCAGCATTCCTGCCAATGCGCCCGCCCGATGTTGAGCCGGCCACCGGACCGGCTTATGGCAGGCTTCGCACGATGATGGTGTTCCCGCCATGCACGCCGTCGCCATCCTGGCCCTTCACGGGGTGATCCCCTTCGACCTGTCGATCCCGTGCGAGGTGTTCGGGCGCGTCCGCCTGCCCAACACCGGCGACGAGTACGACGTGCGGGTCTGCGGCGAGGCGGCGGAGGTGCGCGCCCGCGGGTTCGGCATCCGCGCGCCCTGGACGCTCGACGGCCTCGCCGACGCGGACACGGTGGTCGTGCCCGGGATCGAGGACCCGACCCAGCCCGTGCCCGACGCGGCCGTCGCCGCGCTGCGCGCCGCCTATGCGCGCGGCGCGCGCATCGCGTCCATCTGCTCCGGTACCTTTGTCCTGGCGGCGACGGGGCTGCTCGACGGCCGGCGCGCGACCACGCACTGGCTCGCCGCTGGGCTGCTGGCGCGGCGGTATCCCGCGGTGACGGTGGACCCCAATGTGCTGTTCGTGGACGAAGGCCGGATCATCACCTCGGCCGGGGCGTCGGCAGGTCTCGACATGTGCCTCCATCTGCTGCGCCGCGATCACGGCCACGCCGTCGCCGCGCAGGCCGCGTGCCTGGCGGTCGCCCCGCTCGACCGGGAGGGCGGGCAGGCGCAGTTCATCCGGCACGAGGCGCCAGGCTCCGCCGCAAGCCTTGCCCCGCTGCTCGACTGGATGCGCGAGAACGCGCACCGGCCCTTGTCGGTGGACGCGCTGGCGCGGCAGGCCGCGGCCAGTCCGCGCACCTTTGCCCGGCGCTTCCGCGAGCAGACCGGCACCACGCCGCTGCAATGGCTGATCACCGCGCGGGTGCGGCGCGCGCAGGAGCTGCTGGAAACGACGCCCCTATCAATTGAGGAGATCGCCGCCGCCGCCGGCTTCGACGGGGCCGCCGCGCTTCGCAACCGCTTCCGCCAAGCGGTCGGCGTCAGCCCGAAGGCTTACCGCCGCTCGCTTGGAATGCCAGCGGGGCAGGTGGCGGCCTAAGCGCACGACGACCGATGCTCAGGCCCGGCTTAAGGCTGTAGCCCGGCGCTATCGCCTTCCCGCTTGCGGAAGCGGCAGAATGATTGCAGATTCGGATCTATCTGTAGTTTTTGGGCAAACCGTGGGACGCCGCGACATGATGACTGACCGAGGAGTGCCGGAGCAGGATGTGGTCGGCAAGCTCGCCCGCCTCGTAGAACTTGAGGCGACGGTGTCGGGGTTGCGCCACGACCTGCGTGGAATGCTGGCGCCCGCGCTCATTGTCGTCGACCGGCTGCTTGCGCATTCCGATCCCAAGGTGGTGAAGGCAGGGGAAACGGTGGTGAAAGCGATCGAGCGGGCGGAGCAGCGGCTGGCCGCGACCCGTCTTCCTGCGCAGAAGCGTCTCGGATAGGCAGAACGCTCAAGGCCGCACCGACACCCCGACCGGGCGGAACAGCCCATCGGGGCGTGGGCTGAACCCGGCGACGCGGTCGCTCAGCCCCCAGAACCAGGTGAAGTGATACAGCGGCAAGTAGGGCAGCGCCGCCATCCAGAGATCCGTCGCGTCGTGGTAGGCGCGGGCGCGCTCCGCCGGGTCGGAGGCCATGGCACCGCGGTCCAGCGCCGCGTCCAGGGCGGGGCTGCACCAGCCGGTCCAGTTCAGCGGCGCGCCGCAGCGCATCCACAGGCTGACGTTGCCGTCCGGGTCCGGCCGTCCGCTCCAGATCACCTGGTAGGCCTCGTACTCGCCCCGGGCCGCCGCGTCGGTCTGCGACACCGCCTCGCCCTTCTGCAGCGTCACCGCGAAGCCGACCTCGGCCGCCATGGACTGGATCACCTCGCCCACCTGCGTGTCCGTCGGGTTGTTGACGACGCTGAGCGTGAGCTTGGGATGCGGCACCCCGGCGGCGAGGAGCAGGGCGCGGGCGCCCGGGATGTCGCGCGGCGGGACCGGGTGCGCCGGGTCCCAGTAGCGGCTGCCGGGCGCCTCGGTCTGGTTGCTCGGGACGAAGCGGCCCTCGAACACGACCTGGTTGATGCCGTCGCGGTCGATGGACTTGGCGAAGGCTTGGCGCACGCGGACATCGCGGCCGAACGGCGTGTCCGCGGCGGGGCCGTGGCCCAGGTTGAAGGACAGCATCTCGAAGCCGATGGAGGGCGACTGCACGACCCGGAGCCGCCGGTCCGCCTCCACGGCGGGCACGTCGGTGGCGGCCAGGCGGTTGGCGATGTCGAGCTGCCCAGATTGCAGGTTGACCCGCCGCACGGTGGAGTCCGGCATGATGCTGAACTCGATCCGGTCCAGCGTCACCGCGGCGGCGTTCCAGTAGCCGGGGAAGCGCTGCAAGGTGATGTGGTCCTGGGCCACGCGCTCCCCGAAGGAGAACGGCCCGGCGCAGACCGGGTGCGCGGCGATGGCCTCGGTGGGCTGGTCCAGGATGCGCGGAGACAGCATCACGCCGGACCGGCTGGCGAGCAGCGCCAGCAGCGGGGTGTAGGGCGTGGACAGGCGGATGCGGACGGTGCGGGCGTCCACCGCGTCGATGCCGGCCACCGGCTTCAGCTCGCCCCGGCGGAAGCTGTAAGGGGCGGAGCGGTAACGTTCGAGGTTGGCGCGCACGGCCTCCGCGTCCATCGGCGCCCCGTCCTGGAACTGCACGCCGTCGCGCAGATGAAGCGTCAGCGCCAGGCGGTCGGGCGACCAGTCCCAGGCGGTGGCCAGCTCCGGCACCAGGTTCAGCGAGGCGTCGAGGTTGAGCAGCTGGTCGCACATCGACAGGTTCACGATGCGCTCGATGTAGGAGCCGCTGCGGGCCGGGTCGAAGGTGTCGAGGTCGAAGTCCAGGCCGAACCGCAGCGTGCCGGCCGCCTGGGCAGGCGTCAGGGGGGCGGATAGCAGGGCGAGCAGGGCGGCGGCGATCAGCCAGGGGCGCATCGAGGGTCCTTCGTGCATGTGGAAGTGAACGCCTGCCAGAGCAGGCGGCCATGCCCGGGCAGAGCATTCTTCAAAGGGATTGAAGGCGCTTGCAACCCAACGGACCCGACACTATCAATCTTTGATATAGGGGGTCGGAATGGGAACAAACGTCAACCTGACGCCGGAGCTGGAGCGGTTCGCGCAAGCTTGCGTGGAGACCGGACGCTTCAACAACGTGAGCGAGGTCGTGCGGTCCGCGCTGCGCATGCTGCAAGACGCCGAAGAGCGGAAAGCCGCCTTCGTGGCCTCACTCGAGGACGCCGTGGCTGAGGGCGGCCGGGACGGCTTCATTCCGTCCGAAGACGTCGAAGCGGAGGTGACTGCCGCAATCGAGACGGTGCGATCCCGGAAGCGGTGATGCCAGGGCGTTTTTCGCCCCGTGCCCGCCGCGAGTTGCGTGAAGCTGCCGAGTGGATCGCCGAGGATAGCCCCGCCGCCGCGGAGGCGCTGCTTCGAGCAGCCATTCAAGCGGCCGACATGATCGCAAGCAGGCCAGGACTCGCGCATCTTCGCCTGGACCTTGCCACGGACCGGTTCCGCTTCTGGCCGCTGCGCGGCTTTCCCTACGTTCTCGTGTTCGATGTTGGCCGGTCCCCGCCGGTCGTCGCGCGCATCGTGCATCAATCGCGCGACTTGCCAGCCGCATTGGGCGATCTCTGACCGCCCGACGAGACCTGCACGTTTCAGGAACACTGGCGCTGAGAACCCGGCCGCCATCTCGCTGTCCGCCGACGCTGGTGCCGTCGCGCCACCGTGTTTTGCAAGCTGGGTGTGGAGGCGGCGCTGATCCTGCGTTCCTCAGTAGATGGCGGCATAGCGGGCGCAGACCGCGGCCTCGTCCAGCCCGGCCAGCGCCTTCAGCTCGCCGCGCTTGAACCGGAGGTACACGTCGTGCAGCGGGCCGAACCAGTCCGCCGCGGCGTCGCTCGCCTCGAAGTGGCCGACGGCCTCGGCGAGCGACGTGGGCAGCGGGGCCGGCGCCAGGCCGTCCAGGGTGCGGCGCCGGCGCAGGCCGTCCAGCCCGGCCCAAACCAGCGCGCCGAGCGCCAGGTATGGGCTGGCGGCGGCGTCGGCCACGCGGAACTCGACGTTGAACTGCTGCGCCGCGGTTTCGGGGGCGGTGGCATACACGGGGCACACCCGGACGGCGCTGCCGCGGTCCTGCATGCCGAGGTCGGCGGCCGTCGGCGCCCAGCGGCCCGGGCGCAGCCGGTAGTAGGAGGCGGCCGAGGGGCGGTGACGGCGACCAGGGCGGGCATGTGGTGCAGCATGCCGGCGGCCATGTGCTCCGCCGCCGCGGACAGCCCGTGCGGACGCGCCGGGTCGTGCGTGGCCGGCTGGCCGGCGCGGTCGAGCAGGCTCCAATGCACGTGGGTGCCGTTGCCGGTGCCGTCCGGGCGCAGCATCGGCGCCAGGATCGCCTGGTGGCCGAGGAAGGCTGCAACGGCGCGGGCCAGCTCGCGCACCTGCACGGCCTGATCGGCGGCGGACAGGCCCGGGGCGGGGGCGGACGTGACCTCGAACTGGCAGGGGCCGTACTCGGCGAGGAAGGAGTCCGGCGCGATCCCGGTCCGGCGCATGGCGGCCAGCAGCGCGCCGCCGAACGGCCCCTGCCGGCGGAGCGCGTCCAGCGTGTAGGGCGCGCCCGGCCGGTCCTCGGCGCCGGTATAGACCAGCTCCTGCTCGAAGCTGGCCAGCAGGGTCAGGCCGAACTCCGCCTCCAGCGCTGCCAAGGCACGACGGAGGAACCCGCGCGGGCAGCACTCCCAGGGCACGCCGTCCGTGCGGTGGAAGTCGCCGAGCAGCAGGCGGATGTCCGGCGCGCCCGGCGAGGGGATGAACGTCCCCGTCGCCGGGTCCGGCACCAGCATCAGGTCGCCCGCAGTGCCGAACGGCGTGTCGTGGATCGGGCCGAAAGCGGAGAGCATGAGGTTGCTGGGGGCGATGCCGACACCGCGCCCCATGCGCTTCGGCAGCTCGGCCGCGGGGATCGACTTGCCGCGCAGCAGCCCCGCGAGGTCGGCGGTGCCGATAAAGGCGAGCGGCTCCGGCGTCACGGCGCGATCCCGTACAGGCGGGCCGCAGTGCCATGGAACAGGGCGTGCTGCTCCGCGGGCGCGTACTCGGCGGCGACCTCGCGGAAGCGGGTGCAGAGGTCGGCGTAGCCCACCCAGCGCCGGGCCACGGGGTAGTCGCTGCCGAACATGCAGCGCCCGGGGCTGAAGGCGTCGATGCAGGCGCGCAGGGTGTCGCGGTCGGCTTCGAACGTGCGCGCCGGCGCATAGGCGGCGTAGTTCGACAGCTTGACCGTGACGTTCGGCTGCTGTCCCATGGCGCGCAGCCCGGCCCGCCAGCGCGCCATCCCCTCCGCGTCCCGGTCGTTGGGCGTGCCGCAATGGTTGACGATGAACTGCTGGCCCGGCACGTCCCGTGCCAGGGCGGCCACCTCCTCCGCCTGGTGCGGGTTCATCAGCAGGTCGAGCGCCCAGCCATACCGGGCCAGCTCCGTGAGGCCACGGCGCCATACGGGTTCGTTGACCAGGCCCTGGCGGGTCCAGCGCTTGGAGGGCTCCGGGTGCCAGCGGATGGTCTCGCGCACGGCGGCCACGCGCGGCGAGGCCGCGTGGGCGTCCAGCAGCGCCGCGACGTCCGGGGCGGCGAGCGGGGCCGCGGCGACATAGCGGGCGGCGATGCCGGGCGGGCGGGGCAGGGCGTCGCGGCAGGCGGTTTCCTCAACCGGGCTGCGCGCCGGGTCCCAGACGGCCTCGACGTGCACGGAGGCGACGACGCCCTGTCCCGCGATGTCGGCCGCGTAGTCCTCCGGCAGGTAATCGCGGCGCAGGAAGCCGATGTCGCCCAGCGCGCCGATGGCCGCTTCGGGCTTGGTCAGCCAGGGATAATGGCCGCCGGACAGGTCCCAAAGGTGGTGGTGCGCGTCGATGATGGGGCCGTCATAAAGGGGACGTGACGCGCTCATCGCGGCATCGTGGCACCGTCCCGCTCCTCGTGGCAACGCCCGGATGACCGATGGGCGAAGCCCTTCAATGCGCTCCCGGCGCGGCTGCCGGCGCAGGCGCCCCGACCTTCCGCAGGAACGGCACGAGCAGGGTGGCGACCACGAAGGCCAGCATGACCGTGCGGAACGCGTCGGCGTAGGCGAGGGTCGAGGCCTCGCGGTAGGCGAGGTGCCAAAGCCGTTCCAGCGCGGCCTTGTGCCCGTCGTCCAGTGCCCCGGGCAGCACGGCATAGCGCCCGGCCATGCCGCCGACCAGCCGGTCCATGGCGCCGTTCGCGGGCGTGAGGTGCGACGCGATGCGCAGGAAGTGCAGGTTGGTCCGGTCGTTGATGATGGCTGCGCTGGCCGCGATGCCGACGGCGCCGCCGAGGTTGCGCATCATGTTGAACAGCCCGCTCGCGTACTTGAGCCGCTCCGGCGGCAGGCTGCCGAGGCCCAGGGTGACGCTCGGCGCGACCGCGAACACCTGGGGGAACCCGCGCAGGAGCTGCGGCAGCAGCAGCTCGGCGCCGCCCCAGTCATGCGTGATGAAGGAGAAGGACCACATCGACACGCCGAAGCAGGCCAGCCCCGCCATCATCAGCCAGCGTATGTCGAACCGCCGAGCCAGGACGATGTAGGCCGCCGTGCCGGCCAGCGACGCGAGGCCGGTCGAGAACAGCGCGGCCCCGGTCTGCCAGGCGCTGAAGCCGCGCACGTAGCCCAGGAACAGCGGCGTGAGATAGATCGTCGTGAAGATGCCGAGGCCGGTGACGAAGGACAGGAAGCAGCCCAGCGCGAAGTTGCGGTCGGCCAGCGCGCGTAGGTCCACGACGGGGTTGCGGTAGGTCAGGCTGCGCACGACGAACGCGGCGAGGGCGAGGCCCGCGACCCAGGCACCGGCCCGGATGCCGTCGTCGTCGAACCAGTTCCAGCGGGTGCCCTCCTCCAGCACGTACTCCAGGGTGCCAAGGCCGGCCGCCATCAGCGCGATCCCCGGGTAATCGGCCCCACGGAGCAGCGACAGGTCGGGCCGGTCGATCCGCACCAGCACGGGCACCAGCGCGGTGATGGCGAGGCCGGGCAGCAGGTTGACGTAGAACAGCCAGCGCCAATCCAGCGTGTCGGTGATCCAGCCGCCGATCACCGGCCCCAAGGTCGGCGCGATGGCCGCGATCGAGCCGACGACGGCGGCCGAGTACACCCGGCGCGGCCCCTGGAAATAGTGGAAGGAGGAGGTGAACACCGTCGGGATCATGGACGCGCCGAGCAGGCCCTGCAGCGCCCGGAACAGGATCATGCTGTGGATGTCCCATGCCAGCCCGCACAGCATGCTGGCCGCGGTGAACCCGCCCGCGGAGAAGGTGAACAGCCAGCGCGTGGAGAACACCCGCGTCAGCCAGCCGGACAGCGGGATCATGATGATCTCCGCGATCAGGTAGGCGGTTTGCACCCAGCCGATCTCGTCCTGCCCCGCCGACAGCCCGCCGCCGATGTCCTGCAGCGACGAGGCGACGATCTGGATGTCGAGCAGGGCGATGAACATGCCCGCGGTCATCACGACGAACGGCAGCACTGATGGCGGCTTGGGCGCCGGGCCGCTCACGGCGCGGGCGCCCGCGTATCGACGCGGACCGTGGCCGACAGGCCCGGCCGCAGCGCGGGCAGGCTGGCGTCGCCGGCCGTGACGGCGACGCGCACCGGGACGCGCTGCACGATCTTGGTGAAGTTGCCCGTGGCGTTCTCCGGCGGGATCACGCTGAAGATGGCACCGGTGCCGGGCGCGATGCTGGCGACCCGGCCGCGGAACACGTGGCCCGGCAGCGCATCGGCCACCACCGCGACGGATTGGTCCTTCGCCATGCCGGCGAGCTGGCTTTCCTTGAAGTTGGCGTCGATCCACAGGCCGGACGCCGGGATGACCGAAAGGAGGTAGGCGCCCGGCCCGACATAGGCCCCCACCTGCGCCGCCCGGTTGCCGACATAGCCGTCGACCGGGGCGCGCACCTCGGTGTAGCCGAGGTTGAGCTGCGCCGTTTGCAGCTCCGCGCGGGCTTGGGCCAAGGCCGCCGCCGCCTCCGCGGCCTGCGCGTCCAGCACCTTCACCTGCTGCCGCGCCGCCTCCAGCCCGGCAAAGGACGCGGCGACCGCGGCGCGCCCCTCCTGGTCGAGGGTGAAGTACCGCTGCAGGTCCTGCCGCGACCCGGCGCTCGTCTGCGCCAGGCTGCGGTAGCGCTCCGCCTCCTGGGCGGTGAACGTGGCCCGGGCGCCCTTGGACGCGACATCCGCCTCCCCCTGCCGGATCACCGCCTGCTGCAGCGTGCCGCGGGCGCGCAGCCCCTCCAGCGCCGCCGCCCGCGCATCGGCCAGCGCGGCCGCGTGGTCGAGCGCCGCCTGGTAGTCCCGGCGGTCGAGGCGGATCAGGACCTGGCCGGCGCTCACGCGCTGGTTGTCCTCGATGAGCACGTCCTCGACGAAGCCGCCGACATGCGGCGCGATGGCGGTGACGTTTCCGCCGACATAGGCGTCGTCCGTGCTCTCGATGAACCGGCCCTCGGTCCACCAGCCATAGCCATACCAGCCGAGGCCGGCGACGACCGCCGCAGCCGCGGCGATCAGCCCGGGCCGGGCCGAGCGGCGCGAGCGCGCCTTGGGCGGAGAGGCCGCGCCGCCGCGCTGCACGACCGGGTCGGACTTGGAGTCCTTGCGCCCTTCCGCGAGGCCAGGCGACGGCATCGCGCCGTCGCTCATGGCGTCATCACCAGCAGCGTCGATGTCGCGGTGGCGTAGAGCCGCCCTTCCGCGTCCACCAGCGTCGCCTCGGCAAAGGCCGCGCGCCGGCCGATGCTGACCACCCGGCCCACGGCGCGCAGGCAGCCGGTCTCGGTGGTGATGGCCTTGTGGTAGGCGACTTTCAGTTCCAGCGTCGTGTAGCGCTGCTCGGGCGTGAGCGTGCTGTGCACGGCGCAGCCGCAGGCGGAGTCCAAGAGGGTGGCTGCGTAGCCGCCGTGCACGGTGCCGATCGGGTTGTAGGCATGAAGGCCCGGCACCCCCTCGAACACGGCGTGGCCCTCCGCGACCTCGACCAGGTTGAAGTCGAGCGAGGCGCCGATGCCGGGCCGCCGTCCGGACGCCATCAGCGCGCGCAACTGCTCAAGCCCGGACGCGGGCGGCTGGACGCGCGGCGCGGCGGTCACTTGAGGTCCCCCAAGCCAAGGCGGCCGAGGATCGCGGTGCGGGAGTGCGCCAGCATCCCTGCCGAGGCTTCAAGGTCCGGCAGGGCGCGGGCGAGCGACAGTGCGCCGACCATCTCGGCCACGACGGAGCTTGCCAGCGCCTCCGCCCCCTCGATCCCGGCCGCGTCCATGAGGGCCTGGAGCCGTTGCGTCAGCCGGCACACCCCTTCCGCAAACCGCGCCCGCACGTCCGGCGGCAGCCGCGGAAGCTCGGAAGCGAGCGCGGGCAGCGGGCAGCCAAGGTCGCGCCGGTCCCTGTGCTGCGTGGACAGGTACTTGGTGACGTAGGCGGCCAGCGCCTCGCGCGGGCTGCGTCCGTGCGCCGCGCGGTCGAGCATGCCTGCGCCGTCCTTGAACGTTTCGGTGACGGCCTCCGCCACCAAGGCCTCGCGCGAGGCGAAATGCGCGTAGAAGCCGCCATGGGTGAGGCCCGCGCTTGCCATCACCTGGGCGACGCCGACGTTCTCCGCGCCGTCCGCGCGCACCATCCGGGCCGCCTCCTGCACCACCCGCGCCCGGGTTTGCGCCTTGCGCTCCGCGTTGTATCGCATGGCCCTTGCCACCCCTGATAATATGATGAGCATAATACTATAGCCGTTGGCAAGGCAAGGCTGGGCTTGCCTGAAGCCGGGTTTTCGTCGTCCACCCATCGCCACCGGACGCGGGGGTTGCGCCCGGCGCTTGGCGTGGTGGTAGCCTAGGAGTTGCTGCTGCCGTATTGCCGGTTGAGCCCACCTCGACGGGAGTTCACGTGGACAACGCCATCGACGCCCCGTCCGCCTACGGCAGCCTGCCGCCCGAGGAGGAGCGCCTGACGATGCGGCAGGTGGCCTGGCGCATCCTGCCGTTCCTCATGCTCGCGTATTTCGTCGCGTTCGTGGACCGCGTGAACGCCGGGTTCGCGGCCCTGCAGATGAACGGGGACCTGCGCCTGTCGCCATCCGTCTTCGGCCTCGGCGGCGGGTTGTTCTACGTCAGCTACGTGCTGTTCGAGGTGCCGAGCAATCTGCTGATGGAGAAGGTCGGCGCCCGGCGCTGGAT
>CAXUJE010000068.1:0-19706 GCA_964251035.1 uncultured Acetobacteraceae bacterium
TGCATGGAGGTCCACGATGACATCGAACAGCAGCGAAGTCCCGACGCTCCTCATCACCGGCGCCCATCCGAAGCTTTACAACCACGACCTCGCGCCGACCGCGCCCGAGGGGCGCACCTGGGGCGTGTTCAGCCTGTTCGCCATGTGGATGTCCGACGTGCATTCGGTGGGCGGCTACACCTTCGCGGCCAGCCTGTTCTTCCTGGGCCTCACGGGCTGGCAGGTGCTCATCTCCATGCTGGTGGGCATCACCGCCGTTTATTTCCTGATGAACCTGATCGGGCGCCCGTCGCTGCGCTATGGCATCCCGTTCCCGGTGGTCGCCCGCATCTCCTTCGGCGTGATGGGCGCCAACCTTGCGGCGGTCGTGCGCGGCGTGGTGGGCATCGTGTGGTACGGCGTGCAGACCTACTTCGCGTCCAAGGCCGTCCAGGTCCTGATCCTCACCTTGGCGCCCTCGGCGGCCGACCTGACCCACAACAGCGTCCTGGGCCTGTCCACGCTCGCCTGGTTCAGCTTCCTGTTCATGTGGAGCTTCCAGCTCGTCATCTTCCTGAGCGGCATGGAGCGCATCCGCCGCTTCATCGACTTCTGCGGACCCGTGGTCTACGTCGTCATGTTCGCCATGGCGATCTGGATCTTGTGGCAGAGCGGGTTCTCCAGCCTCGCGCTGCAGCTCAGCCCGCCGGCGGCAAGCAACGCCGCGACCGTCGGCGTGATGGCCAACGCCGCCATGCTGATCGTCGCCTACTTCTCCGCCCTGCTGCTCAACTTCGGCGACTTCGCCCGGTTCGGGAAGGACGAGGCCGCGATGAGGATGGGCAACTTCCTCGGCCTGCCGGTCAACTTCCTGGTGTTCTCGATCATCACCGTGATCGTCACGGCGGGGACCCTCAAGGTGTTCGGCGAGGCGATCATGGACCCTGTCCTGATCGTCGAGAAGATCGGCAACCCGGTGGTGGTCGTCATCGGCTCGATCACCTTCATCGTGGCGACCATGGGCATCAACATCGTCGCCAACTTCGTGTCGCCGGCCTACGACATCTCAAACCTCAACCCGGAGCGCATCAATTTCAAGATGGGCGGGCTGATCACCTCCATCCTGTCGGTGCTGGTGTGCCCCTGGCTGTTCGTTGCCAGCCCATCGGCGATCACCCTGTTCGTCAGCATCTTCGGCTCCGTGCTCGGGCCGATGTTCGGGATCATGATCGCCGACTACTACCTTGTGAAGCGCCAGGCCGTCGCCGTGGAGGAGCTTTACACGATGTCGCCGCAGGGGTCGTTCAACTACGACGGCGGCTGGAACCACAAGGCGCTGATCGCGCTGGCGGCGTCCGGCGTCCTGTCGATCGGGCTGTCGCTCTTGGGCGCCTATGGGGTGATCTTCAACGTGGGCGACTGGGGATGGCTGATCGGCGCGAGCGTGGGGGCGTTGGTTTATCGCGGCCTGTCCGGGCAAGCCGGCGCAGTCGCCGCGCTGCCCGCGGGAGAGTGATGTCCGGCTCCAGAGATGCCGGCCGCCCGCGCCGCAGGCTGCCGCAGGTTGCGCCTCGTCGCGTCATCAGGCTATGTTCCGGGACAACAAACCAACGACCCGGGAAGCGCCATGATCCGTCCGATGACACTCGCGGCCTGCGCCGCGCTCAGCGCCCTCTCCATCCAGCCAGCCGCGGCGGTCGAGGTGACGGAAACCGTCATGACGGCCGCGGCGCCGGCCAAGGTCTGGGGCATGATCGGCAAGTTCGACGCGATCTCCACTTGGCTGCCCGGCGCCGAAAGCAGCCCGGCCGACAAGGGCAGCGACGTCGGCTCGGTGCGGGTGATCACGCTCAAGGCGCCGGGCAGCCCGACCGTCACCGAGCGGCTGACGGCGAGCACGGGCCAGAGCTACAGCTATGCCATCCTCAAGGTGGACCCGAAGGTGCTCCCGGTCATGGACTACACCTCGACCATAGGCGTGGCCCCGGCGGGAAGCGGGTCCGTGGTGACCTGGCGTGGCAGCTTCCAGCCGGCAGGCGGCGCTGACGACGCGGCCGCGGCCAAGGCGATGAGCGGCGTCTACCGCGCCGGCTTGGACAACATCAAGGCGATGGCGGACCGGTAGCGCCCGGGCGGCGGGGCCTGTCCCGCCACGCCCGATCCACTGCAACCTTTGAGGAGGACAGGCCATGCGCGCCTTTGAAGGTCAGCGTTCGGACAACCAGCCGGTGAAGCGGTCCCGGGCGGAAAAGGAGAAGCTGCTGCGCGAACTCCGGGAAACGCTGGCCGGGATGAAATCGCACAGTGCGGCGTCCTTGCGGCAAAGCCTGCAGAAGCGGATCGCCGAGTTGGAAGCGGAGCTTGGCGTGCCCGTGCGGCGCTGAGACCACCCGCCCCTTCACGTCCGGCCCCGGCGCGCGGCATCATGCCTTCTCCCGCCCGGCTGGGCGGGAGACCCGGTCCAGGATGAACGCCAGCAGCACGACGACCAGCCCGAACAACACGAGCGACAGCGCCTCCTGCTAGCAGCCCTGGCCCAGGGTGAACGCCAGCGCCAGCGCCACGAACGCCGTGGGCTGCCCAGGAGCGGCGCGCAGTGCGCGCACGAATGCGGCCACCAGCAAGGATCAGCGGAGGCGTCGGCGGCCAGGCCAGCGCCGTGGCCATCCCGTCGGTGACGAAGCGGACCCCGTTTGAGAGGGCGTCGAAGAACCCGGCGCCATGCGCCGTCAGAAGCTCGATGCCGGACGCGATCCAGGCGTCCACGGAAGGCTTGTTGTCGCTCAGCCATCAGGGCTGTCCTGGCCAGCCCGCAGCCTTGGTCAGGCCTCCAAACGCCGTAGGAAGCGCGTTTCTCAAAACTGTCGTTTGCATCGGCGTCCACGGGAGTGATCTCACCGCGCATCGGTCGATCCTGCGGGCGTCGGCGGCCCTCTGCTGGAGCGACGCCTTTAATTTGACACCAATTGAGCTTCCTTTTGGCATCAGGACAAAGTCAGGCCTGGGCTGCGAGGACGGAGCATAGAGATCGAGATCAAGTGCAGCTCAGAAGCGTTTGCCTGGCGCTCGGCGACGTCGAGCCGTATTGAGGAGAGACATGGCGGAGGTCTTTGACTACGTGATCGTCGGTGCCGGCTCGGCCGGGTGCGTCCTGGCGAACCGGCTGACGGAGGACGGCGCGGCCACGGTGCTGCTTCTGGAGTACGGCGGCTCCGACGCCTCGGTGCTGATCCAGATGCCAGGCGCGCTGTCCATCCCGATGAACATGCCGAAGTACGACTGGTCCTACGAGACCGAGCCGGAGCCGCATCTGGGCGGGCGCCGGCTGCATACGCCGCGGGGCAAGGTGCTGGGCGGGTCGTCGTCGATCAACGGCATGGTGTACGTGCGCGGCAACCCGCTGGATTTCGACCGGTGGGAGGAAGAAGGCGCGGCCGGATGGAGCTACAAGCACGTGCTGCCGTACTTCCGCCGGGCCGAGACGCTGGAGGAGGGGGGCGACGAGTACCGCGGCGACGCCGGGCCGCTGCATACCCGCTACGGCACGCTGGACAACCCGCTGCATGCCGTCTGGCTCGAAGCAGCGCAGCAGGCCGGCTATCCCGCAACCGCGGACTACAACGGCTACCAGCAGGAGGGGTTCGGCCGGATGGGCATGACGGTGCACAACGGCCGCCGATGGAGCGCCGCCAGCGCCTACCTCAAGCCGGCCTTGTCCCGCCAGAACCTTTCCGTGGTCACGCACGCCCTCGCCTCCGCGGTGCTGTTCGAGGGACGGCGCGCCGCAGGCGTCCGTTACCGGCGCGGCGACGGCCACCACGTCGCCCGGGCACGGCGCGAGGTGATCCTGTGCGGCGGCCCCATCAACTCCCCGCAACTGCTGAAGCTCTCAGGCGTCGGCCCGGCGCAGGAGCTGTCGCAGCTCGGCATCCCGCTGGTGCACGACCTGCCAGGCGTGGGCGAGAACCTGCAAGACCACCTGGAATTCTACTTCCAGGTCGCGTGCAAGGAGCCGGTGACGCTGTACTCGATCATGAATCCGTGGTCGAAGGCCATGATCGGCGCGCGCTGGGTGCTGCGCCATGACGGGCCGGGCGCCACCAACCACTTCGAAAGCTGCGGCTTCATCCGCAGCCGCGCCGGCATTCGGTCGCCGGACATCCAGTACCATTTCCTGCCCGTGGCCATCACCTACGACGGCAAGGTCAAGGCGTCCGGCCATGGGTTCCAGGCGCATGTCGGCCCGATGCGGTCAAAAAGCCGCGGCCGGGTGTCGCTGACCGCGGCCGACCCGCGGGCGAAGCCGAGCATCCGGTTCAACTATATGAGCCATCCCGACGACTGGGCGGAAATGCGCGCCTGCGTGCGGCTGACCCGGGAAATCTTCGCCCAAGCGGCCTTCGAGCGGTTCCGCGGCGAGGAGCTGCAGCCTGGCGCCGCGGTGCAGACGGACGAGCAGATCGACGCCTTCATCGCGCAGAAGGTCGAGAGCGCCTATCACCCGGCCGGCACGTGCAGGATGGGCGGCGTGGACGACCCGATGGCGGTGGTGGACCCGGAAACCCGGGTGATCGGGATGGAGGGATTGCGGGTCATCGATTCCTCGATCATGCCCTTGGTCACGACCGGCAACCTGAATGCGCCGACGATCATGATCGGCGAGAAGGGCGCGGACCACGTCCTGGGCCGCCCGGCGCTCGCCGCATCCAACAGCCCTGTTTACGTGTCGGAGAATTGGAAGGCGGCGCAGCGCTGAGGCTACGCCGCCGCGCGTTCAAGCAGCCCATGCACGTAGGCCGCGAAGGAGCGCCAGACCTCGACGTGGAACCGCCCCGCGTCCTGCCGCCAGAGTACGATTTCCGACTTGCCGAACACCGTGCGGGTGCACATGCCGACCGGGAACGCCGTGGGGTGCAAATCCAGTGGGCAGCCCGCCGCGAGCATGTCTACAGCACCCTGCCCTTCCAGCACCAGCCCGACCTGGCGATGCCCGATGTCCACCACCGAAGCGCCCGGAACCGCAGTGTCCGCATGGAGCGTGCCAGGCGGCGCGAGCAGCAGCCACTCGTCCGGCCCGAGCCAAAGCGCCGAGCGTCCGTCCACCTCCGTGGCCCGGCACGGCTGCGTCGGCAGCGCCAGGCCGAATGCCGCGCCCAGCGCCGACGCATCGCCCCGCAGCGCCAGCCGCGCCATGTCCGCAGCCGGTTGCAGCAGCCGGCCCGGCACGACAACCTGGCGCATCCCATCCAGAGGTCCAAGCAGTCCCGGCTTCGAGTCCTGCGGCCTCAAGCGGTCCGGCGCGATGGTGTCAGGCATTGAGCCGCACTCCTTCCGGGTCGAGGAACACGGGACCCGTGACGCGGACCGGCATGGCCCCGCCTGCCCGCTGCACATACAAGGTCTCGCCCAGCCGTGCCCGCCCATCGGCCAGCATCGCCAATGCGATCGAGTGGCCCAGCGTCGCCTCGCCATAGGACGAGGTGACGTGGCCAAGCGAGCGCGTCCCCGCCGGTGCTGCCGCGTGCTCGGTCAGTTGCGCCCCCTCGTCCAAGACGCACTCGGGGTCCGCGGTCAGCAGCCCGACCAGTTGCCGCCGCCCCGGCGCCCCCATGTCCGGGCGGTCCAGCGAGCGCTTGCCGACAAAGTCCCGCTTCGCCTTGCTGATCGCCCAACCGAGGCCGAGGTCGTCCAGCGTCGCCGTCCCATCGCTTTCCTGGCCCACGATGATGTAGCCCTTCTCCGCCCGCAGCACATGCATCGCCTCCGTGCCGTAGGCGCAGCCGCCGAACGCCTCCACCCGGGCGTGCAGCGCCTCCCATACCGCCAGCGCATGCCCGGCGGGCACGTTCACCTCGAAGCCAAGCTCGCCGGTGAAGCTTACGCGGAACAGCCGCATGGGGAGGCCCCCGATGCTGCCCACGGCCACGCTCATGTGCGGCATGGCGGCAGCGCCGATGTCGAGGCCGTCCACCAAAGGCGCCAGCACGTCCCGGGCGCGGGGACCCTGCACGGCCAGCACTGCCCACTGCTCGGTGACGCTGGTCAGCCAGACGCGCAGATCCGGCCATTCCGTTTGCAGGAAGTCCTCCATTAGCGCCAGCACGCGCGGCGCACCGCCGGTCGTGGTGGTGACGTGGAAGCGGTCGGGTGCCAAGCGGCCGGCCACGCCGTCATCCAGCAGGAAGCCGTTCTCCCCCAGCATCAGCCCGTAACGGCAGCGCCCAGGCGCCAGCTTGGTCCAGGCGTTCACGTACATCCGGTTCATGAACTCGGCCGCGTCCGGTCCCACGACCTCGATCTTGCCGAGCGTCGAGGCGTCGAACAGGCCCACGGCAGCGCGCACCGTGCGGCATTCCCGCGCCACGGCCTCGTGCATGGTCTCTGACCCGCGCGGAAGATAGCGGGCGCGCTTCCACAGCCCGACATCCTCGAACACCGCGCCCTGCGCCGCCGCCCAGCCGTGGACCGGCGTGGTGCGGACGGGATCGAACAGCACGCCGCGGCTGTAGGCGGCGAGCGTGCCGAACGTCACCGGCGTGTAGGGCGGGCGGAAGGTGGTGAGGCCGACCGCGGGAACCGGCCGGCCCAGCTCCGCCGCCACGATCGACAGGGCGTTCATATTGCTGGTCTTGCCCTGGTCGGTCGCCATGCCGGTCGTGGTGTAGCGCTTCACATGCTCGACGCTGTGGAAGCCCTCCTGCGTCGCGAGCAGCAGGTCCTTGCTGGTCACGTCGTTCTGGAAATCGACAAAGGCGCGGCGCTGCTTGCGCCGGGCCGGCTCTGGAGCGGCCCAGCGGGCGGCCGCCGCGCCCTCCACCCGGCGCCGCGCTGAGGATGTCGCGTCGAACCCGGCGTCGTGCGCCGCCGTGCTCCCGGCCATGGCGCCGTCGAGCAGCGCGTCCTCCAGCCCATGCACGCCGCGGCACGCCCCCGCGGACCGCTCCGCCGCCGAGGACTCGCCCGGCAAAAAGGTTTCCGTCGCCGCGTCGTAGCGCAGCTTGCCGCGCGATTGCGAGAACAGGTGCAAGGACGGCGTCCAGCCGCCGCTCATGCCCAGCAGACTGCAACGCACCCACTCGCGGCTCCGCACCCGGTCGTCGGCATCAACATGCCCTACGATGGCCACCCGGATGCCGCGCCGCCCGCGGGTCGCCAGCACCTGCATGCCCGTTTCCACCCGGATGCCGGCGGCGCGGGCGGCGGCGGGGAGCGGTCCGTCCGCCGCCGGGCGCGCGTCGGCGATCAGCGCCACCTCCACGCCGCAGGCCCGGAGGTCGAGCGCCGCGCGGTAGGCGGTGTCGCTGGTGGTGGCGATCACCGCGCGCCCGCCGGGAGCGGCGCGGTAGCGCACAGCGTAGGTGCGGGCGGCGTCGGCCAGCATGACGCCGGGCCGGTCGTTGCCGGGGAACACTAGCGGACGCTCGATGGCGCCGGCGGCGATCACCACCTGCTTGGCGCGCACCTGCCACAGGCGCTCGCGCGGCAGCGCCGGGTCAGGATTGGGCAGGTGGTCGGTCAGCCGTTGGGCCAGGCCGATCATGTTGTCGGGATACCAGCCAAACGCGGTGGTACGCGTGAGCAGCGTGACATCAGGCCGCGCCGCCAGCGCGCCGACCTGGCGCGCGACCCACTCCGCCGCTGTCATCCCGTCGATCCGGGCGCTGCGGTCGGACAGCAGGCTGCCGCCGAAGCGGGGCTGCTCGTCGCATAGGATCACCCGGGCGCCAGACTTGGATGCCGCGACGGCGGCGGCAAGCCCGGCCGGGCCGGAGCCGATCACCAGCACGTCGCAATGCGCGTAGCGGCTGGCGTAGTGGTCCGGGTCCGTCACCTCCGGCGCGCGTCCCAGCCCGGCTGCACGGCGGATCAGCGGCTCGTACAGCTTGGCCCAGGCGCCTTCCGGCGCCATGAACGTCTTGTAGTAGAACCCGGCCGAAAGCACCGGCGCCGCCAGGTCGTTCACCGCCTGCAGGTCGAAGCCGAGCGAAGGAAACCGGTTCTGGCTGCGCGCCACCAGGCCGTCATAAACCTCCACCTGCGTCGCCCGCAGGTTCGGCGTGCGCGCGCCATGGCCGCGGTCCACCTCGACCAGCGCGTTCGGCTCCTCCGACCCGGCCGCCAGCGGGCCACGCGGGCGGTGGTACTTGAAGGAGCGGCCCATCAGCCGCACGCCGTTCGCGAGCAAAGCGGAGGCGAGGGTGTCGCCGGGTTCGCCGTGGTAGATGCGGCCGTCGAAGCTGAAGCGGATGCTCATGCCTGGCCCCACTGCTCGGTCTCGCTTCGCATGGGGGGCGCGTCCAGGCTTTCGGTGGTCGGCATGCCGTGCGGGCGCGCGGCGCCGGGCAGATAGCTCGCGGTGAAGCGGTCGGTGTGCGTATTGCGCAGCGCGTTGAAGAACCGCCCGCAGCCGTGGGTGTGCCGCCAGCGCTCGGCGTGCTCGCCTTTGGGGTTGGTGCGGGCATACAGGAACTCGCCCCAGGCGTGGTCGTCGAGCGCCGCGGGGTCCGCCGGGCGCGCGATGTGCGCCTCGCCGGCGTAGGTGAACTCCGCTTCCGGCCGGGCGCCGCAGATAGGGCAGGGAATCAGCAGCATCTAATGCGCCACCGCCGCCGCGGCAGCCTCGTCGATCAACTGCCCCGTGCGGAAGCGGTCGAGCGCAAAGGGCGCATTGAGCGGGTGCGGCGCGTCGTGTGCCATCGTGTGCGCGAAGACGTGGCCGGACCCCGGCGTCGCCTTGAACCCGCCAGTGCCCCAGCCGCAGTTCACATACAGGCCCGGTACCGGCGTCTTGCCGATGATCGGGCTGCGATCCGGCGTCACATCGACGATGCCGCCCCAGTTGCGCAGCATCCGCATGCGGCGGAACTGCGGGAACAGTTCGCAGATGGCGTCCAGCGTGTGCGTCGCGATGTGCAGGCCGCCCTGCTGGCTGTAGCTCGTGTAGGCATCGGTGCCGGCGCCGATCACCAGCTCGCCCTTGTCGGACTGGCTGATGTAGGCGTGGATCGTGTTGGACATGACGACGCAGGGGAAGCACGGCTTCACGGGTTCGCTGACCAGCGCCTGCAGCGGGTAGCTCTCAAGCGGCATACGCACCCCGGCCTGCGCCATGACGACGCTGGTGTGCCCGGCCGCGACGACGCCGACGCGCCGGGTCGCGACCGCGCCGCGGGTAGTGTCCACGCCGCACACCGCACCGCTGGCATCCCGGCGGATGCCCGTCACCTCGCAGTTCTGCACGACATCGACGCCCAGCGCGCTTGCCGCCCGGGCATAGCCCCAGGCGACCGCATCGTGCCGGGCGGTGCCGCCCCGGCGCTGCAACGCCGCGCCCAGCACCGGGTAGCGCATGCCGGCATCGAGGCTCAACGGCGGGCAGTATTCCTGCGCCTGCTCCGGCGACAGCCAATCGTTGTCCACGCCGGCCAACTGGTTCGCATAAACGTGCCGCTTGCCCACCTGCACGTCGTGGACGGTGTGCGCCAGCATCATCACGCCGCGCGGCGAGAACATGACGTTGTAGTTCAACTCCCGCGACAGCCCTTCCCACAGCTTGACCGCGTGGTCGTACAACGCGGCGCTTTCCGCCATCAGGTAGTTGCTGCGGATGATCGTCGTGTTGCGCCCGGTGTTGCCGCCGCCGAGCCAGCCCTTCTCCAGCACCGCGACCCGGCTTATGCCGTGCTGCTTCGCCAGGTAGTACGCCGTTGCCAACCCGTGACCGCCCGCGCCGACGATCACGGCGTCGTAGGCGGGCGCCGGGCGGTCCGGGGAGCGCCAGTGCTCGGTCCAGCCGGACTGGCCGCGCACGGCCTCGCGCAGCAGGCGGGTAGCGGAGAAGTGCTTCATGCGTCATCCTCGCTCGGGCGGCGACGCCGCGCTTGCCTGGCTGCGACGCGCCGCTTGCCTGATCACGTCAGGCCGAGCAGTCAAGCCATCCAGGACTTCACGACATCCGGATGCTGGCTGACCCACTCCGCCGCGGTCTTGGCGGGGTCGGTCCCGGTCGCCTGGTTCCGCATCATCAGCCCCTGCTCCTCCGGGAGCGACAGCTTGAAGCGGCTCAGGATGGCGTGGACCTCCGGCATGTCCTTGGCCAGGCCCTTACGGGCCACGTTGTTCACCGTCTCGTCGCCGCCGAACACGTTCTTGGGGTCCGCCAGGTACTTCAGCTTGAATGCCGCCCACATCCAATGCGGCGTCCAGCCGGTGACCACGACCGGCTGCTTGCGCGACACCGCGTCCTTCAGCGCCGCCACCATCGTCGCGTCGCTGCCATCGACCAACTGCATCGGCGCCAGATTGTACTCGGTCATCGCCTTTTCCGACGCGCGCATCAGCCCGGCGCCGGGGTCGATGCCGATGATCTTGCCGCCGAACACCGAGGCGTTCGCCTTGAGGTCGGCAATCGAATCGACCGTCACGTAGTCCGGCACCACCCAGCCGATCTTGGCGCCCTCGATGTTCGGCCCCAGCACGTCCACCTTGTTCTTCAGCTTGGCATAATAGGCCGCATGCGTCGCCGGCAGCCAGGCCGCGACCATCGCGTCCGCGTCGCCGGAGGCCACGGCCTCCCACATCGCCGCCCCCGACACCGGGGTCAGCCTTGTGTCATAGCCGGCCTGCTTCAGCGCCGCCGCCAGGATGTTGGTGGCGACGATGGCGTCCGCCCACTCGACATAGACGATCTTGACCGTCCCCTTGCCGGCGGCGCGGGCAGGGCTGCCGAAGGCAGCCAAAGCGGCGGCGGGAACGGCCGTTAGAACCTGTCGTCTCAGCATGGGATGCTCCTTGGGTTTGCGCTCAGTTCAGCGCGGCTGCGCCCGGCGTGACACCTGCTGGGTGATCCGGTCGAGGATGATGGCCAGCACCGCGATGGCGACGCCGGCCTGGAAGCCGCGCCCGGCCTCCAGCCGCTGGATCGCGCTCCACACCTCGCGGCCCAGCCCGCCCGCGCCGATCATCGCCGCGATCACCACCATCGACAGCGACAGCATGATCGTCTGGTTGATCCCCGCCATGATGGTCGGCAGCGCCAGCGGCAACTGCACTTTTATCAATTTCTGCCAGCGCGTCGTGCCGAACGAGTCCGCGGCCTCCGTCATCTCGCCCGGCACTTGCAGGATACCGAGTGCGGTCAGCCGGATGGTCGGCGGCATGGCGAAGATCACCGTGGCGAAACAGGCCGACACCGGCCCCAGGCCGAAGAACGGGATGGCGGGAATTAAATAGACGAAGCTCGGCATGGTCTGCGCCATGTCCATGCTGGGGGCGACGATGCGCCAGGTCCGCGCGTTGAGGGCGGCCGCGATGCCGAGCGGCAGGCCGATGGCGATGGAGACGGCCGTCGAGAGCACGACCATCACCAGCGTCGTCACCATGGGGTCCCACAGCCGCAGGTTCCATAGCAGCGCGAAGCCGAGCATGGAGCCGGCCGCGAGCCGCCAGCCCGAGACCCGCCAGGCCAGCAGCCCGAACGCCAGGATGACCACCGGCGGCGGCACCGCCTGCAGCAGCTCCGTCAGCGCCGCGATCCAGTCCGACACCGAATGGCTGATGGCGCGCGTGACGCCTGAAAGCGCCGTGGTCAGCCAGTCCAGCGCCGCGTCGCACCAAACGTCGAGCGGGATGCGCGGCACGGTCCAGTTCATGGCGCGGCTATCTCCGGGACGGCCGGCTGGGATCGCCGCGCCAGGGCGTTGACGACGCAGGTGCGGTCGATGCTGCCGCGCAGCAGCCCGGCGTCATCCACGACCGCGACCGCCTCCGCCTCTGCTGCCACGACCGGCAGGGCCTGCTTGACCGACGCGGAGGCGGGTACGCGGGCGCAGGGCTGGACGGCGCGGCCCAAGCCCTGGCCCGCCTGCGCCCGCACCGCCGCGAGGCCGGCCCGGCCCATCAGCCGCCCGGCCGCATCAACCACCAGCGCGCTGGCGCAGCCCGCCGCATCCATCCGGTCCGCCGCCGCGGCCGGGTCCTCCTGCGGCCGCAGCACGAGCGGCAAGGCAGCCATCAGCGTGCCGACCTTCAGGACGGACGCCACGTCGATATGCTCGACGAAGCGCGCGACGTAGGGCGTGGCCGGGTTCGCCAGGATTTGCTCGGCGGTGCCGACCTGCACGATGGCGCCGTCCTTCATCAGCACGATGCGCCCGCCCAGCGCGATCGCCTCGTCCAGGTCGTGCGACACGAACACGATGGTCTTGCGCAGGCGGCGCTGCAGCTCCACCAGCTCCTGCTGCATGTCGCGGCGGATCAGTGGGTCGAGCGCGCTGAACGCCTCGTCCATCAGCAGCACCGCCGCGTCCGCTGCCAAGGCGCGCGCCAGGCCCGCCCGCTGCTTCATGCCGCCCGACAATTCGCTCGGGTAGCGCGCGTCCCAGCCTTTCAAGCCGACCAGCTCGATGGCGCGCATGGCGTTGTCGCGCCGGGCCGGCTTCGCCATGCCTTGGATCTCGAGGCCGAACTCCACATTGCCCAAAATGGTCCGGTGCGGGAACAGCGCGAAGTGCTGGAACACCATGCCGAAGGTCTTGCGCCGGAATTCCCGCAGCGCGCCCGGCGCCATCGCGGTCACGTCGGCGCCGCGCACCCGGATCGTGCCGCTGCTCGGCTCGATCAGCCGGTTGAGGCAGCGCAGCATGGTCGACTTGCCGCTGCCGGACAGGCCCATGACCACCAGGATCTCGCCCTCCGCCACGTCGAAGCTGACGTGGTTGAGGCCGACCGCGGTGCCGGTCCGCGCCAGCACGGCCGCCCGGTCCTCGCCGGCGTCGAGCATCGCCAGCGCCTCGGTTCCGCGGTCGCCGAACACCTTGCTGATATCCTGCACCTCGATCAGCGTGGGTGGTGTCTCAACCACCTGGACGGCCGGCGCGTGGGCCGACCCGATCTCGAAGTTGAACGGCGCGAGGGAGGTCATCGGTCGATCACCAAATCTTCGAGGGGACGGCTGCAGCAGATCAGCACCATGCCTTGGTCCACCTCGCGCGGGCGGATGCCGCCGCCGTGCCGCATATCGACCCGGCCGGACAGCATGCGGCTCTTGCAGGTGCCGCAGACCCCCCGCG
Source organism: uncultured Acetobacteraceae bacterium (assembly GCA_964251035.1). GTDB lineage: Bacteria > Pseudomonadota > Alphaproteobacteria > Acetobacterales > Acetobacteraceae > CAHJXG01. The sequence goes on from CAXUJE010000068.1 coordinate 13,050, forward strand.
TGCAGGAGGACGGCAGGCGCAGCCCGGCCGCCTTCGCCGCCGCCAGCACGGTGGTGCCGGGCGGGCAGGCGACGGTCTTGCCGGACTTGGCGAAGGTCACGCTGAACGTCGCTTCCGCGACGGCCTCGGCCGTGGCGACCTCCTCGTGGACAGCCCCGGGCAGCGCCTCGAAGCTGAAGCTTTCCTCGTGGTAGCGGCTGCGGTCGAAGCCGGCCTGGTCCAGCAGCGCGCGCACCCCGGCCATGTAGGGCGTCGGGCCGCAGCAGTACACGCCCCGGTCCATGAGGTCTGGCGCCAGCAGGCCGAGCGTGCGGGCATCCAGCCGCCCGACCAGGCCGGGCCAGCCAGGCTCGCCGTCCACGTTTTCCACCACATGCGCCACCCGCAGGCGGGGCAGGCGGCGCGCCATCAGAGTAAGCTCGTCGCGGAAGATGATGTCGCGGGGCGAGCGGGCGCTGTGCACGAACACCACATCACGGTCCTCAGCCCGGTCGAACAGCGTCCGCAGCATGCTCATCAGCGGCGTCACCCCGCTGCCGCCTGACAGGAACAGCAGCCCGGGACCTGGCGCATGCGGCAGGACAAAGGCGCCGGACGGACCCGTGGCACGCAGGCGCACGCCGGGCTGCACATGGTCGTGCAGCCAGTTGGATGCTGGGCCGCCGCGCACCCGCTTCGTCGTGATCGACAGGGTCTCGGGCCGCGTCGGCGGGGAGGAGATCGTGTAGCAGCGGAACACGGTTTCGCCGCCGACCGGCAGCTCCAGCGTCAAGAACTGCCCGGCCTCGAAGCGGAAGCGGCAAGGCTGGCCGGTCGCGAAGTGGAAGCTCCGCACGTCATGCGTCTCTTCCGTCAAGGCCCGGCACACCAAGTCGCCATCGTAGTCCACCCCCCAAACAGGGAGGGTATCACCGGTGATCTGCGGCGAGCCGCCAATCAGCATAGAATGGCCACAGGAGCGCTGTTGCGTCGTGCTGGGGCGTTGATCAAGTGTGGGCCCATTCCCTGGCGGTGGTTGCACAACAAATGCTGACGCAATGCTGTTATGTGTCGGTTGCAAACGCTTGTCGAGAAGCGTCATTCGGCTTGCAGCCTAGCGACGCTCAGGCGTACTGGCGCCGCTCCGGCGGCATGAGTCCGGGATTGATCAGCGGGCGCCTGGGCACGACGCCGTCCGCCGTCCGGGCGGACCGGTGCAGGCTAGGCGGGTGGCCGAATGCCTGGCGGAACTGACGCGAGAAATGCGCCCCGTCGGCAAACCCGGCCTCCACCGCCACATCCGTCACGCTAAGCGCCGTATTGTTCAGCAGCCAGCTCGCGTAGCGCAGCCGCAGCTCACGGTAGGCGGCCGTTGGGCATAGGCCCAGGACCTGCTGGAACCGCCGCTCCAGCTGCCGCGGCGAGAGTCCGACCCGGCGCGCCACCTCGTCCATCGCCAGCGGCGCGCCCAGGTTCTGCTCCATCGTCAGCAGGGCGCGGTGCACCTTCTCGTCGGACGGGGCGCCCTCGCTGGCAATCGGCGGATGCGGCTGCGCGTCGTCGGCGCTGCGGATGCGGCTGAGCAGCAGGACGTGCTGCGCCTTCTGCGCCTGCGCCGGGCCGACGTGCCGCTTGATGAGGTAGACCGCGAGGTCGGCCACGTTGCTGCCGCCGGAGCAGGTGATGCGGTCGCGGTCTACCAGGAACAGCCGGTCCGCCACTGCGTCCTGATCCGGGAACTCGTCTTTGAAATCTTGATAGTGGAACCAGCTCACGCAGGCCCGGCGGCCCTCCATCAGGCCCTCCCGGCACAGCAGGAAGCTGCCGGTGCACACGCCGATCAGCGTCGTGCCGACCGCGGCGGCGCGGCGGAGATAGGCGCGCGCCGCGGGATCGAGCGCCGTGCCGTGCCGCAGCAGGCCGCCGACCACCACGACGTAGTCCAGCTCGCCCAGTGGCAGCAGCCCGCAGGTCGGCGTGACCAGCAGCCCGCAACTGCTGCGCACCGGGTCCATGCGCGACGCCATCACCGGCCAGTGGCAGCGGATCGGCCGGGACAGGTCGCCCTCGTCCCCCGCCAGCCGCAGCGCGTCCACGAACAGCGAGAACGCCGACAAGGTGAAGTTGTTGGCGAGAATGAAGCCGATACGCAGCGTCGGCCCGCCCCCGTCCGTCATCCGCCCCCATCCATCATTGTCCTAGGCCGGCGCGCAGCCGCTCGACGTACCAGGTGCAGAAGGCGTCCACCATGTACTCGGCCGGGGCGTAGGGGCCGGGTTCGTGCGCCGAACTCATGGCGCCGGCCTGCGCCATCTCGACGAAGCTCGCGTCCTGCTCGTTGGTCGCGCGCCAAACCTCGGTGAGGCGGTCCACGTCGTAATCGACGCCCTCGACCGCGTCCTTGGCCACCAGCCACGTCGTACGGACCAGCGTGCGGCCGGGCGCCACGGGGATCGCGGCGAAGGTCACGGCGTGGTCGCCCAGGAAGTGGTGCCAACTGTTCGGCTGTGTGTGCAGGTGCAGCGCTCCCATGCGCGGCTGGGTGAAGCCCGCGACCAGGCGCCGGGACGCCTGGCGCGCGTCCATCGTGTAGCTTTCGCCGGGTCCGTCGAGCGCCAGGCGCTCGGTCCGGAACCCGGTCGGGCGACCGTGCAGGTCTTCCAGCACGCGCCAAGGAAGGCCGGCCGTGTCCCAGATCCGTTCGAACTCCGCCTGGGTGCGCAGGAAACGCCCGTAGTCCTCGGCCTGCGCCGGGGTCACGTCGTCCGCCGAGTAGCCGAAGAAGTGGAACAGGCTGCGCAGCAGCTCCGGATGGCCGCCGCAATGGTAGCACTCGCGGTTGTTCTCGATCGTGAGCTTCCAGTTGCCGTGCTCGATCAGGTCGATCTGCGCCGCCACCTTGCAGTCCTGCAGCCGGTGCGGCGCGAGGTAGGGGCCGACCTGCGCCGCCATGTCGTCGAAATCCACCGGCGGCTCGTCGGCCAGGCAGATGAACAGCAGCCCGGCCAGGCTGCGCACGTGCACCGGCTTCAGCCCATGCTCCGGCGAGCCGGTGCAGGACGGCATGTTCTCGGCATGGATCAGCGCGCCCGAAAGGTCGTAGGTCCATTGGTGATAGGGGCACACAAGATTGCCGACGAAGCCCTTGCCGTCCCGCAGGATGACCGCGCCGCGGTGCCGGCAGACGTTGTGGAAGGCGCGCACCGCCATGTCGTCGTCGCGCACCAGGATGACGGAGGTTCCGCCCCACTGCACCGTCACGTAGTCGCCGGGTTCGGGGATCTCGGGGTCGCTCGCGACAAAGACCCAGTGCCGGCCGAAGATCAGCCGCAGGTCGAGATCGAACACGTCCTGGCTGGTGTAGAACGCGGCTTCTAAGCTATGGCCGGGGCGGCGCCGGGCAACCAGAGCATCCAGGCCGGATTGCGTGATGGCGGTCATTTCGTAAGTCCTTGGTCAAAGGTCCTTGGCGTGGCGCAGCCCGTCGAACACGGCTGCATGGATGTTCCGGCTGGCCACTGCGTCGCCGATGCGCATCAAGCGGTAGGTGCCTTGGGCGTTGCGCACCACGGTTTGCGGCTGCCCGGCCAGCAGCGCCCGGTGATCGACCTCGCCCAGGTTGACGGAGCCGGGCCGCAGCGCGAAGTACAGCTCGTCCAGCGGCAGCGTGCCGTGCTCGACCACCACCTGGTCCACCAGGCGCTCCTCCGTGCGCGGGCCGTAGTCGCTGCCGAGCGTCGCCGCCAGCTTGTTGCCCTCGCGGCGCACTGCCAGGACGCGGCTGTTGATGGTGATCCTGGTCCCGGCGCGCTGCAGGACGCGGGCAAAGCCGGCATGGTTAAGGCCGCCAAGCTCCGGCGCGAACATCCGCTCGGGCGTCACGATCTCCAGCTCCGACCCGGCGGAGGCGACCAGCTCGGCCGCCTGCATCCCGGGATAGTTGCCGTTGTCGTCGTAGATCAGCACCCGCTCCGCCGGCTTCACCGCGCCGGAAACCAGGTCCCAGGTCGAGGTGACAAGCTCGTTGCCACTGGCGAGGATCTCTGTGTTCGGGACGCCGCCGGTCGCGACGAACACGACGTCCGGCCCCTCCGCCAGCACGTCGCCCGCTTCCGCCCAGGTGGCGAAACGCAGGTCCGCGCCGAGGCGCTCCAGCTCCGACAGCCGCCAGTCCACGATGCCGATCAGCTCGCGCCGCCGGGGCGAGCGGGCGACGAGCAGGATCTGCCCGCCCGCCTGCTCGGTCGCCTCGAACAGGGTGACGGCATGGCCGCGCTCGGCCGCGACCCGCGCCGCCTCCAGCCCGGCAGGGCCGGCGCCCACCACCACGACCCGGCGCCGCGGCCCCGTGCTGCGCGCCACCACCTGCGGCATCGTGGCTTCCCGCCCGGTCGCCGGGTTGTGGATGCACAGCGCCTCGTTGCCCTCGTAGATGCGGTCGATGCAGTAGCTGGCGCCGACGCAGGGGCGGATGGTGTGCTCCCGCCGCTCCATCACCTTGCGCACGATGTGCGGGTCGGCGATCAGCGCCCGGGTCATGCCGACCATGTCGAGCTTGCCCTCGGCGATCGCATGGCGCGCGGTGGCGACGTCGTTGATGCGGGCCGCGTGGAACACCGGGATCTCGGCCGCCGCCCTCACCTCGCCCGCGAAATCGAGGTGCGGGGCGGAGCGCATCCCAGCGATGGGGATCACGTCCACCAGCGCCGCGTCGCTGTCCATGTGGCCGCGGATGATGTTCAGGAAATCGGCCAGGCCGGATGCCTTGAAGCGCCGGGCGATCTCGATGCCCTCCTTCCGCGACAGGCCGATCTCCCAATCCTCGTCCGCCACCATGCGCAGGCCGAGCAGGAAGTCCGGCCCCACCGCGTCGCGCATCGCCTGCATGACGCGGAGCGAGAACGCCATGCGGGACGCGAGGTCGCCGCCGAAGGCATCCTCCCGCTGGTTGGTGGCCGGCGACCAGAACTGGTCCGGCAGGTGGCCGTAGGCGTTGATCTCCAGCCCGTCCAACCCCGCTGCCTGCATGCGCTGCGCCGCCGCGGCATAGTCGGCCACGATGCGGTCGATGTCCCAATCCTCTGCCGCCTTCGGAAAGGCGCGGTGGGCCGGCTCGCGGATCGGGGAGGGCGCCAGCACCGGCAGCCAGTCCGCCTTGTTCCAGGCAGTGCGGCGGCCGAGGTGGGTGATCTGGATCATCACCGCCGAGCCGTGCTCGTGGCACTCGTCGGTGAGGCGGCGCAGCCAGGGGACGATCTCGTCCTTGTAGGCCAGCAGGTTGCCGAACACCGGCGGGCTGTCGGGCGACACCACGGCGGACCCGGCGGTCATGGTCAGCGCCACGCCGCCGCGCGCCTTCTCGACGTGGTACAGCCGGTAACGGTCCTTCGGCATGCCGTCTTCGCTGTAGTACGGCTCGTGCGCCGTGCTCATCACCCGGTTGCGCAATGTCAGGCGCCGCAACTGGTATGGCCGCAGCAGCGGGTCCTCCCTACGGTCGAGCACGTCGCCGATAGCGTTCATGGCTCTAGTCCCACGTCAACGGGCCGGGCGCGGGGCGGTGCTGCCACGCATAGGCGGCTTACAGCAGGATGATGGGCGCGGCACCTGCTTTCTTGAACGGCTCCGCCGGCGGCTTGCCTGCAAGCGACAGGACCGGCACAGCTCAGCCGCCGATCTCGACCACCACCCGTCCGCGGATGCGCCCGGCGAGAATGTCTTCTGCCAATTGGGGAACCTCCGCCAGTCCGACTGTCCGGGTCATCGCGTCGAGCTTGGCAAGGTCAAGCTCCCGGGCCAGCCGGTCCCACGCCTCGACCCGGCGCTCCCTGGGCGCCATCACGGACTCGATGCCGAGCAGCGCCACGCCGCGCAGGATGAACGGCGCGACCGACCCCGGCAGGTCCATGCCGCCCGCCAGCCCGCACGCCGCGACCGCGCCGCCGTAGCGCGTCATGGACAGCAGGTTGGCCAGCGTCGTCGAACCCACGGACTCCACGCCCGCCGCCCAACGCTCCTTGGCGAGCGGCTTCGGCGCGCTGGCCAGGCTTGCGCGGTCGATCACCTCCGCAGCACCCAGGCCCGTCAGGTATTCGGCCTCCCCCATCCGCCCGGTCGAGGCGATCACCCGCCAGCCGGCGCGGTGCAGCAGGGCGACCGCGACCGAGCCGACGCCGCCGGCGGCCCCGGTGACAACCGCTGGGCCGGCGTCAGGCGTGAGGCCGTGCCGCTCGATGGCCATCAGCGACAGCATCGCCGTGTAGCCCGCGGTGCCGAGCGCCATCGCCTGCGCGGGCGTGAGGCCATCGGGCAGCGGGACCAGCCACTCGCCCTTGACCCGGCTCCGCTCCGCATAGCCGCCGAGATGCGTCTCCCCAGTGCCCCAGCCGTTCAGCAACACGGCGTCGCCGGGCTTCAAGCCGGGATGCGCCGACGCCTCGACCACGCCCGCGAAGTCGATGCCGGGGATCATCGGGAAACGGCGCACCACCGGCGCCTTGCCGGTCAGGGCAAGGCCGTCCTTGTAGTTCAGGCAGGAGTGCGAAATGCGGACGGTGACGTCGCCCTCCATCAGCCCGGCCTCGTCGAAGTCGCGCAAGGCTGCCTTCTGGCCGCCTTCGTCCTTGTCGATCACGATCGCCTGCATCGCGTTTCCCCCTGGTGACGGGCTGGCTGCCC
>CAXUJE010000069.1:0-19654 GCA_964251035.1 uncultured Acetobacteraceae bacterium
CGGCCAGCAAGGTTTATGCCGAAGAAGGCGTGCTGCAGATCAGCCCGGCCAGCACCAACCCCGCCTACACCGACAACGGCAGCTGGAACACCTTCCGCGTCTGCGGCCGGGATGACCAGCAGGGCCTAGTTGCCGGCAAGTACCTCGCGACGACGTTCAAGGGCAAGAAAGTCGCAATCCTACATGACAACTCGGCCTATGGCAAAGGCCTCGCGGACGAGACCAAGAAGTCGCTCAACGCCAACGGCCTGACCGAGACGCTTTATGCCGCCTACACGCCTGGCGAGCGCGACTATTCCGCCATTGTAAGCCGCATGAAGCAGGCGGGGATCGAAGTCATCTACGTCGGCGGCTACCATACGGAAACCGGGCTGATCGCGCGTCAGGCCAAGGAGCAGGGCATGAACGTCACGATGGTCGGCGGCGACGCGCTGGTGACCAACGAGTTCTGGCAGATTGCCGGCCCGGCCGGTGAGAATACGCTGATGACCTTCCCCTCCGATCCGCGGAAGCGCCCGACGGCGGCAGCGGCCGTTGCCGAGTTCAAGGCAAAGGGCTTCGACCCGGAAGGCTATACGCTCTACACCTATGGCGCGATCCAGATCTGGGCTGAGGCCGCAAAGAAGGCCAACAGCACCGACGGCAAGAAGGTCGCCGATACCCTTCGAGGCGGGCAAGCCTGGGACAGTGTCCTAGGGCCGATCAGCTTCGACAAGAAAGGCGACATCACCACGGCGGACTATGTGTTCTACGTCTGGAAGAACGGGAACTACTCCGAGCTTTAGGGCCGCAGGCGTCAAAGGCCCGGGCATGTCCCGGGCCTTTTCAGGCTGTGACCGTTATGCGGTGATAGGACCGGCCAAAATAGATCAGGCCCTCATGTGCGTCGCTGACCTGGATCGCATCGATTTCGCAGAAGAACACGTTGTGGGTGCCGATTTCTGATGTCTGAGCGATACGGCAGTCGAACGACACCACGGCGTCGGACAGCACCGGGGCACCCGTCGCCAAGGTGACCCAATCGGCTTGGGCGAACCGCTCCACCATGGTGTGCGGCGTGAAACCGGCGAAAATCGATGACAGCGCCTCCTGTGAGGCAGCAAGCGTGTTCACGCAAAGGACAGCATTGGCTTTAAACGCCTCGTTGGAATCGCTGTTGCGGTTCATGCAAACCAGCAAGGTCGGAGGATCGTCAGTGACGCTGCACACGGCCGAGGCAGTGAACGCGCACCGACCGGCCGGTCCATCCGAGGTAATGACGCTGACTGCAGCACCGAGCCGGGCCATTGCGTCGCGGTAGCTTTCCCGGTCAACCAATCCTGCACCTCATTTGCGTCACTCAAGATATGGGCAAAGACGTGACTGGAATAGGAGGGATCGAACGAAAACGGGCACCCCGTTGAGGTGCCCGCTCCGTATTCTGCCGTCTTGAAGCCTAGATCTTGTTTGCAGCGTCGCGGACTGTATCCTTCGCGCCACCAACGGCGCTCTCGGTCTTGCCGGCGACCTTATCGGCCTTGCCCTCGGCTTCCAGCTTCTCGTCGCCGGTCACTTTGCCCGCCCCTTCCTTGACAGCGCCCTTGACCTTGTCCCAAGCGCCTTGCACGCGGTTTTCATCAACCATGAGTTTGCCCCCCCGCAGCGTTATGCTGCCGCACCGTCAACGCCGTCGCCCTCGTGAGGTTGCGTCGGGGGTGTGAGTTCACGCGGCAGAGAGCGGCGGCGCAACTTCTTCCAAAGAGCGCTTTTCCGCATCGACGCCCAGGAACGCCTCGACCACCGCGGCCCCGATCATCAGGCCACCGCCCAGCAAGTAGCCGAGCATCACCTCGTCCCGCGATCCCGTCTGGATCAGCGCGCCAAACAAGGCTGGCCCGGCAATGCCGCCCACGGCGGTACCCAACGCATAAAAAACCGAGATCGCAACGGCTCGCACCTCCAACGGAAACGTTTCGCCAACCGTGAGATACGCCGACGACGCGGCTGCCGATGCGAAGAAGAAAATGACCGTCCAAGCGACCGTCTGCTGCGTGGCATCCATCCAGCCGTAAGAGAAGGCCACACCGACGCCGGCCATCAATATCCCGGACAGGGCGTAGGTCGCGGTGATCATTGTCCGCCGGCCCAAGGTATCGAACAGCCGGCCCAGCAGCAAAGGGCCGGCAAAGTTGCCGAGCGCAAAAGGCAAGATGAACCAGCCAACCTGCTGCGACGACACGCCGTGGAACCGGGTCAGCACCAACGCGTAGGTGAACAGCACGGCGTTGTAGCAAAACGCTTGCGACCCCATCAGCGCGACGCCCAGCACCGTGCGGCTGCGATATTCCACCGCAAGCACGCGCAGGCTTGGCAGGAACCAGCCGCCCGTATGCCGACGCAGCCGAAGGCGCCCCGGTGGAACCGGCGGCAACGGAACACCCGTCTCACGCGCAATCCGCTCCTCGATCTGCTGCACTATCCGGCTCGCCTCCTCGGGATAACCATGCGTCATCAGCCAGCGCGGGCTTTCCGGGATGAAGCGGCGCAGGAACAGCACGAAGATGCCGATTACGCCACCGGTCACGAACGCCAGGCGCCAGCCGATTTCGGGGTCAATCACCGTAGGGTTGAGGGCGACCACCGCGCCGACCGCGCCGAGCGCCGCGCCGACCCAGAAGCTGCCATTGATGACGAGGTCGGTGAAGCCACGTCGCCGGGCCGGAATCATCTCCTGGATCGTACAATTCACCGCCGCGTACTCGCCGCCAATGCCCATTCCGGTGATGAAGCGGAAAAGCGCAAACGACCAGAAATTCCAGGAGAAGCCAGAAGCAATGGTGGCGACCAGGTAGATCAGCACGGTGATCGTGAACAGTTTTTTCCGGCCCAGCCGGTCGGTCAGCCAGCCGAAGAACAATGCGCCCAGCACGGCCCCGGCGAGATACGCGCTGGCCGTCAGGCCGACCTCGGTGCCAGAGAGCCTCAGTTGCGGACTTTCGGAGATAGCGCCCGAAAGCGAGCCCACCAGCGTCACCTCCAGCCCGTCCAGGATCCAGGTGATCCCAAGGGCGATGACCACCAGCCAATGGAAGCGGGCCCAGGGCAGTCGATCCAGACGATTGGGAACATCGGTCTCGAAGATCTCGGAACCGCGCTGGCCGTCGCTGATCTGATCCATCAAGGCGCAACGGCACGGGACGCCCCGGGTTGCGGTTTATTGCGCCGTGGCACTGGCTTCGCTGCGTGTCGCGCCGACGCGGGCGGCGAGGGCGGCGGCCATGAATCCATCCAGTGCCCCGTCCAGCACAGCGGCGGGGTTGCCTGTCTCGAAGCCGGTGCGCAGGTCCTTCACCAACTGGTAGGGCGCCAGCACGTAGCTGCGGATCTGATGGCCCCAACCGATGTCGGTCTTGGCGTTCTCCTGCACCGCTGCAGCGGCTTCGCGGCGTTGCAGCTCGGCCTCATACAGCCGGGCCTTCAGCATGGTCATCGCCGTGGCCCGGTTGCGGTGCTGGCTACGGTCAGTCTGACAGGCCACGACGATGCCGGTGGGCACGTGGGTGATACGGATGGCGCTTTCCGTCTTGTTGACGTGCTGGCCCCCGGCGCCGCTCGCCCGGAAGGTATCGACCCTCAGGTCGCTCTCGTTCACCTCGATCTCGATCGTGTCGTCCACCACGGGATAGACCCAGACGCTGGCAAAGCTCGTCTGCCGCCGGGCGGCGCTGTCGAAGGGGCTGATGCGCACCAGGCGATGCACCCCGGCCTCGGTCTTCAGCCAGCCATAGGCGTTAGGTCCGCTCACCTGCATGGTCGCCGACTTGATGCCGGCCTGCTCGCCCTCGCTCTGCTCCATGAGCTGCACCTTGTAGCCGTGCTGCTCGGCCCAGCGGGAGTACATGCGGGCCAGCATCTCGGCCCAGTCCTGCGCTTCCGTGCCGCCCGCGCCGGAGTTGACTTCCAGGAACGCGTCGCGGCTATCGGCTTCGCCGGACAACAGGCTTTCGACCTCGCGCCGCTTCGCCTCCTCCAGCAAGGTGCGCAGCGTCGCCATGCCGTCCGCGACCATCGCTTGGTCGCCCTCGGCATCGGCCATGTCGATCAGGTCGAGCGTGTCGGCGGCATCGCTTTCCAGCATCTGCAGGCCCTCGATGGCACCGGCCAGGCGGTTGCGCTCCCGCATCAGGGCCTGGGCCGCCGCCGCGTCGTTCCACAGCGCCGGGTCTTCGGAAAGCGCGTTGAGTTCCTCTAGGCGCGCAACGGAGGCATCCCAGTCAAAGATGCCTCCTTAGCAGCGCGAAGGTCTGCTTGAGTTGCTGGTTCAACGCTTCGGATTCAGTCGTCATCGCCTGTCGCCTATTGCGGGACCGCCGCTAATACAGTCCGCCCATGCCGCTGTCGATGCCGAGGCCCGGGTTTTCGCTGACCGTGACGCCGCTGGCGCTTTCGCCGCCGCCCACCGTGCCCTGCGACCCGCCGGGGTCCTGGCCGGGCTTCCACGCATCCGTCACCCGGCCGCTGCCGCTGTCCCACGCCGCCATCCTCACCCCGTCCGGCACCCGGAACGCGAGCGAGGGCCGGGTCTTGAGCGCCGTCGCCATGTAGTCGTGCCAGATCGGGGCGGAGATGGACCCGCCGGTCTCCTTGTCGCCGAGGCTGGTGTTGTCATCGAACCCGACCCAGACGGCAGTGACCAGATCGGGCGTGAAGCCCACGAACCATGCGTCGTTGAAGTCCTGGCTGGTCCCGGTCTTGCCGGCAATCGCGCGGTTCAGCCCGGCGCCCGCCGCGGCCCCGCTCCCGCGCGAAACGACGCCCTGCATCATCGTCACCAACTGGAACGTGCTCGCCGGGTCGGCGATCTGCTTGCGCAGGTCGGCAATGGCTGGGGGCTTGGCCCCCTCGTTGCAGCCGCGGCATTCCAGGCCGCCGGCCCGCCAGATCACGCGGCCGTCGCGGTCCTGCACGGAGTCCACCATCGACGGGAAGATCTCCCGGCCGCCCATCGCCAGCCCGGCATAGGCGGCAGCCTGGCGCAGCACCGTCGTCTCGACCGCGCCGAGCGACGCTGGCAGCACGCGCGGCATGCCGTCCACGACGTGGAAGGCAACTGCCGTCTGCGCCACGGCCTCCATGCCCACCCGCTCCGCCAAACGGACGGTCACGAGGTTCAGCGACCGCTCCAGCGCGACGCGCATGGGCGTCGGGCCGTTGAAGGTCAGGCCGTAGTTGTTGGGTCGCCATTGCCCTTGAGCGCCGAGGTTCTGCACGTAGGGCGCATCCAGGACGCGCTGGCTCGGCGACAAGCCCGTTTCCAGCGCCGCCAGGTAGACAAACGGCTTGAACGAGCTGCCGGGCTGCCGCTGCGCCTGGGTCGCGCGGTTGAACTGGCTGGCCTCGAAGCTCCAGCCGCCGGACATCGCCAACACGCGGCCGGTCGCGGGGTCGAGCGACACGAGCGCACCCTGCACGGCCGGGACCTGGCGCAATTGCAGACGCTCCGGCCGGCCAACGGTGCGGCCCTGCGCGGCGCTGGCCGGCGTCAGTTCCGCCATGACGACATCGCCGACCTGCAGCACGTCGCCCATGCGCCGCGGCGCCGGCCCCAGCCCTTGGGCCTGCACCGGCCGCGCCCACGCGAGGTCAGAAAGCAGCATGGGGGAGACGTGCATCGCGCTGCCGGGACCGTGGTCGAGCCAGCCAAGCTTCGCCTCCTCGTTCGTGGCCTCAATCACCACCGCCATCGTCCATTCCGGCAACATGCCCGGCGGATGCGGCAGTGCTGCAAGGCGCATGTTCCATCCAAGCTTCATGCCAGGCCCGCCTTCCACGTGCGCGACGGCGCCGCGCCAGCCGCCGCGGGCGCGGTCATAGGCCAGCAAGCCACGGCGCAATGCCCGGTCCGCGGCGGATTGCAGGGCCGGATCGAGGCTGGTGCGGACCACGTAGCCGCCCTGCGTCGTCGCGTCGGCGCCGAAGCGCTCAACCAATTGCCGGCGCACCTCCTCCCCGAACCAGTCGGCGCCGGCGACGGTCTCGGACCGGCGGAACGCGGCGGGGCGGATCGGCGTCGCCTTGGCGTCGCTGGCCTGGACGGGCGTGATGGCGCGGTCCTCCGCCATGCGGTCGATGACCCAGTCGCGCCGGGCCTTGGCAGCGTCGGCGAAGCGGAACGGGTTGTAGTTGTTGGGCGCCTTAGGCAATGCCGCGAGGAACGCGGCCTCCGACAAGGTCAGCTCATCCAGGCCCTTGTTGAAGTAAGCCTGCGCCGCGGCGGCGACGCCGTAGGACTGCAAGCCGAGATAGATTTCGTTCAGGTAAAGTTCGAGCACGTGCTCCTTGCTCATCGATTGGTCGATGCGGACCGCGAGGATCAGCTCCTTGACTTTGCGGGCAACCGAGACCTCGTTGCCCAGCAGCATGTTCTTGGCGACCTGCTGCGTGATGGTGGACGCCCCGATCGGCCGCCTGCCCTGGCCGTACTGCATCAGGTCCATCCAGCCGGCGCGGGCGATTGCCACGGGATCGACGCCGCGATGACTCCAGAACTTCTGATCCTCGGCCGATAGGAAGGCCTGCTTCACGACATCCGGGATGGCGCTGATCGGCACGAAGATGCGGCGCTCGGTGGCGAGTTCGGCAATGAGGCGGCTGTCCCCGGCATAGACCCGACTCATGACGCGCGGCTGGTAATGACGTAGCCCGTCGAGCGTCGGCAGGTCAGCGGCGTAGCGCTCGTAGGTCTGCCAGGCGAACAAGCCGCCGGCGACCCCGGTCAACGCGCCGACCGCGAACAGCCCAGCAGCTACCCGGCGCAGCCAGCGGAACCGCGGATGCCGCGGCCTTGTTCCCGGACCATCCGGCCTCGGCGCCCGGCCCCGTTCCTCGTTCTGACCGTCCATTAAACTACCTCTGCTCCAGCCGTTTAGCCGTTCACCCGCGCGCTGCCGCTCAAAAAGGCGTCTACGGCCCATTGTAGCGCCGCAGCCACGCGCGCGCGATGGTCCGAACGGCGCAGGGCGGCCTCGTCTTGCGGATTTGACATGAAGCCCATCTCGACCAGCACGCTCGGGATGTCCGCCGCGCGCAGCACGGTAAACCCGGCCTGACGCGCCGGGTGCGGCAGCATGCCGATCTCGGGCTGCAACGCGCCGACGAGGCGGCGGGCCATCCGCGCTGAGCCGGCCCGCGTCTCTTGCCGGACCAGGCTGCCCAGGATGTTGGCGATGGCGGGCGGCACGTCCCGGAAGTCCGGGCCGCCGAAGCGGTCGGCGCTGTTCTCGCGCCGGGCAAGCGCCGCGGTCTGCGCGTCGGACGCGGTGTCGGACAAGGTGTAAACGCTGGCGCCGCGCACCCGAGGGTCGGTCAGCGCATCCGCATGCAGCGACATGAACAGCGCGGCGCCCCGGCTTTGCGCGAACCCGACGCGGTCGCGCAAGGGGATGAAAGCGTCTCGGGTGCGCGTCAGCTCCACCCGGTATCGGCCGGACCGCTCAAGCTGCCGTTTCAGTTCCAACGCTGCGGCGAACGCCACGTGCTTCTCACAGGTGCCGGACACGCCAATCGCGCCGGGGTCCTTGCCGCCATGGCCGGGGTCCAGGACTACGAGCAGCGGATGCGGGGCGGCGCGCGCCGGGCGCTGCGGCGTGCGCGTGGCAGCAAGGCTGGAGCCGCCGGACAGGGCTGCCATGGCGGCGAGCAGGGCGCGGCGGGACAGGATGCAGGCTTGAGCCATAGGCTCCACTATCACAGGAGCTTGACGGCCCGCACGAGGTTCTTATGCCCGCCCGGTTGAGTAGCCTTGCAGACACCACCGGATTACGCCATGTTCGTAACGCTCCGGCGATGTGACACCGGCGAGACAGCCTGCTTGCGGCCTGGTCCGAATGGACCCGGTTGCAATCCTGAGTGGCGACCTTGCCCCATTGCACCGCTGCCCGCGCCGCGCGGTTCCGCGCGCCGGGTCCGTCCAGCAGGCCCCTCGCCACGAGGCACCGGGCACATGGATGAGGGCTGATGCCTCACCAGGGCAGCGCCGCCGTCCGACGGCAGCGCTGGCCCGCTCGCCAGGAAGCCGATGCTGATCGCCGTGCCCGTCCACCCAACATCCGGACTGAACACGTCGCAGCCTGCCCTCGGCCGCAGCGGGACCCCGCCGTCTCCCCCCTTTTGCCGCCGCCGCGCCGTGCCTCGCACGCGCGTGCCCTCGGCGCACCGGAGTTCAACACACGATGACGAAACGCATGCTGATCGACAGCACCCACGCCGAAGAAACCCGCGTGGTGGTGCTGGAAGGTAACCGCCTCGAAGACTTCGACGTCGAGACATCCACCAAGCAGCAGCTCAAGGGCAACATCTACCTCGCCAAGGTCGTCCGCGTCGAGCCGAGCCTGCAGGCGGCCTTCGTCGAGTATGGCGGCGGCCGGCACGGCTTCCTGGCCTTCGGCGAAATCCACCCGGATTATTACCAGATCCCCGTCGCCGACCGGCAGCGCCTGCTGGAGATGCAAGAGGCGGAGGCACGCGAGGACGAGGACGCCGAGGAGCGCGCCGCGGCCCGCGACGCCGACCTGGCGGCCCGGCCATCCCCCCCCGAAGTGGTCCAGGTGTCCGGCGTGATCGACATTCCTGACACGGTCGCGCCGGCGAACGCGACGGATGCGGCCGTGGAGGCGTCCTACGCCGCCCAGGCTGATCCGGAACTGGCCGAAGATGCGCTGCCGCGTGAGAACCAAGTCGCTCAGGCCGCCGCGGTTAGCCAGGACATCCTCGTCGCCCCGCACGAGGCGGAGACGCTGTTTCCCGACAGTGCGTCGCTGCCCGAGATCGTTCTTCCGGAACTGCCGGAGGAAATGGGCGCCGACATGGCGCCAGAAACCGCCTCGGTGGAGGCCGACGCGGACCCGGCGCCGGTGCCAGAGCCATCGGCGAACGGCGAAGCCGCAGAGCCTGTCTCCAGCCTCTCCAACGGCGCTGCATCCGATCAGCCCATCGAGGCGAGCTTCGAGGCCGCCGAGCCGCCGCCGGAGTCGATCGGCGGCGAAACCGAGGAACCGCGCGAGCAGCGGGCGACCCCGCGGTTCCTGCGCAACTACAAGATCCAGGAGGTGATCCGCCGCCGGCAGATCCTGCTGGTCCAGGTCGTGAAGGAGGAGCGCGGCACCAAGGGCGCGGCGCTCACCACCTACATCTCGCTCGCCGGGCGGTTCTCAGTGCTGATGCCGAACTCGCCGCGGGGCGGCGGCATCTCCCGCAAGATCACCTCCGCCGCCGACCGCCGCCGCTTGAAGGAAGTGACAGCCGAGCTTGATCTGCCGCGCGGCATGGGCCTGATCGTCCGCACTGCCGGCGCCAACCGGCCGAAGCCCGAGATCATCCGGGATTGCGAGTACCTGCTCAACCAGTGGGACCAAATCCGCGAGCTGACCATGAAGTCGGTCGCGCCCGCGCTGATCTACGAGGAGGCGAACCTCATCAAGCGCGCCATCCGCGACGTGTATTCCCGCGATGTCGATGACATCCTGGTGGATGGCGAGCAGGGTTGGCGGGCGGCGCGCGACTTCATGCGCATGCTGATGCCGACCCACGCCCGCAAGGTGCAGTTGTGGCGGGACCCGCAGCCGCTGTTCGTCAAGGCGCAGGTCGAGGCGCAGCTCGACGCCATGCTGTCGCCCACCGTGCAGCTCCGCTCCGGCGGCTACCTGGTGATCAACCAGACCGAGGCCTTGGTCGCGATCGACGTGAACTCCGGCCGCAGCACGCGGGAGCGGGGCATCGAGGAGACCGCGCTCAAGACCAACATGGAAGCGGCGGAGGAGGCGGCGCGCCAGCTTCGGCTGCGCGACCTGGCCGGGCTGATCGTGATCGACTTCATCGACATGGAGAACCGGCGCAACATCGCCTCGGTGGAAAGGCGGCTCAAGGACGCGCTGAAGAACGACCGCGCGCGCATCCAGGTCGGCTCCATCAGCCACTTCGGCTTGATGGAGATGAGCCGTCAGCGCCTGCGCCCGTCGCTCGCCGAGACCAGCCTGGTCATGTGCCCGCATTGCGCCGGGACCGGCCAGGTGCGCAGCACCGAGAGCGCCGCGCTTCATGTGCTGCGCGGCATCGAGGAGGAGGGCGCGAAGCGGCGCGCGGCCGAGGTGGTCGTGCACGTGGCCGGGCCGATCGCGCTGTATGTGCTGAACCACAAGCGGGTACGGCTCGCGGAGATCGAGGCCCGTTACGGCATGCACGTGGCCTTCGCGGCCGACGACACGCTGCTGCCGCCGACGATGCGGATCGAGCGCATGCGGGCGCAGACCGCGTCGGAACTGCCCACGCCGATCTCGCAGCTCGCCCCGCCTGAGCCGTTCGAGGACCCCGACGAGGCGGCGCCGGAGCGTGAGGCCGAAGCGGCTGCCACCGACGACGCAGACGACGACGATGCGCCCCGTCCCGGCGAGACGGCCGAGGAGGGCGAGCAGCGCAGCAGGCGCCGCCGGCGTCGCCGCCGCGGCGGCCGCCGGGAGGGCGGGGTGGCCAGCGCAGCCTCCGTCAGCACGGGCGCCGCGACCGAAACGCATGGCGGGCCGGACGGGGCCGCCGCGTTGGCGCCCGACGCTGTGGCGCAAGCTTCGGACGCCGTGCCCGGTGACGGCACGCCCGCTGCTGAAATGGCGGCAACGCCGGCATTTGGGGCCGCCGGACCCTCGGCATCCGAAACTGCTGAGGCGCCAGCATCCGAAGCTGTCGAAGCAACGGCATCCGAGGCTGCTGAAACCCCGGCATCCGAGACTGCCGAAGCCGCAGGAGACGACGCTGACCGCAGCAAGCGGCGAGGTCGCCGTGGCGGTCGCCGGCGGCGTCGCGACTCTGACGACACGCAAGCGGCCCCCCTGGCCGCTGAGCCGACCCAGGCGGACCCTGGCATCGCCGAGCGCGTGGCGCCCGCCTATGCCGGACCGACCCCGGCCAATCCGTTCGGCGGCAGCACCGCGTTCGACATCTTCGACGCCATCGAACAAGCCGAGCAGGAACGCGCCCTCGCCGCCACTGGGACCGCGCGGCGCTTGCCCGAACCCGCGGCCCTGCTTCCCGCGGCGGAGGACGGCCCAACGGAGCCGGAGCCGGTCATCGCCGAACCGATTGCGATGGTGCCTGAAACGGTGTCCCTTGAAACGGTGTCCCTCGGCATGCCTGACCCGGCCACCGACAACGCTGTCACCGACAACGCCGCATTGGAGCCTGAAACGGACGCCTTGCCCGACGCGCCCCCAGTCGCCGCGGCGCCGGCGGTCGAACCCGCCGTGGCCGATGCCGAGCCGGTCGGCGCGCCGCTGATCGCCCCGATGCTGATCGATGGCAGCGCATCCCCGGCGGAAAAGCGGCGTGGCTGGTGGCGGCGCTGAGCAGGCAGGATCAAGCGAGCTGACCCATGGGTGGGGCGCAGACTGCGCGCCCCACCCATGCGGGAGCTAACGGAAGCGCGCCAGCCGGGCAGCAGCCTCGATCATGTCGGCTTCCGGCCCGCAGTAGCTGAACCGCAGCGTCCGGGCGCCGCGGGTCCGGTCGAAGTCCACGCCGGGGCTGGCGGCGACGCCGGCCTCGATCAGCATCCGGGCGCAGAACGCCACGCTGTCGTTGGTGCGTCCGCCCACGTCGGCGTAGATGTAGAACGCCCCGTCCGGCGCCGCGATGTCCGGGAACCCGGCGCCCGGCAACGCCGCCAACAGGTGGTCGCGCGCCCGGCGGTAGCGCGCGACGTTGGCGTCCAGCTCGGCCGTGCAGTCGAAGGCCGCCTCCGCCGCCACCTGGCAGATATGCGGCGCCGAGATGAACAGGTTCTGCGCCAGGCGCTCGACCGGTCGCACCAGGTCGTCCGGCAGCGCCATCCAGCCGACGCGCCAGCCGGTCATGCTGAAATACTTGGAAAAGCTGTTGATCACGATGGCATGCGGGCTGAGCGCCGCCGCCGTCGCGATCGGGCGGCCGTAGTGCAGCCCATGGTAGATCTCGTCGGAGATCAGGCGCACGCCGCGCGCGTCGCACCAGGCGGCGATGCCGGCCAGTTCGTCGGGTGCCAGCATGGTGCCGGCGGGGTTGCAGGGGCTGGCGACGATCAGGCCGTCCGGCGCCGGGTCCAGCCGGTCCAGCAACGCTGTGGTCGGTTGGTAGCGCGTCGCCGGCCCGGTCTCGACAATGACGGGCTGCAGGCCGAGCGCCGTCAGGATGTTGACGTAGGGCGGGTAGAACGGCGCCGCCAGCGCCACGCGGTCCCCGGGATCGAAGGCCGCGAGGAAGGCCAGCGGAAAGGCGGCGCTGGCGCCCATCGTCACGGCGATGCGGCGGGCCGGCACCGCGGCACCATACCAATCCCGGTAGTGCGCCGCGATCCGGGCGCGCAGCGATGGCCGGCCCAGCGCCTCGGTGTAGCCCAGCGGGTCGGCGCCTCTCAACGCGGCCGTGACGGCGGCAATGGCGCCGGCGGGCGCACCGGTGCCGGGCTGGCCGACCTCCATGCGGATGACGCGCGGGTCGGACGGCGCCAGGGCTGCCTGCCGGGCGTTGGCAGCGGCGATCACGTCCATCACCAAAAAGCCCGGCGCGTGCGCGCCCCGGCCGACCTTCAACGCCATGTCAGTTGCTCCCGACCGCGAGGCCGATGCTGCGCGGATCGACCGCCGCATCGCAGGACGCCTCCTCGCCCGGCAGGTAGCGCGCGCAGGCGATGGCGTTGGCGCGGCCAGGCTCCGGCACCGGGGCCGGCATGACGGCGTTGGACCGCAAGGCATTCGTCAGGCCCACGGCGACCGCCAGCGCCGCGCCCTCCTGGCCGGACCCGGTGACGGTGGCGCGAAAGGCGTGCAGGTTGGTGTTCCAGGCGAGCGCCGCCGAAAGCAAAGGCGGCGTGGCCGCCCGTGGCGATGCCGCAAGCAGGATGCCCGTGCCCGGCGCGATCCGCCCGGTGCCGAACAGGTTGTTCATCGTGACGGCGCAGGCGACGCTGTTGCCGTTGCGGTCGAGCACAGCGAACCCCGTGGAGGCCGGCAAAGACGGCAAGGACCCGCTCGCTGGCGCGGTGGCCAGCACCCCTTGCGGATCGCCGCCCACCTGCCGCCATTGCGCGACGGCGCCGAATGCCCGGGCCTGCGCCCCGGCGAGGTCGCCCGGGTTGGCCTCCAGAGCCTGGAACGCCGCCGCAGCACCGAGGCCGCCATCGGCGGGCGGCGGCAGGAACGCCGCGCTGTCCCGGCCCGCGCGCAGCACGAGCGGCGCCGCGGTGCGCGGCAACGCGGCCCGCAAGTCGGCCAGGGCAAGCCCGCCGCCGGCGATGCGGGACGCCTCCTCCAGCCGGCGGGCCAGCGCGCCTTGGTACAGGTCGCCCACGCCCGCGGTGCGGATCTGCGCCAGGGTGCCGCCTAGGTCGTTCTGCAGCAGCGTCCCGCCCTGTTCCAAGACGGTGCCGCCCGGTGCGAAGACGGCGCGCGCGTTCGGGTCCGCCGTCAACGGCCCAGCTACGGGCGCCAGGTCGTGCAGCAGCGCGCGGGATACCGGCACGCCGAACCGGGCAAGCTGCTCGGCCGGCGCGATCAAGCTCTCAAAGGACTGCTTGCCGTAGCGGGCATGCAGGGCGAACAGGCCGCGGGCCAGCATCGGCACTGCCGCCGGACGATCGGTGTTGGATGGGACCACGCTCGGGGCGGCCGGGGTGAACACGATGGCTTCGGGACTGCCCTGGCCGGGTCCATCGGCGCTCGGATTATAGGCGAGGCAAGCGCCGCCGCTGCCCAGCCCGGCGCGGGACGGCAAGGTGACGGCCAGGGTGAACCCGAGCGCCACCGCCGCATCGGCCGCTGTGCCGCCGAGCGCCAGGACCTCTCGCGCCGCCAGCGCCGCCCGCGGCTCGTCCGCGACGGCGCTGCCGATGAAGCCGCCCAGCCGTTGCGGCCCGCCCGATGACGACTGGCCGCCCAGGAACGTCTGCCGGAGCGATCCAAGGGTCCCGCAGCCGGACATCGCCAGCGCCGACGCGAGCAGGACCGCCGCACGGCGCCGCACCCCCTTGCGGCGCGCGCCGGCCTTGGCGCACCCGGGTGCCGCGGCTTCGGTCCTGCGGTGTCCCAACGGGCAATCCTTTCGCATTCTGAGCGCCGTGCCATAGCCGCCTTCGCCCGGACCGGCAACCAGTGCTATGCCAAGGCACGTCATGCCGAACGGGCGGTGCCGCCCCTTGCCCAAGGATCAACCGGATGCGCCCAGCCCTTCTCGCCGTATTCGTCTTGCTGCTGGCCGTCCCGGCCGCCGGCCAAAGCCTCACCCCCGCACAACGGTCCGAAGTCGTCGGCGTGCTGCGCGAGGCGCTGCGCACCGACCCGTCGATCCTGCGGGAAGCGTTGCAGGCCTTGCAGGCGGACGACGCGAGGCGCGAGGAGACGGCCACGCAGAACACCTTGGCAAAGCTTGCCGGCAGCCTCGTGGACCCGGCTGATCCGGTGCTGGGCAACCCGCTGGCCAACGTCACGGTTGTCGAGTTCTACGACACGCGCTGCCCGTATTGCCGCCGCATGCTGCCCACCCACGCCGCATTGCTGCACGCCGACCCGAACGTGCGGATCGTATTCAAGGACCTGCCGATCCTGGGTCCCGCCAGCCAATTGGAAGGCCGCGCGCTGCTGGCGGCGCAGCGCCAGGACGGCTATTTCAAGCTGCAGGACGCGGTGATGCACGACTCCGCGCCGCCCACGCGGGACACGCTACGCGCGACGGCCGAGCGCCTGGGCCTCGACGGCGGCCAGTTGCTGCGCGACATGGACGACCCGGCGATCAAGGCCCGGCTCGACGCCAACATCGCGCTCGCCCAGCAGATCGGGCTGCAGGGGACGCCGGCGCTGATCGTCGGCAAGAAGGTGTTTGCCGGGCTGATCGAGCTGGGCGACTTGCAGCAGGCGGTGGCGGCGGCGAGGAAAACGAATTAGGAGGCGGTTTGCCTCATTGAGGCTGATGAGCAGAACTATTTAGAAGTATGAAGAAAATCTTCTCCGAAATCTACAAAAAGGATTCCGTAAGGGAGGCTTTGCACATCTATAAACTTGCCTTTTGGTTTACTGGCTTGATCGTCGTATTTGTCATCTTAGTTCTGATACCACTATTTGGAACACATCAGGTTAACAGATGGATGCTTCAATCAATTATCTGGTCTATCAGTTCGACTAAAATCAACTACATGCAATCGATGTTTCAACTTGGCGCCGCCACAAGCATTGCGTTCGCCATCGCAGGCCCTCAAATACAATACACTCTCGGCCCAAGAGTACAAGGACTAATCCGATACGCAAAATCTACAGTAAGCAAATCTAGCAACTTAGCGCCAAAGTTAACAGAACTCATAAACGTCTTACAAGACTACGATGGATATAACCAGGAGTATTGGGCACTTGCAAGAGGCAACCTATATAACCTACATTTCTTAATGGCTTCGATCAATCTGTCTTTACTGATCTGGTCCTCGTTGATAGACCCTCGCGGCGCAATCCTTAATATCGTTGCATTTTTTGTTATAATGTTCAGTATGCTCTTCCCCATGGCTGATCTAAGTCGCACTTACGTTGAGGCACGTCATATCCGACCAATTCTACAAGAAGCGAAGAACGCCTGTAACAGCGGAATACCTGATCAAATTGATGCCATCAGTGCAAAAATCAAAACGGAAGTAAAGCCGCTTCCTCCAAATATGTAACGTTCAATCACGCACTCTCCCGAAACAGCTCCCGCCCGATCAGCATCCGCCGGATCTCGCTCGTCCCCGCCCCGATCTCATACAGCTTCGCGTCCCGCAGCAGCCGCCCGGTCGGGTAATCGTTAATGTAACCGTTGCCACCCAAGACCTGGATCGCCTCCAGCGCCATCCACGTCGCCCGCTCCGCCGCATACAGGATGGCGCCAGCCGCGTCCTTGCGCGCCGTTTCCCCACGGTCGCAGGCCTTGGCCACGGCATACACATAGGCACGGGCGGCGTTCAGCGTCGTGTACATGTCGGCGATCTTGCCCTGCATGAGCTGGAACTCGCCGATGGCCTGGCCGAACTGCTTGCGCTCATGGATATACGGCAGCACCACGTCCATGCAGGCCTGCATGATGCCGAGCGGACCAGCCGCCAGCACCGCGCGCTCGTAATCGAGGCCGGACATCAGCACGTTGACGCCCCGGCCCACGCCGCCCATCACCTGCTCCTCCGGCACCTCGCAGTCCCCGAATACCAGCTCCCCGGTGTTGCTGCCGCGCATGCCGAGCTTGTCGAGCTTCTGCGCGCAGGAGAAGCCCGGCATCCCCTTCTCGATCAGGAACGCGGTGATGCCGCGCGATCCGGCTGCCGGGTCGGTCTTGGCATAGACCACCAGCACGTCCGCCTCCGGCCCGTTGGTGATCCACATCTTGGTGCCGTTCAGCACGTAACGGTCGCCCCGCTTGTCCGCCCGCAGCCGCATGGACACCACGTCCGACCCGGCGCCCGGCTCGCTCATCGCCAAGGCCCCCACCTGCGCCCCGCTGATCAGGCCGGGCAAATAGCGCCGCTTCTGCGCCTCGCTGCCGTTCTTGCGGATTTGGTTGACGCAGAGGTTGCTGTGCGCCCCGTAGCTCAGGCCGACGGAGGCGCTGGCCCGGCTGATCTCCTCCATCGCCACGCAATGCTCCAGATAGCCCATGCCGGCGCCGCCGTACTCGTCCTCCACGGTAATGCCGAGCACGCCGAGGTCGCCCATCTTGCGCCACAGGTCGGCCGGGAAGTCGTTGCTGCGGTCGATCTCCGCGGCGCGGGGCGCGATCTCGTCGGCGGCAAACGTCTCGACGGAGCCGCGCAGCATGTCGGCGGCCTCGCCCAGGTCGAAATTCAGCCCCGGCAGGCGATTGGGCAGGCTTGCGGACACGAGGGGATTCCTTTTGTGTTCCATCCGAATATAGGCCAGGAGCGCCGCATGACCACAGGCCTCAGCTACGTGCACGGCGCGCGGGACGTGCCTCTGCTCGGCGAGACGTTGGGCCAGAACCTGGACCGCACCGCGGCCCGCGTCCCGGACAGCCCGGCGCTGATCGTGCGCAGCCAAGGCGTGCATTGGACCTATGCCGAGTTGGCCCGACGGGCGGAGGCGTTCGCCGCCGGGCTGCTGGCGCTGGGGCTGGAACGCGGCGACCGATTGGGCATCTGGTCGCTAAACAACGCCGAATGGGTCGTTGTGCAGTTCGCGACCGCCAAGGCCGGCATCATCCTGGTCAACGTGAACCCGGCTTACCGGACATCGGAATTGGAGTTCGCGCTCAGGATAGTGGGTTGCAAGGCGCTGGTGACGGCGACGCGGTTCAAGGGAAGCGATTACCTCGGCATGCTGGCGCAAGTCGTGCCGGAGCTTGCGGGATCAGTGCCGGGCCGCCTGTCCAGCGCGCGGCTGCCGGCGCTGCGGACGGTGATCCAGATCGGCGGCGCAGCGCCAGGCTGCCTGCCGTTCGACGACGTGCCCGGCCTCGCCACCGACGCGCACCGGGCGGCGCTGGCCCGGCTGCAACCGTTGTTGCAGTTCGACGACCCCATCAACATCCAGTTCACCAGCGGCACCACCGGCGCGCCGAAGGGCGCCACGCTCACCCACCACAACATCCTGAACAACGGCTTCTTCATCGGCGAGGCCATGCGCCTGTCGGAGCGGGACCGGCTGTGCATCCCGGTGCCGCTGTACCATTGCTTCGGCATGGTGCTGGGCAACCTCGCCTGCACGACGCACGGCGCCGCCATGGTGTATCCCGGGCCAGGCTTCGACCCGCTCGACGTGCTGCAAACGGTGGCGGACGAGCGCTGCACCGGCCTGCACGGCGTGCCCACCATGTTCATCGCGGAGTTGGAGCACCCGGAGTTCGACCGCTTCGACCTCAGCAGCCTGCGCACCGGCATCATGGCAGGCTCCCCCTGCCCCATCGAGGTCATGCGGCGCGCCGTGGAGCGCATGAACCTGCGGGAGATCACCATCTGCTACGGCATGACCGAGACCAGCCCGGTGAGCTTCCAAAGCTCCACGGCCGACCCGCTGGAGCGCCGGGTCAGCACGGTGGGCCGGGTGCATCCGCACCTGGAGGTGAAGATCATCGATGCCGAAGGCCGCATTGTGCCGCGCGGCACGGCGGGCGAGCTGTGCACGCGGGGCTACAGCGTGATGCTCGGCTATTGGGGCGATGAGGCGCGCAGCCGGGGGGTGATCGACCCGGCGCGCTGGATGCACACCGGCGACCTCGCCACCATCGACGCGGAGGGCTTCTGCAACATCGTCGGACGCATCAAGGACGTGGTGATCCGCGGCGGCGAGAACGTGTACCCGCGGGAGGTCGAGGAGTTCCTGTATCGCCATCCGGCCATCGAGGACGTGCAGATCTTCGGCGTGCCGGACCCGAGATACGGGGAGGAGCTGTGCGCCTGGGTCAAGCTGCGCGCCGGCGAGAGCCTGACGGAGGCCGACATCCAGGCATTCTGCCGCGGCCAGATCGCCCACCAGAAGGTGCCGCGCTACGTGCGCTTCGTGGACGAGTTCCCGATGACCGTCACCGGCAAGATGCAGAAGTTCCTGATGCGCGAGGCGATGGAGCGCGAGCTGGGCCTGCATGCGCCGAAGACCGCCTGAGCGTCACAGTGCGAGGCGGCTTGACCCGGCAGCCCCGCCCGCGCTACGCCCCGGTCGCGGTCCCGTTCGTCTAGAGGCCTAGGACACGGCCCTTTCAAGGCTGTAACACGGGTTCGAATCCCGTACGGGGCACCAGTTCTTTCGACAGGTTAGATGCCGGCGCCCGCCTGAAACGGCCCAAATGCCTAGATAGGCGCCTAATATGCGCCGTGTGAGCAACCACGAATGCAGGCGATATGTTGGGCGTCGTCGGCTGATCGGTGTGCCCACAGTGGGCAGGGGTGCGATGGCAGCGCAGCCGTCCGCCGGGTTGCCGGCACCTTGAAGCCGGCCAGCTTCCAACCGACGCCGCGGCACACTGCCGCGGTCAGCAAGCGGGGTGCCCATGGCGGATACCAGACACGTTCACGCCACCTATGATCCCGACGCCGGGGTATGGTGGGCTGAAAGCGACGATCTGCCGGGTTTGGTGTCTGAGGCGTCAACGCTGGATGAATTGGTTGACCGCGTGATGGGCGTTGCGGGCGAACTGCTGGCGGCGAACGGGACGGCGCCGGCCGGGATCAGCTTGCAGTTCAGCGTCACGCGCCAGGTCGAGCCGGCCTGACGGGGCACGGCGGGGACGTTCGACCGGGAACTGACCCGGCTGCTACGGGATGCCGGCTGCGCCTTCGTCCAGCCTGCCAAGGGCAGCCATGAGCTTTGGTGGTCCCCGATCACGCAAGCACAGTTCACGGTTCCGCAAGGCATCGTCAGCCGGCACACGGCGAATGCCGTGCTCAAGCAGGCCGGCTTGCCCAAAGCGTTCTGACGCCCCTTGGCGACCCGTTGCGTGATGGCGTCCGGCCCGCCACAACCGTAGCTCCCCGGTCCCCGCACCCGCACCGCCCGGCCGCGCCATCCCGATAGGTTGTTGTCCAGGATCGCGGCTTCGACACGGTCGCGGCAGGTCCGGCAGCGCATCCGCATCAACATTTCGGCTATGAGCTGCGAGCCCGAAACCCTTGTCGAAGCCATCCGCTACTTCG
>CAXUJE010000070.1:0-7096 GCA_964251035.1 uncultured Acetobacteraceae bacterium
GGACGGCCCCGAACAGGACAATTTGCCGCCGGCCCGGCACGAGGGCGCCGACGTGGGATTCCGCGCCATGCTGGTGGCCGGCGCCCTGATGCTGCTGGCCCTGGGCGGCATGCTCGGGCTGGCCGCGTGGCTCTACCCCGGGGCGCAGACCGACAAGGTGCTGGCGCCGGCGACCAACGCGACCTTCCCCGCGCCGCGCCTGCAGCCGGACGTGGCGGCGGACATGGCGCGGTTCCAGGCCGAGCAGTTGCAGCAACTGAACGGCGCGTATTGGCTCGACCGGGAGCGCAGCCGCGTCCACATGCCCATCGCCGACGCGATGCGGGACGTGGCGGCGCATGGCATCCCGGACTGGCCGACGGCGCCGGGCTGGGTACGGCGGTGAGGGTGCTGCTCATGCTGTTGCTGCTCGCGGCGCCCGCCTGGGCCGGGGCGCGGCTCGACGACCTGGAGTGGGTGCAGCGCCAGGGTGCGCCGCTGCCGATGGATGCGCCGCTGTCGGAGGCTGACGGGCAGGCCACGACGTTGCGCCGGGTCGCGGGCGGGCTGCCCTTGGTGCTGGCGCCGGGCTATTTCCGCTGCCCGAACCTGTGCGGCACCGTGCGGGACGACCTGGACGCCGCCCTGGCGCAGAGCGGCATGCAGGCCGGGCGGGACTACGCCCTGGCCTTTCTTTCGGTGGACCCGGCAGAGGGGCCGGCCGAGGCCGCGGCGGCGCACGTCCCGGACGGGCATCGCCTGACCGGACCGGCCGTCAGCACCGGGGCGATTGCCGACACGGCCGGCTTCCGCTTTCGTCTCGATCCGGCATCGCGGGAGATCCTGCATCCGTCCGGCGTGGCGGTGGTGTCTCCGGCCGGGCAAGTGTCCGGCTACGTGCTGGGCGTCGGTTATGACCCGGCGGCGCTGCGGGACGCGGTGCGCCTGGCCGGGGCGGGCGGGCAGGCCGCAGCCAACCCGGTGCTGCTGCTGTGCTTCCACTTCGACGCCGCCACCGGGCGCTATACGCTCGCGGTCGAGAAGCTGCTCCGCATCGCCGCCCTGCTCACGGCACTGTCGATCGGCGGCACGCTCTGGCTGGCGCACCGCCCTAGGCACCCGTCGTGAACGCCTTGTCGCTCCCCGCCGCGTCGGCCAACGCGGGCGAGGTGGACCTGCTGCTCCTGGCCTTGCTGGGCGTCACCATCTTGGTGCTGGCGCTGGTGTTCGGCCTGATGCTGTTCTACGTCGCGCGCTACCGCCACACCAATACGGAGGACCGCGGCCGGCCCGAGGAGAAGACCTGGCGGTTCGAGATTGCCTGGACGGGCGCCACCCTCCTGCTGTTCTTCGGCCTGTTCCTGTGGGGCGCCAACCTTTACGTCCGCCAGTTCCAGCCGCCCGCGAACGCGCTCCGCATCTCGGTCGTCGGCAAGCAGTGGATGTGGAAGGCCGAGCACCCCGGCGGGCAGCGGGAGATCAACGCGCTGCACGTGCCGGCCGGCCGCGCCGTCGAACTGCTGATGACCAGCGAGGACGTGATCCACGACTTCGCCATCCCCGCCTTCCGCATCAAGCACGACGTGCTGCCGGGCCGCTACGAGAGCTTGTGGTTCACCGCGACCGAACCCGGCGCATACCACCTGTTCTGCACCCAGTTCTGCGGTACGGACCATTCCGCCATGGGCGGCGAGGTCGTCGTGCAGACGCCGTCGGACTATGAGCGCTGGCTGGCCGACAACGCCGCCTCGGTGAGCCTGGTAGCGCAGGGGCGCGCGCTGTTCACCCGCTACGGCTGCAGCGGCTGCCACCAGGCGGAGGGGCGCGGCCAGGCCGATGCGGCCGACCGCACGAAGGGCTACAGCAGCGTGCGCGCGCCGCCGCTCGACGGCGTGTACGGACACCCGGTGCCGCTGAACGACGGCCGGGTGGTGGTGGCGGACGACAAGTATGTGCGGGACAGCATCCTGATGCCGGCGCAGGACATCGTGGCCGGCTACGACAACCGTATGCCGAGCTTCTCCGGCGTCGTGACCGAGGGGGACCTGTTCCGGCTGGTCGCCTATATCAAGTCGCTGAGCGGGGAGGGGACATGAGCGCAACCATCGAGGCCTTGCCCCGCAGCTACGTGACGGAGGACGGCACGCTCAGCTCCTGGCTGCTGACCACCGACCACAAGCGGATCGCGCTGTTGTATTTCGCGTCGATCACCGGGTTCTTCTTCCTGGGCGGGTCGGCGGCGGCGCTGATGCGGCTGCACCTGATCTCGCCGGGCGGCGCCCTCGTCAGCCACGAGGCCTATAACCGCCTGTTCACCATGCACGGTGTCGTCATGGTGTGGTTCTTCCTGGTGCCGGCCGTGCCGGTGACGCTCGGCAACTTCTTCGTCCCATTGGTGCTGGGCGCGCGGGACCTGGCGTTCCCGAAGCTCAACCTCATCAGTTGGTACCTGTTCATGGCCGGCGGGCTGGTGGTGCTGTGGTCGCTGTTCTGGGGTGGGCTGGACACCGGCTGGACGTTCTACACGCCGCTCGCCAGCAACTATACCAGCGGCTACGTCGTGCTGGCGGTGGTGGGCATCTTCCTGTCCGGGTTCAGCTCGATTGCCACGGGCGTCAACTTCATCGTCACCATCCACCGGCTGCGGGCACCTGGGCTGACCTGGTACCGGCTGCCGGTGTTCATCTGGTCGCTGTATTCCACCAGCATCATCTACGTGCTGGGCACGCCGGTGCTCGCCATCACCCTCATGCTGCTGGCGTTCGAGCGGCTGTTCGGCGTCGGCGTGTTCGACAGCACGCTGGGCGGCGACCCGCTGCTGTTCCAGCACATGTTCTGGTTCTACAGCCACCCGGCCGTCTACATCATGATCCTGCCGGGCTTCGGCGTCATCAGCGAGATCGTCCCCGCGTTCAGCCGCAAGACGCTGTTCGGCTACAGGTTCGTGGTCTGGTCCTCGGTGGCCATCGCGGTCATCAGCTTCTTCGTCTGGGGGCACCACATGTTCGTGGCGGGGCAGTCGCTGTACTCGGCCATCGTGTTCTCCCTGCTCAGCTACCTCGTCGCCGTGCCGTCGGCGATCAAGGTGTTCAACTGGCTGGGCACGCTGCACAAGGGCTGGATACGGTTCGACGCGCCGATGCTGTATGCGCTGGGGTTCATCGGGCTGTTCACCATCGGCGGCCTGACCGGGCTGTTCGTGGCGGCGCTGGCGGCGGACGTGCACCTGACGCAGACCTACTTCGTGGTGGCGCATTTCCACTACATCATGGTGGGCGGCATGGTGACGGCGTTCTTCGCCGGGCTGCACTACTGGTGGCCGAAGATCACCGGGCGGATGTATCCGGAGATGTGGGGCCGGATGGGGGCGGCGGTCATCTTCCTCGGCTTCAACCTGACGTTCTTCCCGCAGTTCATCCTGGGCTACCTCGGCATGACCCGGCGCTATGCCTCCTACTCGCCCGAGTTCCAGGTGCTGAACGTCTTGTCCTCCGCAGGCTCCGTGATCCTGGCGGCGGGCTACCTGATGCCGCTGGGCTATCTCACGTGGTCGCTGTTCCGCGGGGAGCGCGCGCCGGACAACCCATGGGGGGCCACCGGGCTGGAGTGGAAGACCCGCTCGCCGCCGCCGAAGGAGAACTTCGCCGTCATTCCGACCGTGACCGAGGGGCCGTACAACTACCCGCCGCCCGCGGCAGCGCAGCATGGCTGAACTTGCGGCGCCTGCGGCCCATGCGGAGTTCCAGTACTCCTCGGCGGAGCACCAGGCCGACACCGCCATCGCCGGGGTGTGGCTGTTCCTGGCGAGCGAGATGCTGTTCTTCGGCGGCCTCGTGCTGGTGTGGCTGCTGCTGCACCGGAGCCATCCGGCCGGCTTCGCCATGGCTGCGGCCCATGCCAACTTGCTGATCGGCAGCATCAACACGGCGCTGCTGCTGACCGCGAGCGCCGCTTATGCCGTGGGCGTGCTGGGCGCGCGGCGGGGCCGGGTGGAATGGGTCGTGCCGGCCTGCCTCGTGACCGCCGCGCTGGGGGTGCTGTTCCTCGGGCTGAAGGGCCTGGAATGGAAGCTCGACCTCCATGAGGGCCTGTTCCCCGGCGCCGGCTTCGGCCTGCACGGGCCGGACGGGGGCGGGGCGGAGCTGTTCTACAGCTTCTACTGGGTCGCCACCGTGCTGCACGGGGTTCATATGCTGATCGGGGTGGGATTGGTTGGCTGGATCGGTTGGCGTGCTTGGCGGGGGGAGTTCTCCCGGTCCTACAGCACTCCGGTTGAGGCGGTCGGGTTGTATTGGAGTTTTGTCGATCTGGCGTGGATCGCTATGTACACGCTCATCTACGTGGCGGGGCGGGCGTGATCCGGCTGGCGGTGGCTTGGGTGGTGCTGCTGGTTCTGCTGGGTGCGCAGGTTGCGGCGGCGTTGGTTCATGCGGGGTGGATTGCCGGGGTGTTGGCGCCGGTGATGATTGGGCTGGTTGCATTCCTGTTCATGGATTTGGGGCGTGCCTCGGCGCTTAGCCGCATCTTCGCGCTGGCCGGGCTGTTCTGGCTGGTGGTTCTGGTGGGGCTGACCAGCGTCGATTTCCTGGCGCGGCATGACTATCCGACGCCGATGCTGACCCGGCCTTGAGGGTGGGGGAATGGAGCCTGACATTTGCGGACAGCGGCACAGTCGAGTGCCTTGCCCGGTTCCGGACGTTCCAAGTTACGAAACGAGGTCGCCGTCAACCGCTGCGCAGCCACTCGCGCATCAACGCTGCGAGGGCGCGCGGCTTCTCGACCGGCGGCAGGTGGCCGCAGTCCGGAATGACGCGGAGCGTCGCCCCGGGGATCGCGTCGCTGAGTTCCCGGGACATCGACAGGGGGGTCATCCTGTCGTCCGCGCCGACGACCACCATCGTCGGAACCGCGACGGTGGCGAGGACGGGACGAAGGTCCTCCCGGGCGATCATTGCCTCGTTCTGGCGGACATAGGCGGCACCGCCGACGCGCAGGGTCATCCGCGTCAGCGCGTCTCGGATGCCCGCGTCCGCGTCGGGGTGCACCATGTACGCAATCGCCGGGGCCGCGAGCGCCGCGAGGTCGGTGGCCCCGAGCATGGCGACATTCGTGGCCCGCCGCGTCGCGGTCTGCTCGGGCGTGTCGGCCCGGGCGTTGGTGTCGCACAGCAGGAGCCTTGTCACGCGTTCCGGGGCCGCGCGCATGATTTCCAGGGCGATCATGCCACCCATCGAGACGCCCGCGAGCGCGAAACGGTCCGGCGCGTCGCCCAGGATCCGCGCTGCCATAGTGGGCAGGCTATAGTCTGACAGCGTATCGCCCACCCGGCACTGCACGTCGGGGGCGAGCAGGTCGATCGTGGGCTGCCATACGGCGGCGTCGCTGCCCAGGCCGGGAATGATGATGACAGGGTCCATGTTCATCTCCAATGG
The DNA here is from genome assembly GCA_964251035.1 of uncultured Acetobacteraceae bacterium. Classification (GTDB taxonomy): domain Bacteria; phylum Pseudomonadota; class Alphaproteobacteria; order Acetobacterales; family Acetobacteraceae; genus CAHJXG01. The sequence goes on from CAXUJE010000070.1 coordinate 5,412, forward strand.
AATTGCCGGCGTAAGCGGGGTGGAGGTGATCAATCCCAACGCAAGCCTTTCGGCTCGGCCGCCCCCCGCAGCAGGGTATCGACCAGGCGCTTGGCGCTCTCCCGCCAGTCGGGGCCGCGCCGGATGTGCAGCACGCCGATCATCGCCCTCAGCAAATCGAGCGGCACCGTATCCCGCCGCAGGTCGCCATTCTCCATGGCGCGCCTTGCCAAACGCTCGATGGTGCCCTGGATGATTACGCCCGCGTTCGCGTAGGCGGCTTCGGTCAGCGCGGACGCGATGATATGCTTCTCGATCACATGATCGACGAACGTCATCATCCAGGTGCGTAGCGCCTCCAGCGGCGGTTTGGACGCCAGCAGCTCGGCCCCCAGCGCGCCGAGCTTCTCCACCTCGCGCTGGTAAACGGCTTCGATAAGCAGTTCGCGCGTCGGGTAGTGGCGGTAGAGCGTGGCGGAACCGACACCCGACTTCTTGGCGATCTCGTCAAGGCTTGCCTCGGTGCCATCCCTCGCAAACGCCTCTCGCGCGGCATTGAGCAGCTTTTCGCGGTTGCGCCGGGCGTCGGCGCGCTGCTTGCGAGGCTCTCCGGCCAGACTCATGAAGCCGCCTCTTGCAAACGGGGACAATCCCCGCTTATAGAAACGGGGAACGTCCCCGGATAATGGCCGGGCCGAGGCATGGGGTCAATCGCCTGATCGCCGTCCGGCCAAGCAAGGAGCTGGTCCATGCGTCGCATCGAATATTCCCGCTACGGCGGTCCGGAAGAGCTGCGCCTAGCCGACGTCGCCCCGAGCGCACCGGGCGACGACCAGATCACCGTCCGCGTTAAAGCCGCCTCCACCAACCCCATGGATTGGAAACTGCGGGCCGGAACAATGAAAATGGTCACGGGCAAGCACTTCCCGCGCGGGGTCGGCACCGATTTCGCGGGCGTCGTCGAGGCCGTGGGCCGGGGCGTGAGGCGCTTCAGGACCGGCGATGCCGTGTTCGGAGCGATGACCGTGAAGGACTCGGCGACGTTTGCAGACACGATCATCACCCCCGAAGGCACGGCCGCCCTGAAGCCTGCGTCGATCAGCTTCGAGGAAGCGGCGACGCTGCCCATCGCCGGCGGCACCGCCTGGACGGCGCTTATCGACATCGCCAAGCTGGAAAGGGGACAGCGCCTGCTCGTGAACGGCTGCCTCGGCAGCGTCGGTCGTGCGGCGGCCCAGATCGCCAGGGTTCACGGAGCGCGGGTCGTCGGAAGCTGCAGCGCGGGCGGCATCGGCGAAGCGGAGGCGCTCGGCGTTGAGGAGGCAATCGATTACCGGAAGTTCGACATCGCCCGCTACAGGCGGAGCTTCGACGTGGTCTTCGACACGGCGGGTGCGTTCAGTCCAACCCAATGCCTGTCCATGCTCACCAGGAAGGGGGTGGCGCTGCACATCAATCTCAATCCGATGAGGATGATGAGCGTCATGCTCACGCGCCGTAACAAGGCCGTAATCGGCAAGACGTCTCCCGCCATCCTTGAAAAGCTGGCCGAACTGGTCGTGAGCGGCAACCTCAAGCTGCCGATCGCCGGTGTCGTTCCGCTCGCCGATGCCATCCCGGCAGTTACGAAGCTGGAAACGAGCGGACAGCTGAAGGGCAAGCTGGTGATCGTGCCGTAGGCCAGCGTTCGGCGGCGTAGACTCACC
>CAXUJE010000070.1:7106-8224 GCA_964251035.1 uncultured Acetobacteraceae bacterium
CCCCCCCCGGGCGCCGGGCCGCCCCCCCCCCCTCCAGTCTGCTTCCTTTCATGAGCTGACCTGAAGATCGGCTATAAGCGTCAGATTTCGGGCGCGAGCCACCCTCTTTCAGGCGACCGGCGCAAAAACCGCTTGTAGCACACGGCTATCCCACCAGCCCCGTGCGCCGACCAGTCAGCCTGAAATGCCGCCAGCGCATCGGCATCTCACCCCCGCTGCGCCCGCGGCGCCTTCCGGCTGGCGTAGGACCGACCCGGCCGTGCCCCCGACGTGCGCGCCTCGGCGCCAGCCGTCGCCGGCTCGATCCGGTTCCCGCCGTCGCTGGCATGGCGCACCGCCGCAGCAAAGCGGTCGGCGCTTCCGGCCGCAATCTCAAACCGCGTGTCCGTGTCAAAAATGCGGATCGCGCCGATGTCGGCCTTCGTCACCCCGCCCATCCGGCAGATGATCGGGATCAGCCACTTCGGATCGGCATTCTGCCGCCGCCCAATGCTCAACCGGAACCAAGCCCCGCCATCCACCGACCGCTGCGGCGCACGTGGCTCCCGCACAAACCGCTCGCCAACCTGCCGAGGTGCCGCGACCGGGGCCGGGTCAAACTGGTCCTCCGGTGCCGGCAGGCGGGCGCGGTAGCTGCGAACCAGCGCCGAGGCGATCCACTCGGCCGGTCGTCCTTCCAGCAGCAGCCGGGCCAGCGCCAAGTCCTCCTCCGCCGGCTCCTCCGCCAGGATCGGGTCGGCCAGCAGGCGCTCCTGGTCGCGCCCACGGATCAACTCGGCCGACGGCGGGTCGCTCCAGCCCGCGTCCACCCCGGCCGACGCGATCAACTGCTCGGCCCGGCGGCGCTTCGGGAACGGCACCAGCAACACCGACGTGCCCTTGCGCCCTGCCCGCCCGGTCCGGCCGCTGCGGTGCAGCATGGTCTCCTTGTTGGTCGGCAGGTCCGCATGGATCACCAGGTCGAGGTCCGGCAGATCCAGCCCGCGCGCCGCCACGTCGGTCGCGACGCACACGCGGGACCGCCCGTCGCGCAGGGACTGCAAGGCGCTGGTGCGCTCATGCTGGCTGAGTTCGCCGGACAGCGCCACGGCGTCGAAGCCGCGCTCGATCAGGCGGCC
>CAXUJE010000070.1:8324-10272 GCA_964251035.1 uncultured Acetobacteraceae bacterium
GTGCGCCGCTCGCCCGGCGTCGCGTCCAGGATGAACTCCAGGTCCTCGCGGAAGCCGAGGTCCAGCATCTCGTCCGCCTCGTCCAGCACGGCGACGCGCAGGCTGCCGAGGTCGAGCCGCCCGCGCTCCAGGTGGTCGCGCAGCCGCCCCGGCGTGCCGACGACGATATGGCACCCGGCCGCCAGCGCCCGCTGCTCCGCCCGGCTGTCCATGCCGCCGACGCAGGAGGCGATGCGCGCGCCGGTCTGCGCGTAAAGCCAGGCCAGCTCCCCCCGCACCTGCATCGCCAGCTCCCGCGTGGGCGCGATGACGAGGGCGAGCGGCGCCGCGGGCCGGTCGAACCGCTCGGCCTCCCCCAGCAGCGTGGGCGCGAAGGCGAGGCCGTAGGCGACGGTCTTGCCGGAGCCGGTCTGCGCGGACACCAGGAGGTCGCGCCCCTGCGCCTCCTCCGCCAGGACAGCGGACTGCACGGCGGTGGGTTCGAGGTAGTCGCGCGCGGTCAGCGCACGGTCGAGAGACGGATTGACGGTCGGGAAGGACATGATCTTACCAATTGGGCGCAGCCGAACGGCCGCACAAAGGCGGGGTTTAGCGGAAAACCGTCGCAGATGCTAAATATTGCAGCGCACACCAGACCGGCGTGTGCCGGGCGGATGGCGGGATGGTCAGGTGGACGTGGCCCACTCACCCCGGCGCATCACCGGCACGGCCTGGCCCGCCCCGTCGATGCCGTCCACGTCCACTTCGCCCGAACCGATCATCCAATCGATGTGGATCAGGCTGCTGTTGGCGCCGCGCTCCGCCAGCTCGGCCTCCGACGCGGACGTGCCGCCCTCCAGGCAGGTGCGGTAGGCCTGGCCGAGCGCGATGTGGCTGGCGGCGTTCTCGTCGAACAGCGTGTTGAAGAACAGCAGGCCGCTGGCCGAGATCGGCGAGGAATGCGGCACCAGCGCCACCTCGCCCAGGCGCCGGGCGCCCGCATCGGTGTCCAGCACCTTCTGCAGCACCTCCTGCCCGGTGCGCGCGCTTGCGTCCACGATGGCCCCGCCCTCGAAGCGCACGGCGATGTCCTGGATCAGCGTGCCCTGGTAGGACAGCGGCTTCGTGCTGCGCACGGTGCCGTCCACCCGGCGGCTGTGCGGCGTGGTGAACACCTCTTCCGTGGGGATGTTGGGGTTGCAGGTGACGCCGTTCTTCGCCGTCTCCGTGCCCCCGAGCCAAAGGTGCCCGTCGGACAGGCCGACGCGCAGGTCGGTGCCGGGGCCGCGGAAGTGCAGGGCGGCGAAGCGGTGGGCGTTGAGGGTGGCGGTGCGGGCGCGGAGCGCCGCATTGTGCCCGGCCCAGGCGGCGACCGGGTCGGGCGCGTCGATGCGGGACGCCGCGAAGATCGCATCCCACAGCTTGGCCACTGCCGCGTCCTCCGGCAGGTCCGGGAACACCGTGCGCGCCCAGGCCGGAGAGGCAAAGCTGGCGATGGTCCAGTTGATGCCGAACCCGGTGATCAATTCGAGCGCCGGGCGGTAGGCGGCGGAGCGGGCGCGGTTGGCCCGGGCGACCCGGGCGGGGTCCTGCCCGGCGAGCAAGGACGGGTTCTCGCCCGCGATCGCCAGTCGCGCAGCGCCACCGCGGAACGCCGCTGCCATGCCGTCGAACAGCCATCCAGGCGCCGTGTCGAAGGCCGCGTCCGGCGCGTGCTCGAAGCGGGCCAGGGTGGCGGCGTCGTCGTTCAGGAACGTGGTGACCAGGGACGCCCCGGCGCGGTAGGCGTGCTCGGTGATGCGGCGGACCAGCGGCACGGCGTCGAGGGGGGCTGTGATCAGCAGCTCCTGGCCTGGCGCCAGGCCCAGGCCGACGCGGACCGCAACCTCGCCCAGCCGGTCCAGGCGCGCGTCGTGGGTGCTGGGCTGCGGGCGGACGGCGACGTTCATGCGGATGCTCCTTGGGCTGA
>CAXUJE010000070.1:10372-19530 GCA_964251035.1 uncultured Acetobacteraceae bacterium
AAGCCGGACGACCTGAAAAAGAAGTGACTGTCAGTCCAGGGTGGGATTTCGCGCGGTTTCGTGGAATGATCGCGGCATCGCCCTGAAAGGATCGCCAAGCGTGTCGCCATTCGCCCGCCTGCTTCTCGGCCTCGCCCTGCTGTCCGTCGCCGCCTGCGCGGCCCGCCCGCCCGCCAACGACCCGGAGGCGGTGGCCGAGTACAAGGAACTGAACGACCCGCTGGAGCCGACGAACCGCTTCTTCTACAAGGTCAACGACACCATCGACACCTACGCCTTCCGGCCCGTCGCGGTGGCCTACCGCGACTACGTGCCCGGCGTCGTCCGCCGCCCGATCCGCAACGTGCTGAGCAACTTCGGCATGCCCGCGAACTTCGCCAACGACGTGCTGCAGGCCAAGCCGCGCAAGGCGGGCGACAGCCTGATGCGCTTCCTGATCAACACCACCGCGGGCGGCCTCGGCCTGTTCGACGTGGCGACGGAGTGGGGCTACCCGGACCACAGCACTGATCTTGGCCTGACGCTGGCGCTGTGGGGCGTGCAAGGGGGGCCATACCTTTACCTCCCGATCATCGGGCCGACCAACCCGCGCGACGCCGTGGGCTTCGGCGGCAACACGGTCCTGGACCCGCTGACCTGGGCCTCCTTCGGCGGCAGCACGGCTGCGAACCTCGGCCGCTACGGCGCCACTGCAATCGACACGCGCGAGCGGTTCATCGACCCGATCGACTCCGTCAAGCGCAGCGCGCTCGACCCCTACGCCACGTTCCGCAGCGTGTCGCGGCAGAACCGCGCGGACGAGGTGGAAAAGGCGCATCAGGACCTCCCGGCCACCGTGCCGGCCTGGTTCCCGCGCCCGGCGCAATGAAAGGCTTCCGACCATGACTGACTCGATCTGGGCCATCCTGTCCGCCGACACGTCCGCCCGCGCGGTCGGCGCGCCCGGCCGCCCCTGGCTGGACGGCACCGGGCTGCGGGCGTTGGCCGAGCAGACGCGCCTCGCACTGAACGGCGTCGGCATCGGGCGCGGGGACCGGGTCGGCATCGTGCTGCCCAACGGGCCGGAGATGGCGACCTGCTTCGTGGGCGTCGCCGCCACCTGCACGGCAGCCCCCCTCAACCCGGCCTACACGGCGGACGAGTTCGAGTTCTACCTGTCCGACCTCGAGCCGCAGGCGCTCATCCTGCAGGCGGGCGACGCCACGCCGGCCCGCGCGGTGGCGGAGCGGCTGGGCATCCCGGCCATTGCGCTGCATCCGGCGAGCGACGCTGCCGCGGGGCTGTACCGCCTGGACGCCTCGGCGCTTCCGTCCGGGACGCCCGAAGCTGGAGGCGCGGCCGAGCCGGACGACATGGCGCTGGTGCTGCACACCTCCGGCACCACGGCGCGGCCGAAGATCGTGCCGCTGACCAACGGAAACCTGGCGGCGTCCGCCCGGCACATCGGGGAGTCGCTGGCGCTGGGGCCGGACGACGTGTGCCTCAACGTCATGCCGCTGTTCCACATTCACGGCCTGGTCGCTGCCGTGCTGTCGTCGCTCCGCGCCGGCGCCGGGGTGTGCTGTACGCCGGGGTTCAACGCCTTCAAGTTCGGCGAGTGGCTCGCCGAGGTGCGCCCGACCTGGTACACCGCCGTGCCGACCATGCACCAGGCGATCCTGATGCGGATGCGCGCCCACCCCGAGCGCGCCCGCGCCGCCGGGCTGCGCCTGATCCGCTCCTCCAGCGCGTCCTTGCCGCCCCAGGTCATGCAGGAGCTGGAAGAGGTGTTCGGCAGCCCGGTCGTGGAAGCGTATGGCATGACGGAGGCCGCGCACCAGATGGCGTCCAACCCGCTGCCGCCGCGCGCCCGCAAGCCCGGCGCCGTCGGCCTCGCCGCCGGGCCGGAGGTCGCGGTGATGGCCGACGACGGCGCGATCCTGCCGCAGGGCAGCGTCGGCGAGGTGGTGATCCGCGGCCCCAACGTGACGCCGGGCTACGCCGGCAACCCCGACGCCAACGCCCGCGCCTTCACCGCCGGCTGGTTCCGCACCGGCGACCAGGGGCGGATCGACGAGGAGGGCTACCTGTTCCTCACCGGGCGGCTCAAGGAGCAGATCAACCGCGGCGGCGAGAAGATCAGCCCGCTGGAGGTCGATGTCGTGCTGCTGGACCACCCAAGCGTCGCACAGGTCGTCACCTTCGGCGTGCCGCACGCGAAATTGGGGGAGGAGGTCGGCGCCGTCGTCGTGCTGCACCCCGGCCAGGCCGCGACCGAGCAGGAGATCCGCGACTTCTGCGCCACCCGCCTCGCCGCCTACAAGGTGCCGCGCCACGTGTTGCTGCGCGACGACATCCCGAAGGGCGCCACCGGCAAGGTGCAGCGCATCGGCCTGGCGGCGAAGCTCGGCCTGGGCGCCTGACCGTGCCGAGCATCTGCGTGTTCGGCGCCGGGGCCATCGGCGGCTTCCTGGCGGCGCGGCTGGAGGCGACCGGCACGCCGGTCTCCGTCGTGGCGCGCGGGCCGCACCTGGCGGCGATGCAGGCCGACGGGTTGGTGCTGGACAGCGGTGGGGAGCGCACCACGACCCGGCCCCGCGCCGTCTCCGACCCAGCCGCCATCGGGCCGCAGGACTACCTGTTCCTCACCTTGAAGGCGCACTCGCTGGAACCGGCGCTGCCGCAGTTGCGCCCGCTGATCGGCCCCGAGACCACGGTTGTCGCCGCGGTGAACGGCATCCCGTGGTGGTACTGCCACGGCCTGCCGGAACCGTTCGGCGACCGGCGTGTCCAGTCGGTGGACCCGCACGGCGCGCTGTGGGAGGCGCTGCCGCCGCCGCAGACGCTGGGCTGCATCATCTACCCGGCCGCCGAGATCGCCGCCCCTGGCGTCATCTCCCACACCTACGGCGACCGCTTCAGCCTGGGCGAACCCGACGGCAGCCGGAGCGCCCGTGCCGAGACGCTGTCCCGCCTGCTGATCGACGCCGGGCTGAAGGCGCCGGTGCGCCCGCGGCTGCGCGACGAGCTGTGGGTGAAGCTCTGGGGCAACATGGCGTTCAACCCGCTCAGCGCGCTGACAACCGCGACGCTTGACGTCATCACCGGCGAACCCGGCATCCGCGGCGTGGCCCGCGCCATGATGCTGGAAGGCCAGGCAGTGGGGGAGGCGCTCGGCGCGCGCTTCGCCATCGACGTGGACAAGCGCATCGCGGGCGCCGCCGAGGTCGGGCGGCACAAGACCAGCATGCTGCAGGATTTGGAGCTGGGCCGCCCGCTGGAGATCGAGGCGATCCTGGGCGCCGTGGTCGAGATGGCCGGCTGGGTCGGCGTGCCGATGCCGATCAGCACGGCGGTGTTGGAGCTGACGCGGACCCGTGCGGCGATGCGCGGACACGGTCACTGAATGCCGTTTAGCAAGGTTTGCAAGTGCGAAGACTGCCCGCGGGCCTAGATGCCAGATTCCCAGAAGGACCAGCGCAACCCCGAGCGCCGCGAGCGTAGTGCCTTGTTGGTCGGCACTGTCGGCGCAATTGTTGCAACCTTCTCCGCCGCGTTCACGGCCGAGCAGGCGTGCATCGCCCAGGATCAAGAGTACAGGTCGCTCAGGGCCTACATGACCTTGGAAATCCAGCTCCCCAAAGGGTTTCAAACCAATCAAGAACCAGAGATTATTGTCCGAACGTCTTCCAAGGGCCAGACACCTGTTTACGATATGCAGCCGTTCTACTTTGCCTACCTTAGTCGCTTTGATCCAGGTTTCGGAAGAAGGCCATCGGAAGAATCGGCGGAAGCTTGCAAATACGGGAAGCTTGGCTCATCCGTCCGGCGTTACTCGTTCTCCGAAAGCTACTCTCTGCCTGTAGAGATCAGTGACAACGGCTTCGTCGATTTTTGGCCAGACTTCTTCGCTGGACAGGCTTCTCTCTTCATTGAAGGATACGCTTGTTATGGCGACGTTTTCGCCGAAACGCATACGTTGCGATTCTGCTCTCAATGGGACTCCAGCACTGATGAACCACACCAGTGCGAACGCAACTATTTGGGAGAGCGGTTTGATCGTCCTGACGTCTGCTCGGCACGAGTGTTCCTCGGTCGAGCATGGAAGGGTATTCTCCGTAGCGTAGGGCTGCCTGCTGATTAGGTTGTGGGTGCTACATATATACTGCCTTACCCCAGCAGCCCCGCTTCCCGGAAGCTCAGCCAACGCGCGTTGCCGATGATCAGGTGGTCGCGCACCGTGACTCCAAGGGCGGTGGCGGCTTCCTCAATCTGCCGGGTCATCTCAAGGTCGTCGCGGGACGGGGTGGGATCGCCGCTCGGGTGGTTGTGCACCAGGACCAGGGAGGACGCTGCAAGCTCCAGCGCGCGTCGCACCACTTCGCGGGGATAGACCGGCGTGTGGTTGACGGTGCCGGTCGCCTGCACCTCGTCGGCCTTGAGCATCCCGCGCTCGTCGAGGAACAGGATGCGGAACTGCTCGACCCGCTCGCGGGCCAGGGCGGTCGTGAGATAGGCCCTGAGCTTCTCGCCGTTTTCCAGCACGGGCTGTCCTGTCACGCCGGCCCGCGCCAGCCGCACGGCGGCGGCGTGCACCAGCTTGACGGCGGCGCGGCTGTGGGTGCCGAGGCCGGGCACCTGGCGCAGTTCCAGCTCAGGGGCCGCCAGCACGGCGGCGAAGCTGCCGAAGCGCTGCAAGGCCGCGTCGGCCGTGCTGCGCCCGTCGGTCGGCAGCACGAAGGCCAGCAGCCGGGCCATCAGCTCCGCATCCGGGGAGGCGGAGGGCATGGGCACGCTGACGGAAACGGGCGCGGGCGTAGGGGCAGGCGCTGGCGGCTTCACGCTCTGCGCGAGCGCCATCAGCTCGGCCAGCGCGTCGATCTGGATCGGGGCCACCTGGGACTCGCCGAAGCCGCGCACCGGGCGCAAGGGGCTGGTCCACGCATCCTCCTGCCCGTTGCCGAAACCCGGGGCATCGTCGAGCTTGCGCCTTTGGGCGAACACCTCCTCGAACGTGTCCGGCGCGCGTTTGTCGGGCACCGCCGGGGTTTCGGCCACCGGCGCGGCCCGCTGCGCCGACAAGGCCTGCTCCGCGGCATGCCGTACCTGGGCCAGCAGCGCCGCCCATGCCTCGCCGGCCTGCGGGGTGCTGGTTCCGGCCGGGAACACCCGCGCCGCGACCGGCGCCGTGCGCGGATGCACTTCCACGCTGATCCACCCGGCGCCGGGCAATGCGCCGACCGCGCCCACGACGCTGGCAATCGCGGCGTCAAAGCTCAGCCCGGTCGGCAGGTCGCCGGGGTTCAGGTCGATCATGGCGTCAAACAGGAGCGGCGCCGGGCCGGGCTGCGCGCCGCCCTTGCGTCCGAACCAGGGACGCCACCCCATCTATCGGGCCTTCCGCTGCCGAAGGCTGACCCAATCGCCCCGGCCGATCACGAGCAGGTCGTGCAGCGTCACCGACAGCGCCGCGGCGGTGCGTTCCAGGCGGGCGTGCAGGTCCCGGTCCTCCCCGGTCAGCTTCGGCGCGGCGTCGCCCTGGTTGCGCACCAGGATCACCGCCGTCGCGTGCCGCTCCAGCGCGTGGCGCAGCATCTCCCGCCCGAGCGTGGCCGCGTCTGTGTCCGGCGGCCACCGATGCTCCCCAAGCAGTTGGTTGCGGTTGTTGAGCAGCAGCGCCGTCAGGCCCGGCGGCTGCCGTGAGCGGGCCGGCACGTCCAAGTACTGCTCCAGCGCGGTCCAGTTCCCCAGCACCACCCGGTCCACCCGCTCGGCGCGCGAAAGCTGCACGGCGGCCTCCGCCACCAGCTCAAGCGCCTCGATGGCCCGCTGCGGCAGGCCAGCGTCGCGCAGCGCGTTGTACCCGGCGGTGATCACCGCGGCGAGGCTGCCGAACCGGTTGATGAGCCGCTTCGCCTCCGGCTTGGTGTCGCGGCGGGGGATGCCGAGGAACAGCAGCATCTCCAGGATCTCGTAATCCGCCAGCGCCGCGGCCCCCGCCAGCAGCCGGGTGCGCATCCGCGCCCGGTGCCCCTCCGGCCCGGTGCTGCTGAACTGAACGGCGCCTGTCCGATCCAATCCGGGTCCCGCCTTGCATGTTGCGTACTCGAAATGAGTAAAGCATGCGGCGCTATGCAACTACAAGGCGAATGTCATCCGGGCCGCCGTCAGAAGCCCTCCCGCACCACGTCCCGCGCGAAGTAGCTCAGGATCAGGTCCGCCCCGGCGCGCTTGAAGGCGCCGAGCGTCTCGCGCACCACCTGTTGCTCGTCCAAAGCCCCGGCCAGGGCTGCAAACTTGATCATCGCGTACTCGCCGCTGACCTGGTACACCGCGAGCGGCAGCAAGGAGCGGGCGCGGATGCCGGCCAGCACGTCCAGGTAGGCCAGGCCGGGCTTGACCATCAGCATGTCGGCGCCCTCCGCCTCGTCCTCCAGGCTCTCGCGCAATGCCTCCCGGGCGTTCATCGGGTCCATCTGGTAGGTCTTCCGGTCGCCGCGCAGGTCGCAGCCGGAGGCGGAGCGGAACGGGCCGTAGAAGGCGGAGGCGAACTTGGTCGAGTACGCCATGACCGGCACGCCCTCGTGCCCGGCGCCGTCCAGCGCCCGGCGGATCACGCCGACCTGCCCGTCCATCATCGCCGAGGGCGCGATCACGTCGGCGCCGGCGTCAGCCGCCACGACGACCTGACGGGCCAGGTTCTCCAGCGTCGCGTCGTTCAGCACCTGCGCCTCGCCCGATGCTTCACTGACCACGCCGCAATGGCCGTGGTCGGTGTATTCGCAGAAGCAGTTGTCGGTCATTACCACCAAGTCCGGCGCGGCGTCCTTGGCGATGCGCGTCATGCGCGCCAGCAGCCCGTCAGGGTCGAACGTGTCGCGACCGGCGGCGTCCTTGTTGCGGCTGATGCCGAACAGCATCACGGCGCGGACGCCATCGCGTGCGATGGCCTCGATCTCGCGCGCCAGGCGACGCTCGGGGATGCGGGACACGCCGGGCATCTCGGCAACCGGCATCGGCGCCTCGATCCCCTCCTCGACGAACATCGGCAGGATCAGGTCATTGGCCGTCATGGAGGTTTCCCGCACCAGGGAGCGAAGCGCGTCCGTGCGGCGCAGGCGGCGTAGGCGGGTGGTGGGAAACATTGGTCCTCACGGCATCAGGCCGCGGGACACTCCCCGAGGCGCCCGGTTAAATTGCCCGGGCGACGCTGGTTTGGCTAGGTCACTCGGGACCGGCGACGCCACCCGGATGCTCGCCGCGCTTCGCCTGGCTGTTGCGGACCCGCCTGAGCTGCCAGATGCCGATGCAGACCACGATGAGCAGGGTGACGAAGGACAGGACGACGGGCAGCGAGAATGAATTTTCCACGTTAGACTCCCTTAACTTGCTGTTGACGTTGTGACGTGAAGCGTCCCACCGCGGACGGGTTGCAGCCAATATGGCGCGTCGCGCAAGTTTGAGCGGAACCGTCCGACCTGCTAAGCCTCGGTCCCATGCAGACTTGCCCCGAACCGTGCCGGACCGCCGCCTGATGCGGGAGGCCTTTCCGTTCTCCGCCATCGTCGGCCAGGACGAGATGAAGCAGGCGCTGCTGATCGCCGCTGCCGACCCGACCGTGGGCGGCGTGCTGGTGTTCGGCGACCGCGGCACCGGCAAGTCCACCGCCGTCCGCGCGCTGGCCAGCCTGCTGCCGGGCATGCCGGTGGTGACGGGGTGCCCCTACAACTGCGCGCCGGGGAGCGAGGCGCGGCTCTGCGCGCGGTGCGAGGACCGCGCGCCGGGCGACGCGCCGCAGCACGTGGCCGCGGTGCCCGTGGTCGACATGCCGCTGGGGGCGACGGAGGACCGGGTGGTCGGCGCGCTCGACCTGGAACGCGCGCTGTCCCGTGGCGAGAAGGCGTTCGAGCCCGGCCTGCTCGCCCGCGCCAACCGCGGCTTCCTGTACATCGACGAGGTGAACCTGCTGGAGGACCACCTGGTGGACCTGCTGATCGACGTGGCCGCGTCTGGCGAGAACGTGGTGGAGCGGGAGGGCCTGAGCATCCGCCACCCGGCGCGCTTCGTGCTGGTCGGCAGCGGCAACCCGGAGGAGGGCGAGCTGCGCCCGCAACTGCTCGACCGCTTCGGGCTGTCGGTCGAGGTGCAGACGCCGGACGACATCGCGGCACGGATCGCCATCGTGCGCCGCCGCGATGCGTTCGACCGGGACCGCGCCGGCTTCGCCGCGGAGTGGCGGGCCGAGGACGCCCGCATCCGCGAGCGGATCGAGGCGGCGCGGCACTTGCTGCCCGCCATCGAGGTGCCCGATGCGGTGCTGGAGGACGCGGCCCGGCTTTGCATGCGGCTCGGCACCGACGGGCTGCGTGCGGAGCTGACGCTGCTCCGCGCCGCGCGGGCGCTGGCGGCGCTCGACGGCGAGGCCGAGGTCGGGCGGGACCACCTGCTCCGCGTGGCGCCCTCCGCGTTGCGGCACCGGCTGCGCCGCGATCCGCTGGACGAGGCCGGGTCCACGACCCGGGTGGCGCGGGCCATCCAGGAGCAGTTCGACGCATGATGGGCGGCCTCGGAGGCGAGGAGGGCTGGACCGACGCCGCCTGGCGCGACGCGGGCTGGGCGGCGGCGCTGTTCGCCGTCGATCCCGCGGGCACCGGCGTCGCGCTGCGGGCGCTGGCCGGCCCAGTGCGCGTGCGCTGGCTGGCGCTGCTGCGCGGCCTGCTGCCCGATGACCCCGTGCGGACGGTGCCGCTCAACATCGCCGATGCCCGGCTGCTGGGTGGCCTCGACTTTGCGGCGACGCTGCAAGCGGGCCGGCCGGTGACGGCGCGCGGCCTCTTGGCGGAGGCGGAGGGCGGCACCGTGCTGCTGGCGATGGCGGAGCGCCTGTCCGCCGGCGCCGCGGCGCGCATCGCGGCCGCCATGGACGGGGCGGCGCAGCAGCCGGCCTGTCTCGGCGTCATTGCCCTCGATGAGGGCATGGCGGAGGACGAGCGCGCGCCCGGGGCGCTGCGCGACCGGCTGGCCTTCCTCGTGGACCTTTCGCGCATCGGCGCGCGGGTCGCTGATGGCGCGCTGCCTGGTGTGGCGCAGGTCGCCGCGGCACGGCAACTGCTGCCGCTTGTGCGCGCAGAGGACGGCGTGATCGAAGGGTTGTGCGGACCCGCGGCGGCCCTGGGCAT
>CAXUJE010000071.1:0-4362 GCA_964251035.1 uncultured Acetobacteraceae bacterium
GGCGCCTGGGGGGGGGGGGGGGCCCTGCCCGCGGGGGCGGCGGGGGCCCGGCTTGAGGCGCTCGTGCGCGCCACGAGCGGAGTGCCGGCATGAGCGACCGGTTAGCGGAAATCTGCGCCGCCAAGCTGGAGCACGTCGCGCGCTGCAAGGTCCGGCGCCCGTTGGCTGACATCGAGGCGTCGCTGCCGCCGGAGCCGCCGCGCGGCTTCGTCCGCGCGCTGCGCTCCCATGCGGAGGCTGGCCGGCCCGGGCTGATCGCCGAGATCAAGCGGGCCAGCCCGAGCAAGGGCCTGATCCGCGCCGACTTCGACCCGGCGACCCTGGCGCGGGCCTACGCGGCAGGGGGCGCCACCTGCCTGTCCGTGCTGACCGACACGCCCTTTTTCCAGGGCGCCGACGAACACCTGGGCGAGGCGCGTGCCGCCGCTCCCCTGCCGGCGATCCGGAAGGACTTCATGCTCGACCCCTACCAGGTGGCAGAGGCCCGCGCGCTCGGCGCCGACGCGGTCCTGCTGATCATCGCGGCGCTGGGCGACGCGCAGGCGGCGGAGCTGGAGGCGGCGGCCGAAACCTTCAACCTCGACGTGCTGGTCGAGGTGCACGACGAGGCGGAGCTGGAGCGGGCGCTGCGGCTGCGCTCGCCCTTGGTCGGCATCAACAACCGCAACCTCAAGACGTTCGAGGTTGATCTGGCCACCACCGAACGGCTGGCCCGGCTGGCGCCCGAGGGCCGCCTGCTAGTCTGCGAGAGCGGCATCGGCTCGTCCGCGGACATCGCCCGGATGCGGGCCGCCGGCGTCCACTGCTTCCTGGTCGGCGAGAGCCTGATGCGGCAGGCCGACGTTGCGGCCGCGACGGCCAGCCTGCTCGGCGCTGCAAACCTGAAGGGTTTCAGTGCTGCAAACCCAGAGGGTTTCAGCGAGGTGCCGGCGTGACCGTTGACATGCACCCCATGAACCACGAGCGCCCAGCTCGCACCGATACGCGAGGACCGACGATGCACGTCTCGACTCAACGAAAGAGCTTTGCCGAAGCCTACAACCGCGGCGAGCCGCAGGTGGTGTGGACCACCTTGGTCGCCGACTTGGAAACCCCGGTCGCGGCGATGATCAAGCTGGCCGAGGGCCAGCCGTACGGCTTCCTGCTGGAATCCATCGAGGGTGGCGCGGTGCGGGGCCGCTACTCCTACATCGGCTTGAAGCCCGACCTGATCTGGCGCTGCCATGGGGAGCGGGCCGAGATCAACCGCACCGTGCAGAGTGGCACGGGGCATTACGAGCCGGAAGCTGTTCCCGCGCTTGAGAGCCTGCGCGCGCTGATCAAGGAGTGCCGAATCGATTTGCCGCATAGCCTGCCGCCCGGCAGCGCCAGCCTGATCGGGTTCTTCGCCTACGACTTCGTGCGGCTGATCGAGCGCCTGCCGGACGGCAACCCGGACGAGCTTGGCCTGCCCGACGCGATGTTGATGCGGCCTACGGTCATCGCGGTGTTCGACAACGTGCTGGACCGCATGACGGTGGTGACGCCGGTGTACCCGTCGCCGGGCTTGTCTGCGGAGGCGGCGCATGACCGCGCCTGCGAGCGCCTGGCCGGGGTGGCGTCCGACCTGCGCCGGAGCTTGCCGCATCAGCTCGCGCCGGCCGGGCACGGGCCGGCCCCGACGCCCACGTCCAACCAGACAGTCGAGCAGTACTGCGCGATGGTGGAAAAGGCCCAGGCCTACATCCGGGCGGGCGATGCGTTCCAGGTCGTGCCGTCGCAGCGCTTCTCGTTGCCGTTCACCCTGCCGCCGCTGTCGCTGTACCGCTCGCTGCGCCGGCTCAACCCGTCGCCGTTCTCCTTTTACCTCAACCTCGGCGACTTCGCCCTGGTCGGTTCCTCGCCCGAGATCCTGGTGCGGCTTCGCGACGGCACGGTGACGGTGCGGCCCATCGCCGGGACCCGGCCGCGAGGCCGCACGCGGGCGGAGGACATCGCGCTGGAGCAGGACCTGCTTGCCGATCCCAAGGAGCTGGCCGAGCACCTCATGCTGCTCGACCTCGGGCGCAACGACGTGGGCCGGGTTGCCAAGGTCGGCACGGTGCGGGTCACGGAGAAGATGGTCGTGGAGCGCTACTCCCACGTCATGCACATCGTGTCCAACGTCGAAGGTGAGCTCGATCCGGCGCGTGCCGATGTGCTCGACGTGCTGTGCGCCGGCTTTCCAGCCGGCACGGTGTCGGGCGCCCCGAAGATCCGTGCCATGGAGATCATCGAGGAGCTGGAGCCGACCCGGCGCAGCTTCTACGCCGGCGGCATCGGCTACATCGGCGCGGACGGCAACCTCGACACCTGCATCGGCCTGCGCACCGGGTTGGTGAAAGGGGGGAGGCTGTACGTCCAGGCGGGCGGCGGCGTCGTCGCGGATTCAAACCCGGAAGCGGAATACCGGGAGTCTTGCAACAAGGCCATGGCGCTGCTGCGCGCCGCGGAGGAGGCGATGCGGTTCGACGGCACGGGGATCGCGCATCACGCCGAGTATGGAATGGCTGATTGACGCGGTCGCGGCCAAACCACTGACATATGGATTCTGCCATGGATAACTTCGCATACTATGCACCGGACGGGAGCGCCGCATCCGCCGCTGGAAACTACTTGCCCGCTTGGTCTCCCGCGTCCTGGCGCGCGATGCCGGCCCAGCAACTGCCTGCCTACGACGATGCCGGGCACCTGGCCGACGTCGAGAGCCGCCTGGGCCGGCTGCCGCCCTTGGTGTTCGCCGGCGAGGTGCGCGAGCTGCGGCGCAAGCTGGGCGAGGTCGCGTCCGGTCGGGGCTTTCTGCTGCAAGGGGGCGACTGCGCCGAGAGCTTCGCCGATTTCCACGCGGACCACATCCGCGACACGCTGCGCGTGCTGCTGCAAATGGCGGTGGTGCTCAAGTTCGGCGCGGGCGTGCCGGTGCTGAAGGTCGGCCGCCTGGCCGGGCAGTTCGCCAAGCCGCGCTCGTCCGACACGGAGCGGCAGGGCGACGCGGAGTTGCCAAGCTACCGCGGCGACGTCATCAACGGCTATGCCTTCACGCCTGAGGCCCGGCGTCCCGACCCTGAGCGGCAGATCCAGGCCTACGCGCAGTCGGCGTCCACGCTGAACCTGTTGCGCGCACTCACCGGCGGCGGCTACGCCAGCCTCGCCAACATGCACAAGTGGAACATGGATTTCGTTGCCAACTCGGCGCAGGGCGCGCGCTACGAGGACCTGACCAGCCGCATCTCGGAGGCGCTCGCCTTTATGACGGCGTGCGGCATGTCGGACCTGACCACGCCGTCCATGGCGCACACCACGCTGTACACCTCGCACGAGGCGCTGCTGCTCGGCTTCGAGGAGGCGATGACCCGGACCGACTCGGTGACGGGCGGCTGCTACAACACGGGCGCGCATCTCCTGTGGATCGGCGACCGGACCCGCGACCCCGGCGGCGCGCACGTCGAGTACATGCGCGGCATCGACAACCCGATCGGCCTCAAGGCCGGGCCGAGCCTGATGCCGGACGCGCTGCTGCGCCTGCTCGACATCCTCGACCCCGGCAACGAGCCTGGCCGGATGACGCTGATCGTGCGCATGGGGCACGAGAAGGTGGAAGCACTCCTGCCGCCGCTGGTCCGCGCCGTGCAGCGGGAAGGCCGGGCGGTCGTCTGGTCCTGCGACCCCATGCACGGCAACACGGTCAAGGCGGCGTCCGGCTACAAGACCCGGCCGTTCGACCGCATCATGCGCGAGATCGAGACCTTCTTCGCCGTGCATCACGCCGAGGGCACCTACCCCGGCGGCATCCACCTCGAGATGACCGGGCAGAACGTCACCGAGTGCACCGGCGGCGCGCAGGCCATCACCGACGCGGCGCTGTCCGACCGTTACCACACGTACTGCGATCCCCGCCTGAACGCGCAGCAGAGCCTGGAGGTGGCGTTCCTGCTCGCCGAACGGCTCAAGGCGGCGCGGCAGGACCGGGCGGCAGGTGGCGGATGACGCTTGATCTCGTGATGGAGGGGCGGAAGGCTCCGGAGAGCCGCCTGTCCCGCCCGGCGCGGACGCCGCTGTTCCGGCAGATCACCTTCGTGGGCCTGGGCCTGATCAACGGTTCGATCGCCCGCGACGTGCGGCGCCTGGGCTTGGCCGAGCGGCTGGTCGGCACGGCGCGCCGGGTGGAAACGCGCAGCGAGGCCTGCGCCTTGGGCCTGGTGGACGAGGCGACGCCGGACGCCGCCGCGGCCGTGCGGGAGGCGGACCTGGTGGTGCTGGGCGTGCCGGTCGGGGGCCGCGGCGGCGCGCCGCGCCCCCGGGGGGGGGGGGGGGGGGGGGGGGCGGGCGGCGCCGCGGGGGGGG
>CAXUJE010000071.1:4372-19484 GCA_964251035.1 uncultured Acetobacteraceae bacterium
CGTCACCGATGTCGGCTCGGCGAAGGGCAAGGTCATCGAGCTGGTGGCGCCGCACCTCGACATGCGGCGCTTCGTGCCGGGCCACCCCGTCGCGGGCACGGAGGAGTCTGGCCCTGCGGCGGCCATCGAGCGGCTGTTCGAGAACCGCTGGTGCATCCTGACCCCGCAGGCCGTGACCGACGCGGGCGCCGTGGAGCAGGTGGCGGCGCTGTGGCGCGCGCTGGGGTCCAAGGTCGAGGTGATGGACGCGGCGCACCATGACAAGGTGCTTGCGATCACCTCGCATCTGCCGCATCTGCTCGCCTTCAACATCGTCAACACGGCGGACGACCTTGAGGGCGTGCTGAAGGGCGAGGTGCTGAAGTATGCCGCCGGCGGGTTCACCGACTTCACCCGCATCGCCGCCTCCGATCCCACCATGTGGCGCGACGTGTTCCTGCACAACAAAGTCGCGGTGCTGGAGATCGTCGGCCGCTACATCGAGGACCTGATGGCGCTGCAGCGGGCGATCCGTTGGGACGAGGCCGACGCGCTGTTCGAGCGGTTCAAGAGCGCGCAGGCCATCCGGCGCGAGGTGGTCCGGGCCGGCCAAGCCTACAAGCGGGTGCCAAGCGCCCGGTATGGGCGCGGCGGAAGCGTGCGGCACCTGAGCCAGACGGTGAGCTGAGGCTGCTTGAGGAATGCCGCCGCATGGATGTTCGCGCCTACGCAAGAGGGTTGGTACGTTTTCATCTTAAAATTTGATGTATTGGAATTACAGATACTTTATCAATATTAGACTAGCAATTAATCCCAAAATAATCGATGTAGTCGGTGCCGTGCCAGGGTGCGCGCGTCGAAAAACAGAAGACTGGTGAACTGTGTTGGTCGTTTGAGCGGCAACCCATTCATCGGACAGCAACCGCGCGGTCGTCATGCGAGCGTCGATCGCAACAGGAGGATTTACTCACATGGCAGATGACAGTGCGGGCGCCGCCCCGGCCGACCCGAACGCGCCCACCCTCTACGGCCCCGGCGTGACCGGCCAGAGCAGCTCGGTTGGCAGCAACAACGCGGGCGTCGTGACACCCGGCAGCGCCAACGTCAACGTGGGCAGCTCCGCCGACACCAGCGCCGCCTACGCCTCCGCCAACCAGGGCGCGGCCGGCCAAAGCAACATCGGCGTCATCACGCCCGGCAGCTCGGACGTGACGCTGACCGGCGGCAACGGGCAGTTCGTCATCGACTACAGCCAGCCCTCGCCGACCGACGGCTCCATGAGCACCGGCGGCAACACCGTGCACATCGAAGGCGGCAACAACCAGTTCGTGGTCAAGTTCGCGCCGGGCACAACGAGCGGCGACGCGACCAACGCCGGCGGCAACTCCGTCATCCTCGATGGCGGCAACAACCAGTTCGTCGTCGCATACGACTACTCGGCGTTCACCAGCGGCGCCCCGTCCGGAAACAACGTCACCGTTGATGGCGGCAACAACGCGTTCGTCGTCAGCTACGATGGGCCTTCGGGCAGTGCCGCCGCAGGCAGCAGCGCGGTGAACATCGGCGGCGACGGCAACCAGTTCGTCGTGGCCTACGCCGACTCCTCAAGCTCAGGCAGCGGGTCCGGCAGCGATAGTTCCGGTGGCGGCAATCCCTTTGCCGGCAGCAGCAATCCCTTCGCCAGCGGCAGCAGCGGCAGCAGCGGCGCCGGCTCGGCGGTCGGCGGGGCGCCCGCCGGGAACAGCAACCCGTTCGCCGGTTCGGTGGGCGGCAACTCCTCTGGCGCCGCCGGCGGCGCCAGCATTCCTGGAGACAGCAGCATGAGTTCAACGGATATGTCAGGCAGCTCTGCTTCGAGCAGCTCCGATCTGGCCGCGTCGCTTCGGCAAAGCCCGTTCGGCGCCTTGCTCGACTTGCCGGGCGTCACGCCCGCGACCATCTTCGGCAACATCAACCCGAACGACTAC
Source organism: uncultured Acetobacteraceae bacterium (assembly GCA_964251035.1). Lineage (GTDB taxonomy): Bacteria > Pseudomonadota > Alphaproteobacteria > Acetobacterales > Acetobacteraceae > CAHJXG01. The sequence goes on from CAXUJE010000071.1 coordinate 6,319, forward strand.
GCGTCGCTGAACAGCAGCAGCGGCGGCAACCCGTTCGCCGGTGCCGCAGCGGGCAGCAACCCGTTCACCAACTACCCCGGGCAGCCCGGCCTGTTCTCGGCCGCGACCAGCGCCGGCGCCTCAGGCGGCGCTCCGAGCAGCAGCGACAGCGGCAGCAGCAGCGGCAACCCCTTCGCGGGCGGTGCGGCTTCGGGCAGCAATCCCTTCGCGGGCGGCGGCGCTCCTGCCGCGGCGTCCAGCATGGGAAGCGCCTCGGCCGGCAGCGGGCAGGCCGCCGCGATGTCCTCCAACGATCCGAGCGGGGCGGCTGGCAGCGCGGTCGCCGGCGCCGGTGCCGGCGGCATCAACTTCAGCGACCTGAGCAGCAGCGACGCTGCCTCCTTTCTGGCATCAAGCCCGTTCGGTCCGTTGATCACCCAGGCGGGCGTTGATCCCAACACCCTGCTGGCCAGCCTGAGCGGCGGCAACAACTTCTCCGCCCTTATCGGCCTCGGGGGAGCCAACAACCCGTTCGGCAGCGCCACCACCAGCACGGGCGGTATCCCAGCCGATAGCAGCAGCATCAGCGGCGGCCCGTCGTCGAGCGACATCATCTCGGGGGTTTACGCGCAGATCACCGCCGATGGCGGCACGGCCCCGACGACGGTCATTCCCACGACCTAAGCCGGGCGTGTCCGGGCCGGCGGCATGCTCGTCATGCCGCCGGCCTTTTTCTATCTGGTGCTACGCCGCAAAGCAGTTCGCACCGATGGGAAGGTCAGAGCAAAGGGCCGTCGTTGGCGCCGTCGCGACACCCGGTTTCAGCAATCCTGCAGCGATGCAGCCAAGCCCTCCGGCAGGCTGCGCAGGGCAGCGTGAACCCGGGCCGTCGTCGCGTCGGGGTCCTCGTCCATGCTGTCAAGCGCCAAGTCCGCCTCGGCGTAGATGGGATGCCGCAGCGCCATCAAACTCTGCAAGATCTCGGCGGGATCGCCGCCCCGCAGCAAGGGACGGTCCGTGCAGGCGGCGAGCCGCCGCAGCAGCAACGGCAGGTCGCAGCGCAGCCAGATCGACACCGCCTTGCCCCGCATCGCCCGGCGCGTTTCGGCGTCCATGAAGGCGCCGCCGCCGGTCGCCAGCACGGTGGGAGCGTCCGCCAGCAGCCGCCCGATGACCTGGCGCTCCCGCCTGCGGAACTCCGCCTCGCCATCGCGCGCGAACATCTCCGCAATGCTGCATCCCGCATCCCGCTCGATCTCGGCGTCCGCGTCGCGGAACGGCATCCTGAGCCGCGTGGCCAAGCGGCGTCCCACGTTGGTCTTGCCGACGCCCATCATGCCAACGAGCGCAACGCTGCGGCCGGCAAGCGGGGTGGACAGGCACTCCATGGGCAGAACTTGGCCGTTCAACGCTTGCCTCGATGCCGTGGAGTGACGGCTCTGCTGAAAGATACGGCTTTAAAGTCAAACGGATTGATCGGGGTCAATATCATTAGATAGAAACGCAGTTGAACAATAGCATGAAGCGGCGGGACCAACTGATTTCGAGGCCGGGGGTGAGCGCCGCCTGGCCGTCGTGCTACCTTTCCGGCATGGGGCGCTCCACGGTCGCGCAGGCCGTTCCGGGCCTCCGTCGGACCCGGTGCCGATCTTTGCAAAGGAACCCGCGACCATGACCGCCGCGATTGCCCGATCTGCTGCAGTGACCGTTGTCCCGCCAAGGCGCGTGCTTCGCGGCCGGGTGGTGCCGCCGGGATCGAAGTCGATCACCAACCGCGCCCTGCTGCTCGCGGCTCTGGCCCAGGGCACCAGCCGCCTGACCGGGGCGCTCAAGAGCGATGACACCGCATACATGGCGGCGGCGCTCCGCAGCATGGGCGTCGCCGTCGCGGAGCCGATCGCCACGGGCTTCACGGTGGCTGCGACCGGCCGCCTGGCCGCGCCGGGCGCCCCGCTCAGCCTGGGGAACGCCGGGACCGCGACCCGTTTCCTCACCGCCGCCGCCGCCGCCGTCGAGGGCGATGTGGTGATCGACGGCGACGCGCACATGCGCAAGCGGCCCATCGCGCCGCTCGTCGCGGCCTTGCGCCGCCTGGGCGTGGATGCGTCGGCCGAGAGCGGCTGCCCGCCCGTCCTGGTGCGCGGGCGCGGCGGCTTCGCGGGCGGCCGTGTCGAGATCGACGGCGGGCTGTCCAGCCAATACGTCTCGGCCCTGCTGATGGTCGGCGCCTGCGGGCAGGGGCCGGTCGAGGTGGCGCTGACCGGCCCCACCATCGGCGCCCGGGGCTACGTCGATCTGACCCTCGCCGCCATGACGGCGTTCGGCGCCCATGTCGACTCCCTCGGCGCCGCGAGCTGGCGGGTCGCGCCGACCGGCTACCGCGCGACGGACCTCGCGGTGGAGCCGGACGCATCGGCCGCAACCTATCTCTGGGCCGCGGAGGCGCTGACCGGCGGCGCCATCGACCTCGGCTTCGCGGCGGAGGCGTCGGGCCAGCCCGACGCCCGCGCGCGCGGCCTCATCGGCTGCTTCCCGCATCTGCCGCCCGTGATCGACGGCTCGCAGATGCAGGATGCCGTGCCGACGCTCGCCGTGCTCGCCGCCTTCAACGCGACGCCGGTGCGTTTCGTCGGCGTCGCCAACCTGCGGGTCAAGGAGTGCGACCGGCTGGCGGCGCTCGCCACGGAGCTGTCGCGCATCGCCCCGGGCCTCGGGCGTGAGGACGGGAACGACCTGGTCGTGGCTGCCGACCCGTCGCTGTCCGGCACGACGCGCCCGACCCGCATCGAGACCTATTCCGACCACCGGATCGCCATGAGCTTCGCGCTCGCCGGGCTGCGGACCCATGGCATCACGATCCTCGACCCGGGCTGCGTCGCCAAGACCTATCCCGGTTACTGGGCCGACCTCGCCTCGCTCGGGATTGGCTTGATCGAGGGCGTATGACGGGGCTTTGCCGACCCTAATAACGAAGGAATGCGTGAGTATTAACAAAGTTTAGCGACAATCGCCGTAGTGCAATGCGAGTTAGTGCCTCGTCATCCATGTTCAGCCCTCATTCCGTGCGGCTGGTGTTCACCAAGGGGCTCAGCCATGGCTCTCCATGCCAACAACAACTCCGCGCCGCTCAACCGCTTGCTTGCGTCGCTGCCGGCCCATGAGTACGACCAGTTCAAGGCTTGCCTGGTCCGCGTGTCCCTTGTCCGCGACCAGGTGCTGGTGGAGCACGACCAGCCGTTCGAGCATGCCTATTTCATCGAGCATGGCGTCGTCTCGGTCGTGTCGGACGCCATGGACGGGGAGGGCGGCATCCAGGTCGCCATGATCGGCCGGGAGGGCATGGTGGGCGATGTGTCGCCGACGAGTGCGCGGAACGCCGCCTGCGCCAACGTCGTGGTGCACATGCCCGGCGTCGCCCTCCGTCTTTCCAGCAACGACCTGCGCCGCGCCATCGAGCGCAGCCCGGCGCTGCACCTGGCCTGCGCCCGCTTCGCGCAGTCCTTGCTCGTCCAGGTCATGCAGACTGCCGTCTGCAACGCCCGGCGCAGCCTGACGGAGCGTTGCGCGCGCTGGCTGGTGATGACGCATGACCGGGTGGAGGGCAACGAGGTGCAGGTCACGCACGAGGCGCTGTCGGCGATGCTCGGCATGCACCGGCCCGGCGTCACCGTGGCGGCGGCGGCGCTGCAGCAGGCCGGGCTGATCCGCACCGGGCGGGGCCGCTTCACCGTGCTGGACCGGGCGGGGCTGCAGGATGTGGCCCAGGGGGCGCGGCCCGCGCTGCGCGTCACGACGTCGCGCGTCGGGGCGGGCAGGGTGCGCCACGGCCTGCGCCCGCCGACCGTGGGCGCCGCCTTTTGACGGGCACGGCCATGGACGAGGGCGCGGTGGACAGGAGCGTGGTGGACGGGGGCGCGGTCGGGCGCTACCAGATCGTCGTCATCGGCAAGGAGGGCGCCGTGCTGCTGGACACCGCGACCGGCTCGTCGTGGTCGCTGGCCCGGGACATCGACACGCTGCAACTGGGATGGCGGCCGCTGGACGGACGTTGGCCGTCCGCCGTCCTGGACCATGCGCTGGGGCGCGCCCATTCGCTCCCTGGAGAAGCGCCACTGTCCCGGACAGACACCGACGAGGCGTCGGCTGCACGGTGGCGGCCACGCCAAGGATCGAAATGGTCGCGGGCCAGTCCGCCCAAACCTTGAGGCGCGCAGCCATGCTAACGTCGATCCGTCCTAATAGAAACGGCCCATAACGATGTTCCAGACCTTGCTGCCGCAGCCCCCCGATGGCCTGCTCGCCCTCATCCACCTCTTCCGCGACGACCCGCGCAACAGCAAGATCGACCTCGGCGTCGGCACGTACCGCAATGCGGCCGGGGTCACGCCCGTGGTGGAGGCGGTCAAGGCGGCGGAGCGCATCCTGCTGGATGGGCAGCAGACGAAAGCCTATCTCGGGCCGGAGGGCGACCAACGCTTCGTCGAGCTGCTGACCCCGGTCGTGTTCGGCGCCGCGGACGCGCATGCGGGGCGCTTGGTGGGCGTGCAGACGCCCGGCGGCGGCGGCGCGCTGCGGCTTGGCGGCGAGCTGATCACCGCCGCCCGGCCCGGCGCCAAGGTGTGGCTCGGCACGCCCACCTGGCCCAATCACCGCCCGGTGCTGGAGGCGGCGGGCCTCACCGTGGTCGAATACCGCTACTTCGATCCTGCCACCCAATCGCTGTGCTTCGACGACATGCACGCGGCGCTGTCCGCGGCGGAACCCGGCGATGTCGTCCTGCTGCACGGCTGCTGCCACAACCCCACCGGCGCCGAGCTTGACCCCGCGCAATGGGACGCGGTGGCCCGGCTCCTGGCCGAGCGCGGCCTCCTGCCGCTCATCGACCTCGCCTACCAAGGCCTGGGCGGTGGCTTGGAGGCCGACGCCTACGGCACGCGCCGCGTGCTCGCCGCCGCCCCCGAGGCGTTGGTCGCCTACTCCTGCGACAAGAACTTCGGCCTTTACCGGGAGCGGACCGGGGCGCTGTTCGCGCTGGCCCGCGACGCCGACGCCGCCTCCACCGTGTTCGGCAACCTGCTGGCGCTCGCCCGGGTGAACTGGTCGATGCCGCCGGACCATGGGGCGGCGGCGGTGCGGATCGTGCTGGACTCCCCCGAGCTGTCGAAGCTTTGGCGCACGGAGCTTGACGGCATGTGCCGGCGCATCAACGCGGTGCGGGACGCCTTGGCCGAAGCCGAGCCGCGGCTCGGCTTCCTGTCGCGCCAGCGCGGCATGTTCGCGCAACTGCCGGTCACGCCGGACGCCGTGGCGATGCTGCGCCGCGGCCACGGCATCTACATGGCCGGTAGCGGACGCATCAACCTCGCGGGGTTGCAGGTCGCTGAGGCCGGCATCTTCGTGGATGCCTTGAAGGCAGTTGGCGGCTTGCCGAGGGAATATTGAGCGTCGCTGGTTCCATACAAACGTTTGCTTGGGTCCATACCGCAGCGATCACGTCTTGGTATAGACTAAGCGATCACGACGGGATTGCCGATCGACGCCCTCCCGGGTTTTGCCTCCATCCCCATTTCCATGACTTGATCGATAGGAGTGCCGGCCTTGAACGAGATCCTGCCCAACAGCCTTCGCAGCGGCCCGGATAGCCGCGGCCGGTTCGGCACCTTCGGCGGACGCTTCGTCGCCGAGACGCTGATGCCGAACGTGCTGGAGGTCCAGCAGGCCTATGACGACGCCCAGAACGACCCGGCGTTCGAAGCCGAGTGGCGCCGCCTGCTCAAGGACTACGTCGGCCGTCCCAGCCCGCTCTGGTTCGCCGAGCGGCTGACCCAGCACTTCGGCGGCGCCAAGATCTACTTCAAGCGCGAGGAACTGAACCACACCGGCGCGCACAAGATCAACGCCGTGCTCGGCCAGATCCTTTTGGCCCGGCGCATGGGCAAGACGCGCATCATCGCCGAGACCGGCGCCGGGCAGCACGGCGTGGCCACAGCCACCGCCTGCGCGCTGTTCGACCTGCCCTGCCTCGTGTTCATGGGCGCCACCGACGTGGAGCGGCAGCAGCCCAACGTGTTCCGCATGAGGCTCCTGGGCGCCGAGGTGAACGCCGTGACCTCGGGGGCGGCGACGCTCAAGGACGCGATGAACGAGGCCCTGCGCTACTGGGTCGCCAACGTCGAGGACACCTATTACTGCATCGGCACCGTGGCCGGGCCGCACCCCTATCCCACCATGGTGCGCGACTTCCAGTCGGTGATCGGCGACGAGACGCGGGAGCAGATGCTGGCCGCGGAGGGCAAGCTGCCGGACGCCATCGTCTGCGCGGTGGGCGGCGGGTCCTCGGCCATGGGCATCTTCCACCCGTTCCTGGACGACCCCGAAGTGAAGCTGTACGGCGTCGAGGCCGCCGGGCGCGGCCTGGACAGCGGCGCGCACGCGGCGGCGATCAACGGCGGCAGCCCCGGGGTGCTGCACGGCAACAAGACCTACCTCTTGCAGGACCGCGACGGTCAGATCACCGAGGCGCACTCGATCTCCGCCGGCCTCGACTACCCCGGCATCGGGCCGGAGCACTCCTGGCTGCACGACATCGGCCGGGTCGACTACGTAGCGGCGACGGACAGCGAGGCGCTGGAGGCGTTCCAGCTTTGCTCGAAGCTCGAAGGCATCATCCCTGCGCTGGAAACCGCGCACGGCTTGGCCTACATCGCCAAGCTGGCGCCCACGATGAAGCCGGATGAGACCATCGTGCTGAACCTCTCAGGCCGCGGCGACAAGGACATTTTCACCGTGGCGCAGCATATGGGCCAAGCCTTATGAGCGGGGGCGGCACCGGGCGAATTGCCGCCCGCTTTGCCAAGCTGCGGGCGGAGGGACGCGGGGCGCTGATCCCGTTCCTTGAGGCCTATGACCCTGACGGCGCCACTTCGATGGAAATCCTGCGCGGGATGCCGGCGGCGGGCGCCGACCTGATCGAGATCGGCGTGCCCTTCACCGACCCGGCGGCTGACGGTCCGACGATCCAGCGCGCCGGCCAGCGGGCGCTCAAGGCCGGCGGCACGCTGCCGGGCACGCTGGCCATGGTGCAGGAGTTCCGGCGCGAGGACGGCGAGACGCCCGTGGTGCTGATGGGCTATCTCAACCCGATCCTCGCCTATGGCCCTGAGCGGTTCTGCCGCGACGCCGGAGCGGCCGGCGTGGACGGCCTCATCGTGGTCGATATGCCGGCGGAAGAAGCGGACGAGCTGATGTCCCACATCGACGCCGCCGGGTTGGACCTGATCCGCCTGGTGGCGCCCACCACGGACGACAAGCGCCTGCCGCTGGTGCTGAACGGGGCAGGGGGCTTTGTTTATCACGTGGCCATCGCCGGCATCACCGGCACGCGGTCGGCGGCGGCGGAGGACCTGGCGCTGGCGATCCCCCGGGTGCGCGCCCATACCGACCTGCCCGTCGCCATCGGCTTCGGCGTCCGCACTCCGGCCCAGGCGGCGCAGGCCGTGCGGGTCGCCGACGCCGCGGTGGTGGCGAGCGTGCTGATCGAGACACTGGCGGCGTCGCTCGACGAGCACGGCCACGCCCAGCCGGACACGGCGCGCCAGGTGCTGGACCAGGTGCGCAGTCTGGCGCAGGCGATCCGGGAGGCCCGGGTCGGCGCCGTCGCGGCGTAAAGGGCGGCCGGCTCAGCTCCGGCCGACGAGGATGACGCCCGTGACCACCAGCGCGATCCCGATCAGCCGGGTCGGCCCGAGCGCCTCGTCAAACACGACGTAGCCGAGCGCCGCGGTCATGACGAAGCCGAGGCCCACGAACGGGTAAGCCTGGGACAGCTCGGTCTGCGCCAGCGCGCGGAGCCAGATCACGGTGCCGATGCCATACAGGGCCAGTCCGCCCAGGACGCCCGGCCGCAGCAGGGTAGCAATCACCGCGCCGATCAGCGACGGGCCCGCCGCGGCCTGGCCCGGCACCGGCGCGACGCCGAACTTGAACAGCACCTGCGCGCAGGCGGACAAGGTGACGCTGATGAGGATCAGCGCAAGCGTGCCGGGAGTCATTTCGCCGGCGCCCCCTGGGACGGCGCAGCCACTGGACGGCGATTGTAGAAGGTCCAGCAGGCATTGAGCTTATGCGGTTCGAACTCGGCGTCGAGCACGGGCTGGAAGATCGTCCGGATCGTCGGCTCGCCTCCGGCTGATAGGACGCACGTCGAGAGGAAGGCGCCGTCGGCCCCGGCCAGGTAGCGGGACGCCGCGGCTTGATCGAATGCTGGGATCGTACGGCCGACCTGGAGGGCCAGCATGACCCCCTGGACCGGCTGGAGGCCGAGCAGCCGGGAGAACGGGTCGGTGAACGCAAGCACGGCGTAGTGCTGCGCCGTCTTCTCAAGCCCTTGGGCGCGGAAGGCCTGCGCCGCTTCCACCACGTCCTCCGCCCAGGCAACCGTGGCGGCAGGTGCGTTGCTGGATGGGTCGTTGTCAACGTTCCACCGCCTGCGCTGCACGTCGGAGATCATCGGGAGCCATTCGTGCGACAGCCGCCGGATCAGCCCTGCCCCGGCCAGGGTGGGAGCGGGAACGCGGATGCCGGGCGCCATGGCGCTGAACCCATGGTCGGTTGACCCGATGTGCTCGCGCTCCACAATCGTGACCGTGCGGAACACCGCCACGTCCAGGATCGGCAGCAGCAGCGCCGCGCCGAACAGCGTGGTCGCGATCAGGCGCTGGCGGCCCTGCCGCGCGATGTCAGGGTGGAACAGCAGCGCCGCCGCAGCGACCAGCCCGATGCCGCCGGTGTTCTGGCTTTCCACCGCCCAGGCCGCGCCGAGCAGGATGAGCAGATCGACCGCAAATGCCTGCGTTTGCAGCGATTGCCAGAACGATCGCCATGCTGTGGCGCGCGCCTGCGCCGGGGCGCCGCGGCGCCACAGGTCGCGAAGCGTCAAAAGGGCGATCCCGGCGCCGGCGGCCAAGGGCGCCCAGTTGCGGTAGGCGGTGTAGCCGAGCGCATAGACGCCTTGCCCCCGGTTGACCCGGATCATGAACAGGATGTCCCGCCCATAGGCCGAGAAGAACCCGGTCGCGGCCTCGACAACCGCGCAAGCGACGGCCAGCCCGGCCAGCCCGAGGACCACCGGCCGCCACCGCGCCCGGCCCAGCACGCAGGCAGCGGCCAGCACGCCGACCGCCGCCGCCGCCGCCGTCACCTTGAGCAGCAGCAGCAGGCCCACGAGATAGCCCAGCGTCGGCGCGTCCCAGCGCGACTTCGGCAGCACGTACCAAAGCCCGAGCAGGAAGAACAAGCCGACGGTGAAGCGGTTGTAGGAGGCGAAATAGCTGATTTCCGAGAGGTTCGTCCGGTCCACCGTGAAAGGCACGAGCACCATGAGCGCCAGCAGCGCCGCCGCCGCGCAGAACCGGGCGCCGCTCTCGAACCGGGGCGCCAGCATCGCCAGCAGCGGCAGCACCAGCAGCCACATCAGCGCGTGCATCCCGACGAAGGGCTGGCCGCCGGGAAAAAGCCGCTCCGCCCCATAGGCCAGGTACAGCGTGAGCGAGCCGATCGGCATCATGAAGTCCAGGTGCGGCACCTGCCCCACCCCGATGCGGTAGGCCCCGTCCCGGATGAACAGGAAATCCCAGAACGCGCGCCCGAACGGGATGACGCTGATCGCCGCCGCCGCGGCGCACACGAGGACCGCCGACAACGCCAAGGCCGCCACGCGCAGGGCTGCGTCCCCGGACCGCGCGGGCATCCTCACGCCGATAGCTGCGTGTTCCATTCCGTCCATCATCTCCGGCGCTCAGACGGAGGCGGCGACGAAGACGCAGAAGCCGACCACTCCGGTGAGCAGGCTGACCCGGTCCGTGAGCGCGAACACCACGGGATCGTCGTTCATCCCGCCGCGGTGCGACAGCATCAGCACCCGGCTGATCCAGAACAGCAGCACCGGACACAGCAGCCAAAGCGCCTGGGGCGTGTGGTACAGCGGCAGCACGTCGTTGCTGTTGATGTACAGCGCCATGACCAGCACCGCCATGTAGCCGCTGGAAGCCGCCATGCTGTTCAGCATGGTCAGGTCCTCAAGCAGGTAGCCGCGCCCGGAAACCTCGCCCCGGCCCGCGCGCAAATGCAGCGTCAGCTCGCTTTGCCGCTTCACCACCGCCAGCGAGAAGAACAGGAACATGGAGAAGGCGAGCAGCCAGGGCGACACCGCGATGGACGTCGCGGCGGCGCCCGCGAACACGCGGATCGTGTAAAGCGCCGCCAGCATCAGCACGTCCGCCACCATCTGCCGCTTGAGCGCGAAGGAGTACGACACCGTGCAGGCGTAGTAGATCACCAGCATCAGCAGGAACGACGCCGGCAGGAACGCCGCAAGCAGCAGCCCGCCCCCGAGCGTCAGCGCGATCAGGGTGGGCGCCAGCGTCAGCGGCAGCGTCCCGCTGGCGAACGGCCGCCGCCGCTTGGACGGGTGCAGCCGGTCATGCGGCAGATCGACCAAGTCGTTCAATAGGTAGACGCTGGACGCGCACAGGCTGAAAGCCGCGAACGCGACCGCCGCCCGCAGCTCCGTCGTCGTTATGGTCCGGTGCGCCGCCAGCATGGGGACGAAGATCAGCACGTTCTTGGCCCATTGGTGCATCCGCATCGCCTTGGCGATCACGCGCAACTGCGCCAGCGCGCCGGGCCGGCGCCCGAGGGCGACGGCGTTCGGGCACTCCGCCTCCACCTGCCGTGCCAGCTTGGCCGAGGGCAGCACCATGATGGCGCGCCGCGCCCGGCGCCACACCGGACGGTCCACCTCCGCGTCGCCCGCGTAGTCGAACCCCCCCTCCCCGAACCTTGCCGCCAGCAGCGCCGCCTTGGCCTCCCCCTTGAGGTTGACGTTGTCCTCCGACGCGAACACGCCGTCGAACACCCCCAGGTGGCCCGCCACGGCGTCGGCCACGCCGCGGTCAGAGGCGGTGGCCAGGAACACCGGACGCCCCGCCGCCCGCGCTTCCTGGGCCATGATCACCACGTCCTCGTTATAGATCAGGGTGGCGGGGTCGAGCCGCACTGCCCCTGCCACCCGCCGCTTGAACGCGGCCCGGCCCCGCAGCAGCACCGGCAACAACGTGAGCAGCAGCAGCGGGCGCGTGGCGGCGAGGCGCAGCAAGGCCTCGATCAAGGTGTCCGTGCGGACAATGGTGCCGTCCAGGTCAATGACGAGCGGGACCGCGGTCCGACCCCCCAGCCGCTGCGGTCCCGGCCCTGTTTCAGGCGGCAGGGTCAGGACGGACATGCGATGGTTTCCTGCTGATCTGTGCGATATCGAAAAGCAGCACACCTATAGAACGATTTGCGCCGGGTTTCCAGCATCAAACCCGCCGTCAAAAACCTTTCGATATCACAATAAAGAGACCGGGCCGGCCAAGCCCACGGTCTGCCAATGGCATGGGATGTGCTTCGCCCATCCATGCCCAACTGTCTTCCACCATCGCCTTCCGGAAAGGAGCCTGCGCCCGTGACCGACCGTATACGCCTTGCCGCCGGGCCAACCTAGGTTTCGGGATGGACCTGCCCGAAATCCGCGCCGTTGCCCGGCCCCGCGCCCGGGAGGACTTGCCGCCCTGCGGCGCGGGGTCGGCGTGGCTCGCGGGCGGCACCTGGCTGTTCTCCGAGCCGCAGCCGGGGCTGCATGCGCTGGTCGACCTGGCCGGCATGGGGTGGCCGGCGCTGGAGCCGTCCGCGTCCGGGCTGCGCATCGGCGCCACCTGCACCATCGCGGCGCTGGAGGCTTTTGCCGCTGCCGCGGACTGGCCAACGGCACGGCTGTTCGCCGGATGCTGCCAGGCGCTGCTGGGATCGTTCAAGATCGCGGCGGTGGCGACCGTGGGCGGCAACGTCTGCCTGTCCCTGCCCGCCGCGCCGATGCTGGCGCTGACGGTGGCGCTGGACGGCGTGGCCCGGGTGTGGCGCCCGGACGGGACGGAGCGGGAGGTGCCGATGGCCGGGTTCACCACGGGGCCGCAGCGCACCGTCTTGGCCCCAGGCGAGCTGCTGCGGTGCATCGACCTGCCGGACGCGGCGCTGCGCCGGCGTGGCGCGATGCGGCAGGCGTCGCTCACGACGCATGGGCGCTCCGCCGCCTTGCTGGTAGCGACCGAGGCGGCCGGACGTTTCGCCCTGACCGTCACCGCCAGCACCGTTCGGCCGATGCACGCGGCCTGGGCGGCGGCGCCCTCGCGGGAGGCGTTGGACGCTTATATCTCAGACTTTCCAGCCGCGCTTTGGCTTGACGACGCGCACGGTGCCCCGGCCTGGCGCCGGCACATGACCCGGCGGCTCGCGGCCGAACTGCATGAGGAGCTGCTGGGATGACCGTCCTGCACGTCAACGGCCAGGCGCAGGAGTGCGACCCGGCGCCGGGCCAATGCCTGCGCACGCAGCTTCGGGCGCTCGGCTGGTTCGGGGTCAAGAAGGGCTGCGACGCCGGCGACTGCGGCGCCTGCACCGTGCTGTTGGACGGCCAGGCGGTGCAAAGCTGCCTGGTGCCGGCCTGGCGCGCCGAGGGCCGGGCCATCACGACCATCGAGGGGCTGGGCAACGGCACCCTGCACCCGTTGCAGCAGGCGTTCATGGACGCCCAGGGCTTCCAGTGCGGCTTCTGCACCCCCGGCATGCTGCTGACCGCCAGCATCCTTGATCCGGCGCAGCAGGCGGACCTGCCGCGGGCGATGAAGGGCAACCTGTGCCGCTGCACCGGCTACCGCGCCATCGCGGACGCCATGGACTGCCTGCGCCATGTCGGGAGCCTGCCGGGCAACGACGCCGCGCCGGATGCGGAGGCCGTGGTGACGGGCGCGGCCCGCTACACGCTGGACCTCCACATGCCGGGCCTGCTGCACATGCGCCTGCTGCGCTCGCCCCACGCCCATGCCCGCATCCGCGCCATCGACCGCGCCGCAGCGCTGGCCGTGCCCGGCGTCGCCGCCGTGTTCACGCACGAGGACGCGCCGGCGCGGCTGTACTCCTCCGCCCGGCACGAGGACTTCCGCGCCAACCCGGACGACACCCGGCTGCTGGACGACGTGGTGCGCTTCGTCGGCCAGCGCGTCGCCGCCGTGGTGGCAAGCAGCGAGGCCGCCGCCGAGGCCGGGTGCCGCGCGCTGATTGTGGACTACGAGATCCTGCCCGCCGTGTTCGAC
>CAXUJE010000072.1:0-15189 GCA_964251035.1 uncultured Acetobacteraceae bacterium
CGCCCGGCGAGCACATCCCCGGCGCGCCGGCGCGCGCCGCCAGGGCGCGCAAGGCGGGGGCCGCCTCCCGCGCGCCGAAGCCCGCCCAGATGGCGAACGGCTCGGCGGCGAGCAGCTTGGCGCAATGCGCCACCGCCGCGCGGTTCACGCCGGGGCGCGTCGCGGCGCCCGGCGCCGACGGCGCGGTCTGCACGGAGAGCTTCGGCAAGGGCTGGGACAGCGGCGCGCCCTGCACCGCGTTGGGGATGCTGATATGCGCGACGTAGGCGCCGGGCCGCTGCAGCCCGGCGGCGACGCGGCGCAGCACCTGGGGCAACTGCTCCGGCGTTTCCAGCACGACGGCGTCGTCGAACCAGGCGCCCGCCTCGAAGATGCCGCTGGTCGGCATGGTGTAGCTGCTGGTCTCCTGGATGCCGCCGCGGCCCCGCATCGGCGCGGAGGCATAGGCGGTGACGAGGATCAGCTTGGCGCCCTCCGTGCGCGCCGCGAGCGTGCCGGTCAGGACGTTGGTGATGCCCGGCCCGGTGGTCGTGAACACCACGACCGGACGGCCGCTTGCGAAGTGCGCTTCCGTCGCGGCGAAGGCCGCGCCGCTCTCGTGCCGGAAGTGCAGCACGTCCAAGTACTTCGAGAACGCCGCCCACAGCAGCGCCTGCGCACCGCCGCAAACGCCCAAGGCGTGCGCAACGCCCAGGCCGCGCAGCGACGAGGCGAGGCCTTCCGCAACGGTTGAGGGGGCCGGCGCCGCCGCGGGCGCCGGGGCCGGCATGTCGTCCGTTTCCAAGACGTCGCCGCCGAACTCCGTAAGGCTCTCAGCCGTCATATCCGGGCTCTCCATCTGATCCGCCCGGCGCCGGGGCACGCGGGCTTGAATGTCTTGAAACCGCCCGGCCCGGCGACTGACGCCGCCAGGCCGTGCAAATGGAAACAGTGATGCCGGGCAGCGCGCGGTCTGTTGCTGTCCTCGGCATTCTGGTCCTCGTTCGTCTTGCGCTGCCGCGGCCGGTGATGGCGGCCCGAAGGCCGCCATCGTGCCAGTTCCCTGGGGAACGGGCTGCCGCGGTTGAGCGGACCGCTCCTTAGGTCGAAGCCGTAGGCGTGGCCGTGAGTGTGCTCCGGGCCGTTTGGGCGATGATCGCCTGGCCAAGCGCCGTCGGGTCGAAGTACTGGTCGAGGAACAGCGTCGAGTGCTCGACCTGCGGGTCCTGCCCAACGATCGCCGGGTTGTAGGCCGGCGGCGTGTTGATGCCGGGGGTGCTGGAAAGGACCGGCTGGCTGACGTTGGTGAAGCCGTAGTCGGACGGGTTGGTGCTGATGCCGTTGAACAGGGTGTGGAGGTCCAGCGTCTTCACATCGAGGCCGGTCTGGCTTTTAAAGTTGCTGAGGCCGGCCGCGAGCTGGGTGTTGAAGTCGCTCACGAGGCCCTGGAACAAGGCGGGCGTCGCTCCCGTTGCTGCCTGGAACGCCGGGTCGCTGAACAGGGGCGCCAGCGTGATGTCCGCCAGGTTGGAGACCAGGAAGTGCTTGGCCCCCATGTCGGCCAGTTGGCCCAGCCCGGAGATGATCGCGTTGACGCTGTCCGTGACGCCCTGCAGCGGGGACTCGTTGCTCGGCAGCGAGATGTCGTTGCCGCCGAACGTCACCGAAACCAGGTCATTGGAGGTAAAGGACCCGTCCTGCTTCTGGAACTGCTGGATCTGCCCGGCGAAGGTCGCAAGGTTGGTCTTGCTCGCGTCGGGGGCAAACGGGTCAGGAACGCCGAGCGCCCGGGCGGTGGCATCCTCGAACGCGAAGTTCTCCTGTTGCGAAGGTGCCGTCGCTCCAAGCATCTGAGCGAGGTCAGTGGTCCACTGTGGCCCGTCCGAGAAGTTGCCGGTGGTCGAGTAAGGTGGCGCCGAGGTGCCCGGCGTCTGGCCGAGCGACTTCTCAAGTGCCGCCGTGTTGCCGTTGTCAGCGAGACGGTCGCCGAACACGACGAGCTTGGATGCGATGTAGCTGCTGCCGTTGGTGCCCGACAAGGCGAGCGGGTCGGTGGACGCCGGGGCGTAGTTGCCGAAGAACGGGTCGTAGTTGTTGGAGTAGGCGTTGGTGGCCAGCACGGGCGGGCTGACCGGATCGGTCGCACCGGGAAGGGCAGGTGCGAAGCTGGCGCCGGGAGGAAGGGTCGGCAGGTTGGTCGAGGTGTTGACGCCCGTGCTTGCGGTGACTCCGGATCCGGTCGTGTCCTCGCCGTGGGGAGGCGTGGTGGTCGTGTTGCCGGACGCGTCGGTTGTGACGGTGTTGCCGGACGCATCGGTCGTGGCGGTCGAAATGACGTTGCCAGATGGGTCAGTCGTGACGGTGCTGCCAGATGCGTCGGTTGTCACGGTGTTGCCGGACGCGTCGGTGGTCGAGGTGCTGCTGCCGGGCGCACCGGTGCTCGGGGTGGCGGCTGTCGTCGTGCCAGTCCCCGTAAGGCCGGCGGCCGCGGCAGCGGCGGCGAGCGAGGAAAGGGGAACGTTCCCAGGAACGTCCGGCACGCTGTTCGAGGCCTTGAAGGTCGGGCTGGCGATCTCGGCCGCATACTGCTGCGTTGGATCGCCGCCGGCCGCGACAACCGCCGAGTACTGCGGCGGCGTCAGCACGGGCGGCTGCTTCTGCAGCACGGTGACGCTGTCCACCGTGGAGCCATCGTTGGTCAGCCCATACACGTCATTCCGGGCGGCATCCACGGCGTAGAGCTTGCCGTCGGAGCCGGTGGTGATGTCGTTCAGGTTGCTTTCGGTGTTGTACAGCGTCGTCGCGCCGTCCGGGCCGTTCGCTGCCGCATAGGCGAGCGAGTTGAACTCCGGGGTCACCGTGGCCGTGGACGGATCGGAGCCGAACAGCCCATCGACCTTGAGCACGCCCTGGAGCTGGTTGGCAAGCGGGCCGACGGCGGTTGCGGTCTCGGGCGCCAGGCCGCCGCCCGCGGCGATGTACACCGTGCCGTCTGGGGAGATCGTCAGGCCGTTCATGCCGATCGAGATGACGCGGTCCTGGCCGGTCGTCGGGTTGAACTCACGAAACGAGGCCAGGCCCGTAAGCACGGTTTCCTGGCTGCCGGTCGGGGCGCCGTTGCTGTTGAGGTCAACCCGTGTGATCGAGCCGGTGCTGCCGCCGCGCTCGCTGACCAGGCCAGGGATGAACGGGATGACCGGAGCCGTGTCGGCGCCGGGAGCGCCGTTCGGGGTGCCGGTGCCCTGCTCAAGCACGTACAGGTTGCCGTCGGGGCCGAACGCCATGCCGCGCGGGCTGTTGAGGCCGCTGGCGATGACCGTGCTGTTCCACGCGCCGGTGGTCGGGTCTTGCTTGTAGTCCAGCACTTCGCCAGTGCCCGGGGAGGTGGCGGTGGCGGGCCCCTGGTTGTCGATGGCAACATAGACGTCGCCCGTCTGCTGGTTCACCGTCACATACTGGCCGAGGTGCAGCTCAGGCCCGGAGATCGTCGTGCGGGTGCCGTCAGGCTTCACCTGGATCAGTTGGCTCGGAGGCAGGCTGGCTGGGGTCTGAGTCGGGTCGTAGACATCGTTGGCGTTGATGTATTCCAGCACGAACATGTCGCCCGTGCTG
The DNA here is from genome assembly GCA_964251035.1 of uncultured Acetobacteraceae bacterium. Taxonomy (GTDB): domain Bacteria; phylum Pseudomonadota; class Alphaproteobacteria; order Acetobacterales; family Acetobacteraceae; genus CAHJXG01. The sequence goes on from CAXUJE010000072.1 coordinate 3,592, forward strand.
TTGTTGACGCCACGGCCTTTGCCCTGGGTTACGCCGGTGGCATAGGCGGGCGGCACGCCGCTGGGCGTCGTGCCGTTAAAGCCCGTCGTGGCCGTCGGGTCGGAGATGCGGTAAATGCTCGAATAGCCCGCGGGATAGGGAATGCCGTTCAGTTCGCTGACGTAGAGAGCGCCGTCCGGACCGGTGGTGATGGCGGTCGGCACCGACTCCGTCTGCCGGGTGAAGAAGCCGAGGTTGCCCGTCGAGTACTGCGGCGGAAGGGTGGAGGGGGTCGTCACGCCAACAGTGCTGCCGCCCACGGACGTCGAGCCACTGCCGCCGCCGCCCGGTGCGGCACCGGACGTACTGGTCTGGTCGGTAGAGCTTGTTCCACTCATTAGTGATACTCCAGAAACATTAACCGATGTATTACAGCAATATTGTAGTCGCCCAACTTGTCAGTCGTGCGGTTGCTTGGTCGGTATAGCCTGATGGGCCATGAAGCAATGATACGTGAGTTGTTGCGGCAACCCAATCCCGGAAGTGCAATGCGGGATCACGATTTTCACTAACTTTGGCTGGAATTTGGCTTGCTCAACATTAGGGTCAGAAGCAAATTTTGATGTTGTTTACATTTGCTTTTGGTTGGACGTCATGCATCATTTGTTATAATCAGTTGGCTGCCGTCCCGGGCACAGGCGCAGCCCGGGCACAAGCTTGCGGGAACGGCCGGACCCGAGCTGCGGCCTGCCCCGCCACGCAGGCCGTCAAGCGGCCTGGCACCGGCGGCAACGCCCGTTGCCGCCAACAGGGCAAACGGCGGAACCCTTGCTGTATGGGGTGCGTCACGTCCGATGTGACCGACTGGTTGCCTGGGCAGCCTCATCCGGCGTGCGCTGCCCTACGGCGCGCCGCGAGCGGGCCGGCTCTGCCGATGCAGCCGCGCCTAGGCTTCGAGCTGCTGCCGTATCCAGCTTTGCGCCGCGTCGAGGTCGCTGAAGATCGGCGCGACCACGTGGGCGCACGGCCCGAACCCGGCTTCCAGGAACCAGGCCCCGACCAGCCCGGCATGCGACATATCGGCGAGGCGCACCAGCACCGCCACCAGCCGACCGTTGGCCAGCACCAGTTGGCCGTCCTGGTCACCGCTGCCGGTGTATACAGAAACAGGGCGCAGCAGCAGTTCTAACGGCATGCCAGCAGCGGCTCCTTGTTGCCCGGGCCTCTACGCGGCCGCGGGCACGGCGCGTTGGTGCAGGTAGTCCGGATCGAAGCCCGCAGCCTGCCTCAGCCCGTCCCAGTCCAGCACCGCCAAGGTCTTCCCGCGCGGCTCGACCAGCCTCTTGGCGCGCAGTTCCTGCAGCACCCGGTTGACGTGCACGATCGACAGCCCGGTGGCGTCGGCCAGCTCGGCTGCCATGACGGGCAGGCTGAAGGCTTGGTCGTGCGCCAATCCCACGGCTTGCATCCGCATCGTTATCTCGCACAGCAGGTGGGCCGTGCGGGCGTAAGCCGAGCGCCGGCCGACGTTGACCACCCACTCGCGAAACACCGCCGCGTCCACCAAGGTGTCCTGCCACAGCAACCGGCCCAGCCCTGGGTGATGCTCGATCCAGCCGAGCACCGTCGCGTGGGGGATCGGCGCGACCTCGGCCGGCGTGAGCGTCCCGATGCCGTGGTCGAGCTTGCCCAGAAGCAGGCCGCTGAGGTCGAGGATATCGCCTGGGAAATGGAAACTCATGATCTGCCGCTGCCCGTCTTGCATCATCCTATAGCGGCACACCATGCCACTCAGCAACAGCAGGCAATGCGACGACCGTTGGCCGTCCCGCCCCAGCTCCCGGCCAGCGCCGACCTTCTGGACGTCGATGGGAAGGTTTTCGAGAATCTGTCTCTCTTTACTGGACAGCTCGCCGAACTGTTCCAGCTTCCGTATTAAAAGTCCGATCGGGTTTCCCACTTGGTTCGCGCCTTTATATCGATCATTCTATCATTTGAGGTGAGGGCGAGGCTGAAGTTGTCAAATGTACAACTTTAGTCGAGAATGTACGGATGGCTGTTGACCTTTGACATGATGCATCAATTTGGCACACTTGTTTTCACTGGCCCTGAGTCCATCGAAGCGGTCGCGCATCGCCCGTAGAGACTCCGAGACAAGGCATCCGCCTGGCTGCCGCGGCGGCGGCGGTTGGGCCTGGCCTGTTGGGGGCACCCTGTTTCCCGTCGGAAGAGTTTGCTTGACGGCGTGCGGCTGCCGCCCATAGCGTTGCCTTAGCGACACGATGCGCCGGGCCGGAGCTGGCGTCCAAGCCATGCGACCGACAGGGGAGACCGATGGATAGGGTCAGACGCGGCACACGGCGATGCAACGCGCTCCGGGACGCTGCGACGGCCCCCACCTGTGTTCCCCGCACGGCGCAGGCTGGCGGGCCTTTGGACGATTTCATCCGCCCCGAAGCCCCGAATGGAGACGCCCGACGTGACAAGCTCGCTTGAGGGACGCATCGCCGTCGTGACCGGCGGCGCGAGCGGCATCGGGGAGGCCTGCGCGCGCGACCTGGCCGCTCGCGGCGCGCAGGTCGTGGTGGCGGACATCGACGAGCCGCGGGCTCAGGCGGTCGCGTTCAGCATCCCCCGCGCCGTGGCCGGCCACCTCGACGTGACCCGGCCGGATGACATCGAGATGGTGGCGGACTGGGTCGAGCGCGAATACGGCCTCCCCGCCATCCTCGTCACCTCCGCCGGGGTGCTGCAGCCGCCGTTGCCGCCGGAAGAGCTGCCGATCGAGACCTGGGACCACGTCGTCGCCGTCGATCAGCGCGGCGTGTACCTGAGCTGCGTCGCCTTCGGCAAGCGCATGGCGCGGCGCGGCCGCGGCGCCATCGTCAACATCGCCTCCGTCGCCGGCCTCCGCTCGATGCCGCTGCACGCCTACGCGCCAGCCAAGGCGGCGGTGATCGGCATGACGCGGGCGCTCGCCGCCGAGTGGGGCCGGTCCGGCGTGCGGGTCAACGCCGTGGCGCCGGGCTTCGTGATGACGCCAGCGCTTGCCGCCGCCGTCGATGCCGGGCAGCGCGATCCGGCGGCGCTGGCGGAGAACTCCGCCATGGGCCGTCTGGTCGCGCCGGAGGAGATCGCCCGGGCATGCAGCTTCCTCGCCTCCGACGATGCTTCGGCGATCACCGGGATCACCTTGCCGGTCGATGCCGGCTGGCTGGTGGCCGGGTCCTGGCAGGGGTACGGCGGGCTGCGGCCGGCGCGGGCGGGCGATGTCCCGACCGCGCCCGGCCCGGAGGCGCCCTGACCTCCGCGCAAGGCATGACTTGAACGCGCATGCGTTCCCACGCACGATCCCTGCCCAGCCTATGATAAAGCCAAGAGAGGATCGTCCATGACCGTCACCCGCCGCGTGGCGCTCGGCGCCGCCGCATCGGCCCTGCTTCCCGTCCGGTCCCGCAGCACCCAGGCACAGGGCGCGCCGATCCGCCTGGGCGTGCTGAACGACCAGTCCGGCAACTACCGCGACGACACCGGGCCGCTCTCGGTGCTGTGCGTGCGCCAGGCGGTGGAGGAGTTCGCCCGGCTGCACCCCGAGGTCAAGGCCGAGGTGCTGTCGGCCGACCACCAGAACAAGCCCGACATCGGCGCCGGCATCGCCCGGCGCTGGTTCGACGAGGGCGGGGTGGACGTGATCCTCGACGTGCCGACCAGCTCCGTGGCCCTCGCGGTCAACACGGTGTGCCGGGAGAAGAACAAGGTCTACCTGAACTCGGGCGCTGCCACGACCGACCTGACCGGCGCGCAGTGCAGCCCGAACACGGTGCACTGGACCTATGACACCTACATGCTGGCGAAGTCCACGGGCGGCGCGATGGTCAAGGCGGGCGGCGACTCCTGGTTCTTCATCACCGCGGACTACGTGTTCGGCCAGCAGCTCCAGCGCGACACCGCGCGCTTCGTGCAGGAGGCCGGCGGCAAGGTGCTCGGCGCGCGGTCCTACCCGTTCCCGGACACGACCGATTTCAGCTCGCTGCTGCTGCAGGCGCAGGCGTCGGGCGCCAAGGTGCTGGGCCTGTGCAACTCGGGCACCGACACGGTGAACTGCATCAAGCAGGCGCACGAGTTCGGGCTGACCCAGTTCATGAGGATCGCGGCGATGCTGATGTACGACGGCAACGTGCGCTCGGTCGGGCTTGAGGACAGCCAGGGCTTGGTGATGACCGAGAGCTTCTACTGGGATCTCAACGACCGCACGCGGATGTTCTGGGAACGGATCAAGCCGAAGACGCCCTCGCAGCCGCCCAACATGATCCAGGCCGGGTGCTACGCGGCGGCGTTGCACTACCTGAAGACGGCGGCGTCGCTCGGCACCGCGGCGACCAAGGCGGACGGGCAGGCGGCGGTCGCGCACATGAAGTCGATGCCGACCGATGACGACTGCTTCGGCGCCGGGCGCATCCGGGAGGACGGGCGCAAGGTCCATCCGAGCTACCTGATGCAGGTCAAGACGCTGGCGGAGAGCCAGGGGCCGCTCGACATGCTGAAGCTGGCCGCGACGACGCCCCCCGACCAGGCCTTCCGGCCGATGGGCGAGGGCGGGTGCAGCCTGGTGAAAAGCTGATGCCGGACGGCGCCGATGGCGAGGACCTGCTTTACGAGGTCCGGGACGGCATCGCCCGTGTCACCTTCAACCGCCCGCAGGCGCGCAACGCCATGCTGTTCGGCATGTATGAGCGCCTGGCCGAGATCTGCGCGGAGATCGAGGCGGACCGGAGCGTCCGTGCATTGATCCTGACCGGCGCCGGGGACAAGGCGTTCGCGGCCGGCACCGACATCTCGCAGTTCCGCGCCTTCAAGACGCCGGAGGACGCGCTGGCATACGAGGCGCGGGTCGACCGCGTGCTGACGGCGCTGGAGCGGCTGCGGGTGCCGACCATTGCCGCCATCGCCGGCGCCTGCACCGGGGGCGGCGCGGGCATGGCGGCGTGCTGCGACCTGCGGATCGCGGCCGGCACGATGCGCTTCGGCTTTCCCATCGCGCGCACGCTGGGCAATTGCCTCAGCGTGGCCAACTACGCCCGCCTGGCCGCCCTGATCGGCCCGGCCCGGGTGAAGGACATGGTGTTCACCGCGCGGCTGGTCGAGGCGGAGGAGGCCCGGGCCATCGGCCTCGTCAGCGAAATCCTGCCGGACGCGGCGGCGCTTGCCCTGCGGGCGGACGACCTCGCCGGGCAGGTGGCCGGCAACGCGCCGCTGACGCTGCACGCCACCAAGGAGGCGCTGCGCCGCATCAAGGAGCGCTCGGCGGCGCCGGGCGACGCGGACCACGACCTGCTGCTGATGTGCTACATGAGCGCCGATTTCCGCGAGGGGATGGAGGCGTTCCTGGGCAAGCGGGCGCCGGTTTGGCGGGGGAAGTGAGGCTGGAAGGCTTCGGCGTCCGTCAACCGAGCGCCGCGTCCCAATGCCGCAGGCTCTCGCGGTTGACCGGGGCGCCCGCCGCCGTGTTCCGCATGGACAGGGCCAAACGCCCCGGCCATGGAAATCGTCAGCGCCCCGGTGCCGGGCCGGGCGGCAACAGGCCGTCCAGCAACGCTTCGTGGAACCGGTCGGGCGCCTGAATCTGTGGGGCATGACCCAAATCGGCGAACTCGATCAGCCGGGCTTGCGGGATGGCCGCGGCGGCGGCCCGGCCGAGCCTGGGATAGTCGCCCAGCGTGGCCTGCACGGACGCCGGCGCCAGGTCCTTGCCGATGGCCGTCGTGTCCTTGTCGCCGATCATCAGCAGGACCGGCATCGAAAGCTGGCCCAGCTCATAGACGACCGGCTGGGTGAAGATCATGTCGTACAGCAGGGCCGAGTCCCAGGCGACCCGGTCCCGCCCGGCACCCCGCGCCATCCCGGCCAGCATCTGCACCCAGCGCTCGTACTCCGGCTGCCAGGTGCCGGCGTAGTAGGTCACGCGCTCGTAACCCCTGATCCGGTCGGCCGTGGCGGCCTGCTCGCGCCGATACCAGTCATCGACGCTCTGCCAGGGCACGCCCTTGGCCTTCCAATCCTCCAGCCCGATCGGGTCCACCAGCACGAGCTGCTCGACATCGCCGGGGTACATCAGCGCGTAGCGGATGCCGAGCATGCCCCCGGTGGAATGGCCGAGCACCGTCGCACGGGACACGCCGAGGTCCGCCAGCAAGGCGCGGGTGTTCGCGGCGAGCTGCTGAAAGCTGAACTGGTAATGCTCCGGCTTGGTCGATTTGCAGAAGCCGACCTGGTCCGGCGCGATCACCCGGTAGCCGGCCTCGCTAAGCGCCGTCATCGTGCCTTCCCAGGTGGCGGCGCAGAAGTTCTTGCCGTGCAGCAGCACGACGGCATGGCCGTTGGGCCGGCCGGGCTGCACGTCCATGTAGGCCATCGCAAGCTGCTGGCCCTGCGAGGTGAACTGCCGGCGCTGCACCGGGAACGGGTAGGCGAAGCCCTCCAGCTCCGCGCCATAGGCCGGCTCCTCGGCGGCCGGCTCCGCATGGGACGGTGCGGCCAGCGCCAGGGCGGCCCCCAGCGCGAGCAGCGCCGGGCCGGCACGGCCCATGCCGTCAGGCCTCAAGGATCGCGACGGCGCGGGTCCAGCCGGCGGAGCCGCGGTGCAGCTTGACCGGGAAGGCGGAGATCAGGAACCCGTCCGGCGGCAGCGCCTCCAGGTTGTGCATCTTCTCGATCTGGCAGTAGGCGCGGTCCCGCCCGACGCGGTGCCCTTCCCAGATCAGCCCGGCGTCGCCCGTCTCCTGCACCCGGCGCCGGGTGTGGCTGAACGGCGCGTCCCAGCTCCAGGCGTCGGTGCCGACCACGCGGACGCCGCGCTCGGTCAGCCACAGCGTGGCGGCACGCCCCATGCCGCAGCCGGTGTCCACGTAGTCCGCCTCGCCGTAGCGCGCGCCGGCGCGGGTGTTGGCGACGACGATCTCCAGCGGCTGCAACGTGTGGCCGATGCGGGCGAGCTCGGCCTCGATGTCCGCGGGCTGCACCACGTATCCGTCGGGAAGGTGCCGGAAATCCAGCTTGACGCCGGGCTGGTACAGCCAATCGAGCGGGACCTCGTCGATGCGCATGGACGGCACGCCGCCGGGCGTCACCGCCTCGTCCATGCGGGAGAAGTAGTGGTAGGGCGCGTCCACGTGGGTGCCGTTGTGGCTGCTGATGGCGCAGCGCTCGATGGCGGCGTACTGGCCTTCCGGCAGTTGGTCCACGCGGACGCCGAAATACTCGGCAAGACGAGGGGCGGACTGGTGGTGGTCGATGTACTCGATCTTCGGCAGCATGTCCGGCGGGTCGCTGGCGATGTCGGCGCGCAGCGGGACGGACAGGTCGATGAGTTGGTGGGCCATGGTGCCTCGCATCATTGCAACAAGCGTGGACAGCCGCCGGCTTCGACCGGGCGGAAGGCGTCCGCGCCCGGGATCGTGTCCAGCAGCGCGTAGAGATCCCAAGGTCCGTGCGACTGCTCGGGCTGTTTTACCTGGAACACGTAGAAGTCGTGCACCATGCGGCCATCGGGGCGCAACACCGGGTGGCGCACGACCTCGTCGGAGATCGGCAGCTCGTGCATCTTGCGGATGGCGGTCCGGGCATCGGCGCCGCGGTTCGCCGCGACGGCTTTCAGGTAGTGGCGCACGGCGGAGTACAGCCCGGCCTGGATCTGCGACGGCATGGCGCCCTGCCGGGCCAGGAAGCGCCGGGAAAAGGCGCGCGTGCCGTCGTCGATGTCCCAGTAGAACCCCTCGGTCAGCACGGTGCCGGCCGCAGCGGCGAGGCCCAGCCCCTTCACGTCCAGCACCGACAGGTAGAACGCCACCAGGCGCTGCGCCCCGGCACCTGCGCCAGTACCCACGCCGAACTCATGCGCCTGCTTGATCGCGTTCACCGTGTCCGCCCCGGCGTTGGCCAGCGCCACGATGTCCGCGCCGGACGCCTGCGCCTGCAGGATGGGTGACGACAGGTCGCTGCTGGGAAACGGATGCCGGGCCGAACCCAGCACGCGGCCACCCGCGGCGCCGACGATGGCCGTGGCGTCGGCCTCGAACTGGGTGCCGAACGCATAGTCGGCCGTGACCAGGAACCACGTCGTCCCCGGCCGGGTCAGGCGGCGCGCGACGCCGCCGACCTGCGCGTAGGTGTCCCACATCCATTGCACGATGTGCTCCGGCTGGCACGCGTCGCCGGACAGCCGGGCGGTCCCGCCGGCAAACAGCGCCACCCGGTCCTTCTGCGCCACGAACGGCGCGATGGCGAGCTGGATCGCCGCGTTGGACATATCGACCAGCGCGTCCACGTGCCCGGTGTCCACCCACTCCCGCGCGATGGCGAGCGCCACGTCCGGCTTGTTCTGATGGTCCGCGGCGATGACCTCGACCGGCATGCCCCGGCACTCGGCAAGGAGGCAATCCTCCACCGCCATGCGCGTCGCCAGCACCGACCCGGCGCCCGTCGCATCCGAATACACGCCCGACAAGTCGGTCAGCACGCCCAGCTTCACCCCCAGCGCCACGGGGGTCTCAGCCCGGGCCGCCGGGCCGCCGATCACCACCAGGAGCGCAAGCGCCCACCCTCGCCAACCCAAACGAACCCCCTTTCCCTGCGCCGGGATGCTCGCCCAGGGCGCGGTCGCCGGCAAGGCCGGCCGTGGCGCCTACCGGCCCGGCGCCGCGCCCGGCAAGCTCAGCAGCGGCACCGTCCCGCTGCCCAGCATCGTCGCCGGCAGCTTGCCGTCCCAGCGCCGGGTCGTCTCGTAATCGACGACGCGCGGGTTGGCTGCCACCGCGGCGCCCACCTGCTGCACGGCGGAGGCCTGCGCCTGGCCGAGCAAGGCGGTCGCCTGCGCCTCCCCCTCGGCGCGCAGCACCGCCGCCTCCTTCTCGGCACGGGCGCGGACCACCGCGGCGCGCGCCTCGCCTTCGGAGCGCGTGGTAACGGCCACGGCCTGCGCCTCCGCCTGCACCTTGACCTGCTCGCCCTCGTAGCGGATTCGGGCGACGGTGTTCTCCGCCTGCAAGGCGTCGTTCTTGGCGCGCACCGCCGCCTCGACCGATTGGGTGAAGGCGGCGCTGTACTCGATGCGGCTCAGTTGCAGGTCCACCACCTCAATGCCGAAGCTTTGCTCCATCGCCTCCTGGATCGACCGCCGGATCTCGTTGGCGATGCTCTCGCGCTCGGCCGAGATGCTGACCGTGTTGCGCCGGGCGAACACGCGGAGCGCGCGGTCGGCGACGATGGGGCGGAGATTGCCGTCGATGTCCACGTTGCCCGACCGCCCGACGCTGTAGAGCAGCCGGAACACCGCGGACGGCGGCACGCGGTAGCTGAGGCCGATGCCGATCCGCACCGCCTGGTTGTCGATGGTGTAAACGTTGAGGTCCGGGGCCTGAAACGTCGTCAGGCTGACTTGCATTGTGTCGACCGTCTCCACGAACGGCGTCTTGGAATGCAGGCCCGGCCCGAGGGGCGCAGCACTCGTCACCACGCCGAACCGACGCACCCCGGCCATCTCCGTCGGCTGCACGACGAAGAAGCTGCCGTTGACCGCGGCCAGCACCACGACCCCGAGAAGCCCCAGCAGCACCCAGCGGCCGATCCGGCGAGGCCGGGCGATCGGGGCGGCCGTCAGTCGCGCCAAGTCGCTCATGCTCAAACCTCCAGCTCCCCATGCCGGTGGGTCCAGGGTGGAGGCCCCAGAACGAAGGTGGGGAGCATCGTTTTTTAGACGATGCGGGCCGGCCCGGTCAAAGCCGTTGCGCGGTGCGCACGGCGCCGGTGCCCGTCGCGCGCAGCGCCACGTTGGCGGCCGCGGCCACGAGCACGTTCGCCAGCACCGCCAGCAGCCCGACATAGACGGTGTAGCTCGCCCCTCCGATCACGACGGTATGCAGCGGCTTCAGCCCGTCCATGTAGGCGACGGCGCTGCCGCCGAAGAACCCGACCGCCCAGCCGAGCAGCAGCGCGGGCGCGCGGAACCAGTTGAAGAACAGCCCGAACACGACGGCCGGAAACGTCTGCAAGATCCATAGGCCCCCGAGCAACTGCAGGTCGAGCGCGTACTGCACCGGCGCGAACAGGATGAACAGCAGCGCCCCGCCCTTGACCGCCAGGCTGGTGACCTTGGCGACCTGCGCCTCCCCGGCATGGGTGACGGCCGGGTTGACGTAGGCCTTCCACACGTTGCGGGTGAACAGGTTGGCGGCGCCGATCGACATCACCGCGGCCGGCACCAGCGCGCCGATGGCGACCGCGGCGAAGGCGAAGCCTGCGAACCACCCGGGGAACAGGGTGCGGAACAGTTGCGGCACCGTGTCGTTCGGCGTCGCGGGCTTCACCCCCGCCGCGTGCGCCATGTAGCCCAGCAACGCGATCAAGCCGAGCAGCAAGGTGTAGGCCGGCAGCAGGATCGCGTTCCGGCGGATGGTGTTGGCCGACCGCGAGGCGAAGATGCCGGTCAGCGTGTGCGGATACATGAACGCCGCCAGCGCCGAGCCGAGCGCCAGCGTGGCATAAGGCCAGTACTGCGACGCCTTCAGCACCAGCCCCGAGGGCGGCGTGGGCGGCTTCTGCGCGAAGGCTTGGCCCGCCGCCTCGAACACCGCGCCGTAGCCGCCGAGCTTGTACGGGATGAACGCCACCGCCGTGATCACGACGACGTAGATCATGATGTCCTTGACGAAGGCGATCAGCGCCGGGGCGCGCAGCCCGGCCGAGTAGGTGTAAAGCGCCAGGATCGCGAACGCCGCGATCAGCGGCAGCTCGCCGGTGAGGCCCAGCGCCTTGATCACCACCTCCATGCCCACAAGTTGCAGCGCGATGTACGGCATGGTCGCCAGCAGCCCGGTGAGGGCGACCGCAAGCTCCAGCCCGCGGGAGCCGTAGCGGCCATAGACGACATCGGCGGCGGTGACGTGGCCGTGCCGCTGTGCGAAGGTCCAGAGCCGCGGCATGATGGCGAACACGATGGGATAGACGACGATGGTGTAGGGCAGCGCGAAGAAGCCCTGCGCGCCGATGGCGAACACCTGGGCAGGCACCGCGATCACGGTGTAGGCCGTGTAGAAGTCCCCGCCGACCAGGAACCAGGTGATCCAGGTGCCGAAGTTGCGCCCGCCCAGGCCCCACTCGTCGAGGTGGGCATGGTCGGCCGTGCCCCTCTTCCACCGCGAGGCGCCGAACCCCATGACGGTGACGAGGGCGAAGAAGAAGATGCAGACGGACAGCGCCGTCCAGTCGAGATCGGCGGCGGCGCTCATGGCTCGTTCCCATGGCCGGCGCTGCGGTAGACGATCCAGGTCAGGACCGCGGTGATCGGCACCCAGGCGAGCTGGTACCAGTAGAAGAAAGGGAACCCGAACAGCGCGGGCGACGCGGCGTTGTAGAACGGCACCCACAGCAACCCGATGAAGGGAAGCAACAGCAAGACCCACATCGCGACGTCTCCGTTATGAAAGGCAGGTGCTGCCACATACCCTGTTTGGGCCTCGTTATGTCGGGGCGGGGTTCGCGTTGCAAGGCGGGAGCCTCGCCCCCATTCCAATCTCCCGTCTCAATCCGATGCGCCGGACAGCCGCCCGTGCGCGGCGAGGAGCG
>CAXUJE010000072.1:15199-19380 GCA_964251035.1 uncultured Acetobacteraceae bacterium
CCGGCTCGGACGCCCATCCCGCCACGATGGCGCCGACTTCCTCCACGATGCGGGCAGGCGGCGTCCCGGCGGCGATCAGCCGGCTCAGGGACGCCTGGGCGTCGTTCAACGGTGCGGCGTCGTCCCCGGCCATGCCTGCGCCTCCCCGAATGCTGTGGTCGATGTCGGTCGCGACGGCGCACGAATGCGCGAGATGGCCCGGGCGGCGCATTGCCCTGGAACCGTCAGGGCCGGCTTCGGTTCGTATGGCAACATGGGCGCGTTTTGGAAGCACGCCGCCGGACGCCCTGATGGCCGATGCCGGATCACGCAAGCACACAGGAAGCGACCATGCAGATTGCCGACATGATGACCCGCGATCCCCGGTTCGTGCAGCCCGGCGACACGCTCCAGGCGGCCGCGCAAGCGATGGACGATCTCAACGTCGGGGTCCTTCCGGTCTGCGAGGCCGGCCGGTTGGTCGGCTTGCTGACCGACCGGGACATCGTCGTCCGGTCCACCGCGGCCGGCCAGGACCCAGGCGCGACGGCCGTGGCGGACGCCATGACCACCATGTTGCACAGCGTGCGGGACAACGCTTCCGTGCAGGATGCGGTCCGAATCATGCAGGAGCAACAGATCCGCCGGGTGCCGGTGCTGGATGCGGAAGACCGGCTTGTCGGCATCCTGTCCCTGGGCGACCTGGCCGACGCCAGCGCCCCGGAAGCGGCCCCGACGTTGGAAGCGGTGTCAACGCCCGCAGCGCCTGACCGTTAGCCGCTGCGAAAGCCAGCGGGGCAGACGGGTCCGCGCGTCGCGCCGGCGTCACGGAGCGCGCATCCCCGGCTCCAGTCCCGGCGGCGCATCCGCGACGCGGGACGAGGGCCCCATGATCCTGGCGCGGTTGTGCTCGATCATGCGATAGCAGGTACACGCCTTCCCCTCCAGCCCGGCACGGTCCAGGACCGTGATGCGTCCGCGCGACTGGCGGATCAAGCCCTGCGCCTGCAGCGCGTTCGCCACGACGGAGATGCCGGCCCGGCGCACCCCCAGCATGGCGGACAGGAACTCCTGGGTCATCGGCAGGTCGTCGCCGTCGATGCGGTCCCGGCACATCAGCAGCCAGCGCGCCAACCGCCCCGGCAGCTCATGCCGGGCATTGCACGCCGCGATCTGCGAGTTCTGCATCAGCATGACCTGCACGTAGCGCAGGCAGCGGTCGCGCAGCGTCGGCAGCGCCTCCACCATCTCGCGAAGCACCGCGGCGCGGAGGCGATGGGCGCGGCCCGGTATCTGGATGAAGGCGCGATGCACGCTGATCGGCTCGGGGCTGAGCAGCGCCGGCAGGCCGACAAGGCCGTCGCGTCCCGTCGTGCCGACCTCGACCAGGCCATGGTCCCCTGTGTCCGCGGTCAGGAACGCCAGGCCGGACTCAAGGAAGAACACCTCGTCGATCAGGGCATCGGCCTCGTGCAGGACCTGCGATATGACGAGAGTGACCGGCATCAAGTGCGGAAGCAGCCGCTGAAGCTCATCGGCTGGCAGGGCACGCAGCAGTTCGTTCCGAAAACTGGCGTTTTCGGCCGCGGGCACGACGGGCATCGCTGGTTCCAGGAAAACGGTTGAAGAGAAGCTCGGGCAGAGCTACTTCTAGGCATTGTTCGACGGCCTTGTGCAACGTTTGCCGGCGCCTGATTTGTTCGAAAACGTACGTCAGGACAAATTATGGGACCGATTGGGCCAGCGTTGCGGCAAAATGGCACAGCCGGGCGTAGCAGCCGCATGCCGCCGCCTCAAGGCCCGGACGGTCGCAGACCACGATCCGCCCGCGGCTATGCCGCAGCAGGCCAGCCGCTTGCAGCGTGCTGACGGCGATGGTGACGCCGGGCCGGCGGACCGCCAATACGGCCGCCAGCGAGTCTTGCGTCAGCGGCAGCTCGTCGCCGTCCATGCGGTCATGCGCCATCAGCAGCCAGCGCGCCAGGCGCTGCGGCAGCGCATGGCGGCTGTTGCAGGCCGCGACCTGCGCGACCTGTGCGACGAGCGTCTCCAGGGCCTGCCGCATTGCCCGGCGGAGCGCCGGCGCTTGCTCCAGGCTGGCATGCAGGATGTCGGCACGGATGCAGTAGGCCGCCCCGGGCACCTGCACCACGGCCTGCAAGGAAGAGGCCGGGTCAGCCGCGAGCAGCACCGACGACCCGACCACGCTTTCCCGCCCGATCAGGCCGACCTCGACCCGTCCTCCGGCGCGCGCAGCCTCCGCCACCAGCGAGACGTAGCCTTGCTCGACGAAATACGCCTGCGCGACCCGGCCGCCGGCCCAATGCAGGACGTCGCCATGGGCCAGCCGGACACGGGCCAGATGCGGCCGGAGACGCCGAAGCTCCTCGGCGGGAAGCATCTGCAGGAGCCGGTTGCGGAACATCGGCCGGGTCGGCAAGGAGGTGTCCAAGGCGCTCCCCGGTTTGGATGTGCGGATGCGCCGCCCTTGCCGCCCTTGAACCGCTCCGTCGCTGCGCTTCCCGCAACGATGGAGCCGTCCGTGGGAGCGGCTGCCGGCAAGACGCCGCTTGATGGCCAGCGGACTGCCTGTCCTGGCCGCCGTTAAGTTACATTTAAGGAATGTTCTGCGCAACGTCCATTGCGCGATGCGGCGAGACCCCTTTGGCCGGAAAGCCGTGCCACCAGCTCCGCAGCCGCGGCGGCATCTTCCGCCAGTGCGGCATGGGGCGTGGCTCGCGGCTGGCGTGGCTGGGCCGGCGGGCCGCCGCGACCACGTCCGCGGCGGCTCCATGCGCGATCAGGCGGGTCTCAGGGCTTCAAGGCGCCCACGGCATCGACATAGACGGCATAGACCGAGGTGCTGGCCGCCATGAACAGCCGGTTCTTCTTGCGGCCCCCGAAGCACAGGTTGGCGCAGGTCTCCGGCAGGTGGATCTTGCCGATCAGGTCGCCGGTGGGGGCATAGCAGCGCACCCCGTCCTCCTTCGGGTCGGCCCAGCCCATGCTGCACCAGATGTTGCCCTCGGTATCGGCGCGCATCCCGTCGGTGAAGCCCGGCGCGAAGTTCTCGGCGAACACCTTGCCGCCGGAGAGCTTGTCGCCGTTCACGCTGAAAGAGCGGATGTTCGCAGGACCCCCATGGGTGATGCCGCTGTCGATGATGTACAGCGTCTTCTCGTCCGGCGAGAAGCAGATGCCGTTCGGGCGGGTGAAGTCGTCCGCGACCACGGTGGCCGCGCCGGATTGCGGGTCGAGACGGTAAACGTTCTTCGGCAGCTCGGCCGTGTCCTTGTGGCCCTCGTAGGGGCCGTCGATGCCGTAGCCCGGGTCGGTGAACCAGACGGCGCCGTCCGACGCCACCACGATGTCGTTCGGCGCGTTCAGCGGCTTGCCCTGGTACTTGTCTATCAGCACGGTGATGCTGCCGTCATGCTCGGTCCGGGTGACCCGGCGCGCGTCGTGCTCGCAGGTCAGCAGCCGGCCTTCCCGGTCGATCGTGTTGCCGTTGGAGTAGTTGGACGGGCTGCGGAACACGCTGACGTGCCCGTCCGCCTCTGACCACTGCATCATGCGGTTGTTGGGAATGTCGCTCCAGACCAGCCGCCCGCTCGCGGGGAAGAACACCGGTCCTTCCGCCCAGCGGAGCCCCGTGGCGATCCGCTCGATGGCGGCGTTGCCGACCTTGCCGTGGAACCGCTTGTCGAGCGCCTCGACCCGCGGGTCCGGGTAGCGCGTGCCCGGCAGGTTGCCGAGCTGCAGGCTGTCGGCACGAGCCGCCCGGGCGGCGATGATGGCCGCGGCCGCCGTCGCGGCGGCCAGGACTTGACGTCTTTGCATGGTGCTCTCCCCTTCCTGCCCCGTCTTGTCGCGGCGCCAGGTCGATCCAGGTTAACCAGCCCCGGAGCGCAGGTCCACGCATTCCGCCTTGAACGGAGGGCAGGCATGACGCACAAGCGTATCGGTTGGGGCGTGGCCGCCTGCTTGCCAGGCGCCGCCATGCCGCTTCGGCACAGTCGCTTCGGCACACCGGCAGGGTGGCGTGGGGAGGGTTACGGTTTGAGCAACGACACCGCCGGCGATCCCCCGAAGCCGCGATCATTCGCCGACGCTGCCGCGCTGCTGCCGTCCGTGGTGCCCGTCCCCAGGATGCAGCCGGCGGAGGCGCCCCCGCGGGAGACGCCGCCCGCCGCGCCCCTGAC
>CAXUJE010000073.1:0-19122 GCA_964251035.1 uncultured Acetobacteraceae bacterium
GTCTACATGCGGGTCGGCCCCGGCAAGCGCTATCCCATCGAGTGGGTCTATAAGCGCCGCGACCTGCCGGTGCAGATCGAGCGCGAGTTCGAGGATTGGCGCCTGATCCGGGACCAGGAGAACACCAAGGGCTGGGTGCATCAGGCGACGCTCGTTTCGCGTCGCACCGGCGTCGTGACCGGCGGCGAGCAGGTGCTGCGCCAAGACGCCCGGGACGACGCGGCGCCGGTCGCGCGCCTGAAGCCCGGGGTCATCGTGCGATTGCGCGCCTGCGACGCCGCATCGGACTGGTGCCAGGCGCAGGTGCAGGACTATCGTGGCTGGATGAAGCGCAGCGAGGTCTGGGGCCTGCTCCCCGGGGAAAGCATCCAATGACGCCGACCGACGACTCCGAACGCCCGCGCGCCCACCACGACATGGGCGGCGTGTCCAAGTTCCTGTGCGAGCCGATCGACACCGGGGCGCACGCGCTGACGCCGTTCGACCGGGAGGTGGACGCGATCCGCGGCATCCTGGGCGCCAAGGGCGTGATGTCGGTCGATGAGCTGCGGCGCGGCATCGAGGCCATCCCGGAGGCCGAGTACGCCCGGCTGTCGTACTACCAACGCTGGGTCCGCTCCATCGCCGACAACCTGTTGGCCCGCGGCGTGATCTCGGACGCCGAGCTGCGCGCCGCCTTGGAGCAGGCGTGATGCTGGCGCCCGGCGCCGCCGTCCGCGTGCGCGACGATTGGCCGGAGGCGCACGGCCCCTGCCACATCCGCACGCCGCATTACCTGCGCGGACGCCAGGGCACGGTGGTCCGGCAGCTTGGCGCCTTCCGCAACCCCGAGGACCTGGCCTTCGCCCGCCCGGCGCCCATACTCGCGCTGTACCACGTCGCGTTCGAGCCACGGTCGATCTGGCCGGATGCGGGTGGGGACGAGATCGTGGTGGAACTGTACGAACACTGGCTGGAGGCCGCATGAACCCGTTGATCGAGGCCCCAAGCGACCGCCTGCTGGCCGGCCTCAAGTCGCTGCTCGAAGCCAAAGGCATCGCCACGGCGGAGGAGATCGCCGAGCGCATGGCGCAAACCGACCGCGCCAGCCCGGCCCAGGGCGGGCGCATGGTCGCCCGCGCCTGGGCCGATCCGGAATACCACGCCTTGCTGCTGCGGGACGGCGCGCAGGCGACGGAGGCGATGGGCATCACGATGCGCGGCCTGCCGCCCTTGGGCGTGCTGGAGAACACGGCCGAGGTGCACAACTTGGTCGTCTGCACCCTGTGCAGTTGCTACCCGCGGGCGGTTTTGGGCTACCCGCCGTTCTGGTTCAAGTCGCCGGGCTACCGCGCCCGGGCGGTCCGCGATCCCCGCGGCGTGCTGGCCGAGTTCGGCACTGTGCTGCCGGAGACACAGCGCATCCGCGTGGTGGACAGCACCGCCGACTACCGCTGGATGGTCCTTCCGCGGCGCCCAGCGGGCACCGAGGGCTGGGACGCCGACCGGCTGGCGGCGCTCCTGCGCGAAGGCGACATGATCGGGGTCACGGTCCCATCTGCCTGACGGGCATCGGAACCGCCACGCCCTACTTCACCACCGCAGGCCGGCCGGCCATCTTGCGCATCGCGACGCGGAGCGAGCCTGGCAGCACCGTCCGCAGCGTGAAACGGGCGGCGACGAGCGGGTAATACTTGACCGGCGACAGCCGCATGGCGGCGGAGACATGGCCCTGGGCGGCAAGCCGCGCCGCCGTTCCCGAGAGCCTTCGCACGCATAAGGCTCGGTTGTCCGGCGTCATCGACGGCAGGGCGCGCATGACCGAGGCGCGGATAAAGGAGCAGTCCTCGGCGTCAAGCTCATAGGGACGGTATGCCGACACTTCCAGAAGCTTGGCCGAGGCGGACGCTGCGAGCCGTGCGGCCTCGTCCTCGTCCAGCCCGCGGCTGCCCAGGCGCACGATGCCCTTGAGGGTGCGCGCCTGCGCGTACTCGGCCAAGGCGGATTTCGGGAACGCGATGTCCGGGCGGCCGGCCCGCCGGCGCATGGCCGAGATGCCGGCCAGTTGGGAACTCACCGCGGCGATCCGCCCGTTGAGCGTCGAGGCGCTCGTCACGCTCCCGCCGTGGATGCGGTAGTAGCCGAGCAGGTCCGGCATGTTGGCCAGTCCCCCCGTCTCCTGCAGCCGCCAATACAGGTCCGTGTCCTCCGCGTGAAAGACGTAGCGGTAGCCGCCGACCGCCTCGACGGCCGCGCGGCGCATCATCAGGAATGGATGGACCAGGTAGGGTTCCCACTGCGGATAGTGCTCGGGATCGGCGAGGTCCGGCGATCGTGGGCCGCTTTGCGGGCTGAGTTCGCGGCCTGCTTCGTCGATCTCGACAATCGATCCCGACACCGCGCTGCACCCGGGATGGCTGCGCAGCCACTCGACCTGCTTCTCGAACCGGTCGGGAACGGCGAGGTCGTCCGCGTCGTGGCGCGCAACAAGGTCCGCGGTGCAGGCGGCCAGCCCAGCGTTGAGCGCATCGACGATCCCGCCGTTCGGCCGATGGATCGGCACGATCCGACCGTCGGCCGCCGCCAGGCGCTCCACGATGGCCCGCGTGCCGTCGGTGGAGCCGTCGTTGACGACGATGATGCGGATGTCGCGCAGGGTCTGGGCCTGTATGGTGGCGACGGCGCTCTCGACCGTCCTCGCCCCGTCGAACACGGGGATCACGACATCGATGGTTGAGTTCGTCACCACGCACTCCCAGCACTCAGGCCGTCAAAGATCGCTTCAGTCCGCCCGCGACGAGCTTGCGCCTGCGCCGACGCGCCAAGGCACAACGGCCTACATCGCGGCGAGTTGAGATGGACGGAAACCTGCGTGGAGGTTCCAAAGCAGCAGCACGCCCGGGAGAGAGCAGTAGCACCATTGCCGGTCTCCGTCAGCCCGGAACGAGCGACGGTCCATTGACGGCGGTTTTGGGAGGGAGGCGCGTCCGCCCGGCTCGGGGCATCTGTGATCCGGGCGCCTGCCGGGCTATAGGCAGCGGCATCCAGCACTCCCGCCAGACCGATTTGCCCTTTGACCCCCGAAGTGACAGGCCATTCCTCGGACCACGACGGCCCAGCGCGCGGCTGGACCGCGAAGCCCGGCCTTCCAGCCTCCTCCGCGTGAGCCGACCCGATAGGCCGCTTCATGCCGAGGCGAAGGACCCCAGAAAAGGACGCATGCAGTGAACGACACCGGAACTCGACTGGCCATCATCGGGTGCGGGTTTCTGGCCAGGACGCGGCTCCTGCCCGCATTGCGCCGCATCGGCTGGCTGCCCGAGGTGCTGGTCGATCCCGCGTCCCAGCGCGCCGAGGCGCTGGCCCGGGAGATCGGGACGCCCGGGGGCCTCGTCACCGCGCCGGACTGGACCGCCGTCGCGGACCGGTTCGATGCCGCGGTGGTCGCCGTGCCGAACGCCTGGCACGGGCCGGTCGGGACCGCGCTCGCCGCTGCCGGCAAGCACCTGCTGATGGAGCCGCCCTTTGCCGCAGGAGGCGCCGCATGCCGCGCCGTGATGGACGCGGCCGGGCGGTCGGGCGTCGTGCTGCGGGCCGCCCATCCGCGGCGGCACCTGCACGCGGCGCGGTGGACGGAGGCGGTGATCCGCTCGGGGCAGCTCGGCCCCCTCCGCCGCATCGACTGGCGCGAGGGCCGCGTCTTCGACCGCTCGGACGTCACCGAGGCCGTGCTCTGGCCGGAAGAGGGCGGGGTGCTGACCAACCCCGGCGTCCATGCGCTCGACCTCCTGGCGTGGTGGTTCGGCGGCGTCACCCCGGTCCGCTACCGCGACGACAGCGCGGGCGGCGTGGAGTCCGAGTGCATCCTGGACTGCCGGCTCGACGAGGCGGAGGGGCGGATCGAGCTGAGCCGCGTCCGCGCGCTGCCGGACACCTGCCTCCTTGAAGGCGCGAAGGGGTTCCTGGAGATGCACCTGCACCGGAACCAGGTGGTCCGGTGCTCGGACAACGTGCGGACCGTGCTGTACCAGGGCCTCGCGGCCGACACGCTGGCGCCGCAAGACCCCGTCGACCTGTCCGAGGCCGTGCTGAAGGACTTCCGCGCCGCGATTGGCGGAAGCGGCGGGCGGAAGCGCCCGGACGACGATCCTTGCCACGCGGCGGACCTGATCGAGCGATGCTACGCCATGCGCGCGCCGCTCCCCATGCCATGGGCGGCGGCGGCGCGATCCGAAGGGCCGGCCGTGGCGCCGGGCACACGGGTCGTCGTCACCGGCGCCACCGGGTTCATCGGCGGACGCCTGGTGGAGCGCCTGGTCGAGCAGGAGGCGAAGGTCTGCTGCCTGATCCGCAACCCGGCCTCCGCGGTCCGCCTGGCGCGGCTGCCGGTCGAGTTCCGGCAAGCGGAGCTGACCGACGCCGCCGCGGTCGATGACGCGCTCCGGGACGCCGGGCTGGTGTTCCATTGCGCCTACGACTGGGGCAACCCGGCGGCCAACCGCAGCGGCCTCGGCCACTTGATCGACGGCTGCATCGCCCACGGCGTCGGGCGCCTGGTGCATGTCAGCACCTTCTCCGTCTATGACCCCTACCCCGACGGCCCGCTGGACGAGAGCACGCCCGACGGCGACCGGGCGCTGGAATACACGCGCACCAAGCTTGAATTGGAGAAGGACCTGCTGGATGCGGTGCGCGAGCGCGGCCTGCGCGGCACGATCCTGCAGCCGACCATCGTCTACGGCCCATTTTCGAAACCCTGGACGATCAACCCGGCGGAGCAGCTGATGCTCGACACGCTGGTGCTGCCAGACCGTGGGGAAGGCTTGTGCAACGCCTTGTTCGTGGACGACCTCGTCGATGCGATGCTGCTCGCGGCCACCCGGGCGGACGCCGTGGGCGAGCGCTTCATCGTGTCCGGCCCGGATGCCCCCACCTGGTCCGAGTTCTACGAGGCCTTCGCCAGGGCGGTGCGGGCGAAGGGGCCGGAATACTGGCCGCGGGACGTGATCGAGAAGCGGAAAAGCGGGCTGCGGAACAAGCTCCGCGTGGCGGTCTCGGACCCGAAGAAGGTCGTGCGGATCGCAAGGCGCGTGCCGGGCCTGCGCCAGGCCCTGGACCTGTCCTGGCGGGCGCTGCCCGGCGGGCTGCGCGCCACGGTGGAACACCGCTACAACCCGAAGACGCGCCCGACCGGGCAACTGCATGTGCCGGACCTGAAGCAATTGCGTTTCCTGGCGGGGAAGCCGGTGGTGGATTCCGGCAAGGCGCGCCGGCTGATCGGCTACGACCCGCGCTTCGACTTCAAGTCCGGGATGGCGCCCACGGCGCGCTACCTCCAATGGGCGTACGGCCTCGCGGCGCAGGAAGGCGACGCGCCCCACGAACCCATCTGAAACCGAGGACGGCCGCGCCGCGTCAACCGCCGGCGGGCAAGGAGAACAGGAATGCACGTCATCGATCTTCGCCGGGCTGACCAGGCGCTGGAGATCCGGGCCAACCTTTGCCTCATCGGCAGCGGCCCGGCGGGCCTGACGATTGCGCGCGAGCTGCGGCACAGCGGCCTATCGATCCTGATCGTGGAAAGCGGCGGCCTGGCCGAGGAGGTGCCGAGCCTGAGCGAGATCGAGAACGTCGGCGAATGGCGCTCCATCGACCAGCAGCGGGTCCGGAACCGCATCTTCGGCGGCACCTCCCACACCTGGTCGGGCCGCTGCGCGCCCCTTGACGCCATCGACTACGAGGCCCGCTCCTGGCTCCCGTCCTCCGGCTGGCCGGTCGGGCCGGAGGAGATGGCGCCCTATGTCCGGCGGGCGTCCGGGCACCTGCGGATCGACCCCGACTTCACCGCCGAGCGCCCGCGCCCGCTGCCCGGGCCGCCGTTCGACGGCGGCGTGCTGAGGGACATCTGCTTCCAGTTCAGCGAGGACAACGTCTTCCGCGACGAGTTCACCCGGTTCGGCCCGCGCTTCCTCGCCGCGTCGGCGCCGAACACCACCGTGCTGGCCCATGCCTCCGTGACCCACCTGACCACCAGCACCGACGGGTCCCGCATCGAGGCGGTCGAGGTCAGCAACCCCGAGGGCAAGCGCGCGACCGTGCGGGCCGATGCCGTGGTGCTCGCGGCCGGTGGGATCGAGAACGCGCGGCTGCTGCTGTGCTCGAACCGCATCGTGCCGAACGGCGTCGGCAACGCGCACGACGTGGTCGGGCGGTTCCTGATGGACCACCCGCGCTGCACCCTCGGCAACTTCGACCTCAAGCAGGCCCGCCCCGTCTGGGACCGGTTCGGCTACTACCGGGCCTCCGTCCGCAGGGGCACGCACCTGTTCATCGACGGTGTCGGCCTGAGCGAGGCGGCGCAGCGCGGGGAGCGCCTGCTGAACTGCTCCGCCTGGCTTGACGACGAGAGGGCGCCCGACGACCCTTTGGATGCCGCCGCGCGGCTGGTGAAGCGACGGAGCCGGAACTGGGCCGGGGATGCGCGGGCGGTGCTGTCGCAGCCAGGGCTGGTGGCCCGCGCCGTGCAGGACCGGATGAACCGCAAGGTGACGCTGCACAAGCTGCAGCGCCTTGGTTTCCTGTGCATCGTCGAGCAGGTGCCTGATCCCGACAGCCGCATCCGCCTCGGCCGCCGGCGGGACGTGCTCGGGCTGCCCATGCCGTCCATCGACTGGCGGATCGGCGAGCTGGAACGGCTCACCGCCATCAGGCTGGGACATGCCGTGGAAGCGGAGTTCAAGCGGGTGGGAGTGCCGCCGCCGCAGCTCGTGGACTGGGTCCGGCACCACCGGCCCGACGAGGCGCAGTTCCTCGACGTGGCCCATCCCATCGGGGCGACGCGCATGGCGGACGATCCGCGGCAGGGCGTGGTTGACCGGGATTGCGCGGTGCATGGCACGGACGGCCTGTTCATCGCCGGCAGCTCCGTGTTCCCGACCGCCGGGCACGCCAACCCGACGCTGATGATCGTGGCCTTCGCCGTGCGCCTTGCGGACCACCTGAAGACGCGCGCCGCCTCGGTGCAGGCCCGGACGGTGGAGCTGCAGCCGGCCTGAGCCGGGTGGGCCGGCTTAGTCCTGCGGGAACATCGCGCGCTCCACCAGCGCGCAGACGATATGCGCGGCGGTGATGTGGAGCTGTTGGATGACGGGCGTGCGGGTCGATGGGGCCTGCAGCAGCAGGTCGCAGGCCTTGGTCATGGGTCCGCCCTGCGCGCCGGCGAAACCGATGCAGACAAGCCCCCTCTCCTTCCCGGCAGCCAAGGCGCGCAGCACGTTGGCCGAGGTCCCGGAGGTGGAAATGCCGAGCAGCACGTCGCCCGGCTGCCCGAGCGCGAGCACTTGGCGTTCGAACACGCGGTCAAATCCGTAGTCGTTCCCGGTGGCGGTGAGCACCGACGTGTCCGTGGTGAGCGCGATGGCCGCCAGCGGGGCGCGGTCGTACATCAGCCGCGACACGAACTCGCCCGCGATGTGCTGGGCGTCGCCGGCGCTCCCGCCATTGCCGCAGATCAGGAACTTGCCGCGGTTGCGCAGCGCGCCCACCACCGCGTCGGCCATGCCGGTCAGCACCCGGCGATGCCCCACGTCGCCGCAGAAGGCCTGGGTCGCCAGCAGGGTCTCTTCCAAGTAGGCGTCGATGAAGCTCATGGCGCTGTCCGGTCAGGCATTGGCGCGGATGTTCATAAAGGCGCTGCCGCTCGCGGCGTCCGTGCCGAACGTCACGCCGAGCCGCCCCGCGAGGTCCGCCCGCGTGAAGCCGGACAGCGTCAGCAGCACCTCCGGCTTGCCCGCCGCCTGCGCCACGAGCGTCAGGCCGGTGGCCCCGGCGGCACCGGCCCCGTCCAGGTAGTTGATCTGGAAACCCGCCTGCGACACCCCCCACAGCGTCACGGCGTCGGCGGCGTGGAAGTTCTCCACCGTGCTCCAGGTGGTCGCCGTGGCGCCGCGCTCATCGACGAAGAAGGTGTCCGTGCCGCTGCCGCCGGTCAGGAAGTTCGACCCGGTGCCCCCGTCCACCACGTTGTTGCCGCTGCTGACCGCGATGGCATCCTCCCCGCCGCCGCTGTGGATGAACCAGTTCGGCGTGGACACCGTGACGTTCAGGTTGTCCGGCGTGATGTTGATGTACTGCTGCTGCACGTTGCCCACCGGTCCGGTGTAGGGCTGCCCCTGCGCCGCCACCGGCTGGCCCGTCGTGCCGTCCACGGCCGCCAGCACCGGCGCGCCGCTCAGTTGCTGCTCGGCCAGGTCGGCAATCGCCTGGTGCCCGGTCTCGGTCGGGTGCACCCTGTCCCAGAACAAGTACTGGTCCTGCGCCGCGGCCCCGCTTGCCGCGAGGGCGGCGCTGTTGAAGGTGCCGTTGTCGCCGTTGTAAACCGGCGCCGTCACGTTGGTGAGGCCGTAGGCCGCCGGGTTGGCGATCGCGGCGTCCAGCAAGGTGTTGGCGTCCACGATCTGGATGCGGGCGCCGCTGGCGCTGGCGACGGCGGCAAGCTGGCTGCTCAGCGCCGCGTTGTAGGCGCCCGAGAGCTGCGTGGCCTCCGTGTCGATCGCCGTAGGCGCCGTGCCGGTCTGCCGCGTGGTCACGTCCGGGATCTTGCCAAGGTCGGGCACGTTCAGCACCAGCAGGGTCTTGGCACCGCCCCCGATGAGCTGCTGCACGAAGGAGACCTCGTTCGCCACCGCCGCGTTCACGTCGGCGGTCTGCTGCTGCGCGGACAGGCTGGCGTCGGCCAGGATGCCGAATATGTCGTTCGCCCCGATCGACACGGCGTAGAGCGCGTTGGCCGACGGAGCCGACGCCTGGGCCTTGAACTGCGCAAGCTGCGTCGGAAGGGAGATGGCCAGGACTCCCGCGTCGGTGTTCTCCGGCGCCGACCCAGTGACCGCGCCGCCGTAGGCGAAGTCCGTGCCGCCCGCCAGGCTGGGCGCCAGCGTGCCGAGGCCGAGGGCGACGGACACGTCCTGCACCCAGGTCGGGCCGTTGCTGAACACGCTGCCGCTGACCGGACCGTATTTCTGGCTGTAGTAGGGCGGCGACACCGGCCGGGTCGTCCCTGTCGGCGCCGTGAGGATCGACAGGTCGCCGGCGTCGGACAGGCTGTCGCCGAACGCGTACAGGGCGCTGTAGGTGGGAAGCGCCGAACTCTGCGGCATGGACGAGATCCTTACGTGACCGTTTGATGAAGCGCGAGGAAGGCCATACGGTCAATATACGGCTTTTTTTGGCCCGGGCACGATGCCGGCGCAGCGCGACCGGCGCGGGCGCTCAATCGACCCAGAGACCGCGCTTGCGGTGCCAGTCCTCGATCGACTCGTCGGGGTAAAGGCCGAAGCAGGCGTCGCCGGCGCCGACCTGCGGCTCCACCCAAGACGGCTTGGACCGCAGCATCATGTGGACCGACGCCGGCGGCGTGGGCAGCGCGCTGTCGATCGCGGAGGCGAACGGGTGGACCAGCTCAGGCCATTCCGGCGAGAACAGCCACAGCGCGGCAGCACAGCGCGCGCAGAAATGGCGCTCCGCGGTGGACAGGTGACACGCGCCGCCGTCCCCCATGATCTCTGCGTGGAACACCTGCTTGGCGTCCCCGTCCGCCTCCACCTTCAACGTGCGGGCGTCGGCGCCCAGGTTGATGGCGTATCCGCCGCCGCCCGCCGTCTTGCGGCAGATGGAGCAGTAGCACCGCTGGTAAGGCTGCGGCGTGTGGCTGTCGCAGCGGAACCGGACGGCGCCGCACCGGCACGATCCCTCAAGCGTCTGCGGCATGGCGCGTCCTCCCTGGCGCTGACCCGGCGCCGCTCATTGGGTGGCGGCGAGCACGGCGGCCGGGCTTTCGCCAAGCTCGGCCGCCTGCCAGTCGCGGCGATGGGCAAACAGCTCGATCAGCGCGGCGGTGTCCCCGTCGCGGCCCAGCCCGGCCGCCGCGGCAACATGCCCGTCCTTCACGTAGTAGGCGAGGAACTCCGGCTTATCGAGGTCGCCGTGCAGCACGACGCTGTCCCATGCCGCCGCATGGCCCACGTAGTCGAGGCGCTTCATATACTGGATGGTCCAAAAGAACGGCACGGCGTCGTAGCGGACTGCCCGGCCCAGCATGTTGAGCGCCGCCACCCGCCCATGCTGCTCCGCCACGCGCCAGTGCTCCACCCGGACCGGCTCGCCGTCGCCGCGATGCGGGAAGCGGGCGATGTCGCCGGCCGCATACAGCCCGGGTGCTGCGCACAAGGCCGCATCGACGATGAGGCCGCCGTCGTCGTGCCGATCCAGGCCCTCGGCATAGGCGGTGGCCGGCTTGACCCCGAAGCCGACCACGACGAGGTCGGCGGCGATCCGCTCCCCGCTGTCCAGCACCACGCCGGACACCTGGCCGTCCCCCTCCAGCGACGCCACCTCACGGCCCAGCCGGAACGCCACGCCGTGCCGCTCATGCAGGCCGACGAACGCCCGGCCGACCTCTTCGCCGAGCTGCTTGGCGAAGGGCGCTGCCTCCTTGCTGACCACGGTGACATCCAGTCCGCGCTCCCGCAGGCTCGCCGCCACCTCCATGCCGATGAAGCTGGCGCCCAGCACCACGGCGCACGTGCTGCGTTCCGCCTGCTCCAGGATCGCGTCGGCGTCAGCGCGGCTGCGCAGGGTGTAGACGTGGCGCAAATCGGCGCCGGGGAGCGGCGGCAGCACGGGCGTGGCGCCCGTCGCGAGCAGGGCCGCGTCGTAGTCCACGACAGCGCCGTCCGCGCAGGTGATCCGGCGCGCCTGCGCGTCGATGCGCGAAACCTCCGCCGTGCGCCGCTCGATCCGGTGCTCGCGGTAGAAGGATTGGGTCTGCAGGGGGGATTTCTCCGCCCCCTTCTGGCCGGACAAGGCATACTTGCTGAGCACGGTCCGGTCATAGGGGACGCGGTTCGCCGGGTCGAGCATGACGACCCGGCCCGCGAAGCCCTCCTCGCGCAAGGTCTGCGCCGCCACCGCGCCCGCGCCGCCCGCGCCGACGATGACGAAACAGCGTTTGTCGGGCGCCGCGGGCGGACCGGCCGGCGCCTGGCTCGGCTTGGCCAGCAGGATGCGGCCCGCGTCCACGCGCACGTCGTAGCGCGGCAGCGCGTCGAGCGCCGGCGGGTCCAGCACGGCCCCGGTCCGGATGCAGAACGCCGCCTTGTGCCAGGGGCAGACGATCCGGTTCCCGTTGCGGACGCCCTGGGCCAGCGGCCCGCCCGCATGGGGACAGACGGCTCCGACCGCGCGCACGGCGCCGCCGTCCCGCAGCAGGAGGATCTTCTCGCCGTCCACCTCGACCTGCTTGGCGCCGCCCGGCTCGACCGCATCGAGCGCGGCGACTTCGATTTCGTGCTGCGACATCTGCTGCTCCCGCCAATGCAGCAGGCAACGCCCCTGCCCGGCCTCGGTTCGGCGCGTGGCGCCGGGCGGCCTACGGGATGCCGAAGCCTTCCAGCACGATCTTCCCCCGCGTCGTGCCGCTCTCGATCTGGGCGTGGACCTGCCGCAGGTTCGCGGCGTTGATGCCCAGGACGCGCCGGGTCATCGTCGTGCGCAGGGCGCCGGCATCGGCAAGACGCGAAACCTCCGCCAGCAGCTTGCCCTGCTCGCCCATGTCGGGCGTCTCAAAGGCGGAGCGGGTGAACATGAACTCCCAATGCACCGACGCCGACTTGCGCTTGAACGGGTTGGCGTCGAGCGTGGCGGGGTCGTCGATCAGAGCGAAGCGGCCCTGCGGGGCGATCAGCTCGGCGATCTCACCGAGGTGGCGGAAGGTCTGCGTGGTCGAGAACACGAAGGCCGGCGCGCCGATGCCCAGCGCCGCAACCTCCGCCGCCAGCTTCTTGCCGTGGTCCACCACGTGGTGCGCGCCCATCCGGCGCACCCAGTCCGCCGTCTCCGGCCGCGACGCCGTGGCGATCACGGTCAGGTCCGTCAGTGTCCGGGCGAGCTGGACGGCGATGGAACCGACGCCGCCGGCGCCGCCGATGATCAGGATGGCAGGTGCTGCGCCCGGCACGGGCCGGCGCACGTCCAGCCGGTCGAACATGGCTTCCCAGGCGGTGATGGAAGTCAACGGCAGCGCGGCTGCCTCCGCCCAGTCCAGGCTGCGCGGCTTGGGGCCGACGATGCGCTCGTCCACCAAGTGGTGCTCGCTGTTGGCGCCGGGCCGGCCGATGGCGCCGGCGTAGAACACCTCGTCGCCGGGGCGGAACAGGGTCGCATCCGGCCCGGCGGCGGTGACGACGCCGGCCGCATCCCAGCCGAGCACCTTCCAGGCGCCGGGCTCGGGCGTGTTGCCCTTGCGCACCTTGGTGTCCACCGGGTTGACCGACACGGCGCGGACCTCGACCAAGAGGTCCCGTCCGGCGGGCGTGGGCGTTGGAAGCTCGATGTCCACCAGGGCGTCGGCCCGGCCGATCTCGCCGGGCTGCTGGTATCCGATGGCACGCATGGTTGCACCTCGCTGTTGCACGGGTGCAGGATGGCGATAACTTGGCGACAGCGGAAGCACGCACAATGACCGCCCATGGTGCACGATAAGGATACCGCCATACCCCCAGGCCCGTCACAGCCGCCTCCATTGCAGCCCGGGCTGCTCGGTCGAGGCGGCGATCAGCCTCATCGACGGCAAGTGGAAATGCGTGATCCTGTTCCAGCTCGGGCGCGGCACCCTGCGCTTCAACGAAATCCGCCGGCGCGTGCCCGGCGTCACGCAGCGCATGCTGGCCAACCAGCTGCGCGAGCTGGAGGCGGACGGGCTGATCCAGCGCCGGGTGTACGCGGAGGTGCCGCCCAAGGTGGAATACAGCCTGTCGCCTTTGGGCCGCAGCATGGAGCCGGTGCTGGCGGCGCTCAAGCAACGGAGCGACGCGAACATCGGGCTGTTCGCCAAGCCCGGTGGCACCATGTCAGCGGCGGCGTGAGCGGGCGATCAACCGCGAAGACGGCAGGGCACAAGACTTGATGGCGATTTCCGACACTCTCGTGCGGCGCGTTCCGGGCGTCGCCGAGCAGCGCGCCACGCGCGTCGTCTTCTTCATCGTGGGGTTCGCATTCTCGGCCTGGGCGGCGCTGGTGCCCTTCGCCAAGGCACGCGCCGGCCTCAGCGACGGCGCGCTCGGCTTGCTCCTGCTGTGCCTGGGCATCGGCTCGATCGTCGCCATGCCCGTCGCCGGGGCATCCACGGCCCGGTTCGGCTGCCGTCGGGTCATGGTCGTCGCCACCCTCGCCGCCGCCGCCGCGCTGCCGTTCCTGGCGACCCTGTCGGCGCTCCCGGCGCTCGTGGCGGCGCTGGTGCTGCTCGGCGCGGGCCTCGGCGCCATGGACGTCGCGATGAACATCCAGGCCATCATCGTGGAACGCGGCAGCGGGCGCTCGATGATGTCGGGCTTCCACGGCCTGTTCAGCCTCGGCGGCATCGCCGGCGCCGGGGGCATGGCGGCCCTGCTGAGCGCCGGCGCCTCGCCGCTCGCGGCGGTCCTGTGCGTGTCGCTCGGCATCGCAGCCGCGCTCGCCGTCTCGGCCCGGCATCTCCTGCCCTACGGCGCCCGGAGCGAGGGGCCGGCCTTCGCGGTGCCGCGCGGGATCGTGCTGCTCATCGGCGCCCTGGCCTTCGTGCTGTTCCTGGCGGAGGGCGCGGTGCTGGATTGGAGCGCCGTGTTCCTGACCTCCGTGCGGCACATGGACGCTTCCTATGCCGGGCTGGGCTACGCCGCCTTCGCCGTGACGATGACGGCGGGCCGGCTCGCCGGCGACCGCATCGTGGACCGGCTGGGGCCGCGGCGGGTGGTGCTGGCCGGCAGCCTGTGCGCCGCGGCCGGCTTCGTCGCCGCGGTGGGGGGGCCCTGCTGGGCAGCGCCGCGGCTGGGGTACGCCCTGGTGGGCGGCGGCTGGGCGGCGGGGCCGCGGGCGCCCGCAGCGGGCCCGGGCGGGGGCCGGGGCGGGTGGGGCGGGCCGGCAGCCGGGGCGCCGCGGCCGGCTGCGGCGCCGGGGGGGCGGCGCCGTCCTGGGAAGCGACGCTGCTGGGCTACGCCCTGGTCGGCGTCGGCTGCGCGAACATCGTCCCGGTGCTGTTCAGCGCCGCCGGGCGGCAGAGCGTCATGCCGGAGAACGTGGCGGTGCCCGCGATCACCACCCTCGGCTACGCCGGCATCCTCGCCGGCCCGGCGGGCATCGGCTTCGTCGCCCACCTGACAAGCCTGCCGACCGCCTTCCTGATCCTGGCGGCGATGCTCGTCGCCGTGTCCCTGGGCAGCCGGCGCCTTTGATGCGGCAGGGGGCGGTCAGCCTTTCCAGCCTTCGAGGAAGGCGGGCAGTGCCGGGTTGACCACGTCGCGCCGCCCCTCCCTGGCGGAAGGCGGCCATCCGTGCTTGGCTCAAGGATCGGCGGCGAAAAGGGACGCGCCTGCCGCGCGCCGTTTTCCGAGAAGCGGGCATGGCTCCTGCCGTACACCTGCCGACCGTTTTCGCCGCGGGTCCGGGGGGCGGCAACCCGGCCCCGGTCGTGGCCGATGCCGCCGGCCTGTCGGACGCGGACGTGCAGGGCATCGCCCGGGCCTACGGGCACGAGAGCGGCTTTGCGAGCGGATCGGCTCCACCGGGCTTTATCCCTACGCGCCGGCCGACCGTGCAGCGCGCGTGTTCGACGCGCGCCAGTTCCCCAAACCCTCCGGCTATCCCGAGGACGCCGCGACCGGCTTGGCGCTGGATCGTCTCAGGCGCTGGGTTGCGGGAGAGGCGCCAACCGGATGAGGGCCGACTGCGAGGCAGCGTCGTTGCTGAACACGAAGGCATCCGGCGCGAAGCTGCCCGCGACGTGGATGACATCCGTGCCCGCGGCCCCGGTGCCCGGGTCCTGCGTGAAGAGGGTCAGGTCGCCGGCGTTGTCCGTCCCTTGCTGGAACGACGTGCCCGTCACCGTGCTGTGCTCAAGCCGCAGTTCCGAGGCCGGCCCTCCCAGTTGGGACGTGACGAGGCCCGCCACCGTCCCCATGAAGCGCATCGGCTGGTCCAGTTGCAGCGTGCCCCCGTCCAGTTGCACGGTCTGGTCGGAGGACACGGCGCCGTCAAGCTCGATCAGCACGCCGGGCGCGGCGGGAGCGGGCACGCTCTGGATGATGCCCGCGCCCGCCAGGTCGGCATGGATCGCGAACTGGCTGGTGTTGAACAGCGACAGGTTTCCCGTATTCGTAACGGTCGAGCCTGCCGAGCCGTTGACCACGAGCGAAGAGCCGTCTTGGAGGTTGCCGCCGTTCAGGTTGAGCGTGTCGGCGCTGCCCATGGTGACGGTCAGGAACCCAGGCGACTGAGGCCGGCCACCCCACTGGAGCGGGCTTTCAACGGTGACGTTTCCGGACACGTCGAGGTTGCCGAAACCGGGATAGCGTACGGGGTCGGAAAACGAAGTCAGCACGAGCTTGCCAACCGTGCCGTCCTGCACCTCCAGGTTGGCCGGAGAGGCTTGCGTGCCATTGAGGAAAACGGTGACGCCGGACAATTGCGCGCCCTGCGCCGTGAACGTGCCGCCCGTGAGGACCAGCGTGTCGCCCGGGTTGGCCTGGGGCTGCGGGGTGGCGGCCCCCGTGCTGAGGTCGGGCCAGGTGAAGGTGGACCCCGGGTCGGTGAGGCCGAAGCTTTGCGGGCCGCTTGAGTAGAGCGCCGTCGCGGCGCCGCTCACGGCCGCGCCGTTGTAGGCGGCGCTGTCCACGTACAGGTTGCGGTCGGTCTCCGCGGTGCCGGCATAGGCGTCGTTCAGGAAGTTGACCGTGACCGTATGCGGCCCGGCGGCCCAGTTGCCGAGCACGTCGACCGTATCGGATCGGTCGCTGCCGTGCCGGGCCGAAGCGGTCAGGACACCGCCGACCTCCTGGCCATCGACCGCGACGGTGAATTGCGCGTCACCCCCATAGGCGTCCTCGCTCACTTCCAGCGCCAGCGTGCTGCTCGTCCGACGTCGGCTGCTCCCGGGACCCAGGCTCTGCGGCGACATCTTTCCAGAAGCACGCATTCCTTTATGAACAACGGCACTTGTTTGAAACGTCACATGGATAGCTGATGCGGGTCATGTCGCATTTTGAATCGTACGTGAAATGTCCTTGTCTGGCTGGTGATAAGACTTAACGACATTGTTAGGGTGACATCTTTGCCTTATAGCGATTGCGTCGTTTGCGGGAGAATGCGGCCGCAGCGCCACGCGGACCGTGTACGAGGCCGCCGTGCCCTTTGCCAAGCTCGGCCCTCTGCCTGGCCCGGCGCTTCGCCGAGGCGGCCGGCAAGCTGGCCAAGGCCGATCGCGTGGATGCGGCCATGCCGGGATGCAGAAGCATGCCGTCCTCGCCCACGCCCTCCTACCCAGCAGTCGCAAACCGGCCAAAACTGGCGCTTGATCACAACGGATGCTTTGGCCCCTGCCGGGCCAGGGCCGGGGGGAACGCCATGACGGATGGTTTGGGCGATCAGGGCACGCTGCCGCCGGTCGGCTTCGTGGGCATCGGCAACATGGGCTGGCCGATGGCGGCGCGCCTGGTCGCGGCCGGGTTTGCGGTGCAGGTCGCGGATGGCAGGCCGGCGCAGGCGGACGCCTTCGTGCGGCAGGCCGGCGGCGCGGCGGCGGACAGCCTGCGCGCGCTCGCCGAGGCCAGCGAGGTGATCATCACCATGCTGCCCACCAGCGCCGCGGTCGGCGCCGTGCTGGACGAGGTCCTGCCGCACCTGCGGCCCGGCGCCCTCGTGCTCGACATGACCAGCGGCGAGCCGGCCGCGACCCGGCGCCTCGTCGCCCGCGTGGCGGAGGCCGGCGGCGCCATGGTGGCCGCGCCGGTCTCGGGTGGCGTGTCGCGGGCGCGCACCGGGCCGCTCGGCCTCCTGGCGGGCGGCGACGACGCCGCCATCGAGCGGGCGCGGCCGGCATTGGAGGCCATGGGCAGCTCCCTGCTGCGCACCGGGGCCGTGGGCACGGCGCATGCGATGAAGGCGCTGAACAACCTGGCGAGCGCCGGGTCGTTCCTGATCGGGATCGAGGCGCTGCTGATCGGCCAACGCTTCGGCCTGGACCCTGGCGTGATGGTCGATGTGCTGAACCAGTCCACCGGCATGAGCAACAGCTCGCAGAAGAAGTTCCGCCAGTTCGTGCTGTCCCGCCGGTTCGACAGCGGCTTCGGGCTGGATTTGATGGTGAAGGACCTCGGCATCGCGCTCGGCGTCGCCCGCGACGCCGGCACCGCCGCCCCGTTCGCGGCGCTGTGCCGGGAGCTGTCGGCCGCGGCCCAATCCCTGCTCGGACCCGGCGCCGACCACACGGAGTTCGCCAAGCTGTCGGAGCGCCTGGCCGGCAGCGAGCTTACCCTGGGCGAAACCCCAGATGCGCCCGCAGCCGGAGCTTGAGCGCCACGCCGTCCCGCATCGGCAAGGCCCGCGGCACCTCCTCCGGCGCGATGCGCAGGACGGCGAAGCGCGGACCGCCCTCGACCGACGAAAGGCCGGGCCGGAGCGCCGCGATGGCGTCGAGGTCCGACGCTTCCGCCACCGAGGCGAAGCCCGCCGCCCGCGCGACTCCGCACAGGTCCACGCCCAGCGCGGTGTGGCTCCTCTGCATCCCGGTCTCGCCGTAGCGGCCGTTGTCCAGCACGACGACGCCGAGGTTCGGTGGCCGGCGCGCGCCGACCGTGGCCAAGCCGCCCAGGCCCATCAGCATCTCCCCATCCCCGGTGACGACCAGGACCGGGCGCGCCGGCTGTGCCAAGGCGAGGCCCAGCCCCACCATCGCCGCGCCGCCCATCGCGCCCCAAAGGTAGAAATTGCCGTCATGGTCGCCGGCCGCGAACACGTCGTAGCTGGGCGACCCCAGGCCGCTCACCACCAGCAGGGTCCCGCGCCCGTGCAGCAGCGCCCGCACCGCGGCCCGGCGGTCCAACGCCGTCACTTCGCCACCCACAGCTTGCGCCCCAGCATGCGCTGCGACAGCAGCACCGCGACCGCCTGATCCCCATCGAACGCCGCCGCGGCCGCGGCCTCGACGGTCGGCGCCGCCTCCGCCGCCCCGTCCACCCGCAGCACCGTCACCCCCATGGCCGCCAGCACCGGGGTCGTCCCGGCGCCCATGGCGACCTGCCACGGGTTGAACTCCGCCCACTCCCCGCGCATCGTCACCACCGCCAGCAGGGGAAAGCGGCAGCTCGCCATCAGGGACAGCATGTTGACGCAGTTGCCGACGCCGCTCGACTGCATCAGCAGCACGGAGCGCTGCCCGCCGAGCCAGGCGCCGGCCGCCATGGCGACGCCCTCCTGCTCGGTGGTCAGCACGGTGGCGGCGACGGCCGGGTCGGCGTGCAGCAGCTCGATCAGCCGCGACAGCCCGGCGTCCGGCACGTAGAACGCCTGCTGGATGCCGGCCTGCCTCAGCACGGCGTGGACCTCGGTTGGCCAGGAGGGTAGGGGTTCGTGCATCGGTCGCCTCAACAGGGTCTGCCCATGCGCTTCCTAACACGGTTGCGCGGGTGTAGCTCGGGGGCATCACGTTCGGCTGCGGCCGGCAGGCGCGGGCTGATGGCCAGGACGGGGACGGGCATGGCGGGACTAAGCGGGAGGCGCTTCTCGATGGTCGTGCTGCTGGTCAGCGAGGTCGCAGCCATGTCCACGTGGTTCGCCACCACCGCCTCGCTGTCGGCCATCCGCGTCCAGGTCAAGCTCTCGCCATTCCACGAGGCGCTGCTCACCAGCAGCGTGCAGGGCGGCTTCGTCGCGGGCACGCTGTGCAGCGCCCTGCTGAGCCTGCCGGACCGCTTCGACCTGCGGCGCCTGTTTGCGGCGGGCGCCGCGGTGGCCGGGGTCGCCAACGTGCTCATCCTGTTCTGCGGGCCGGGTTCGGCGGCCATCCCCGCGCTGCGCTTCTTGACCGGGGCCTGCATGGCCGCCGTGTACCCCGTGGGCATGAAGCTCGCGGCCACCTGGGCGGCCGGCGACCTCGGCCTGCTGGTAGGGCTGCTGGTCGCGGCGCTGACGGTCGGCTCGGCGTTTCCGCACCTGGTCGCGGCGGCGGGCGGGCTGGACTGGCGCTGGCCAGTGGGCGCGGCGGCGGCGGGTGCGCTGCTGGCGGCCGGGCTGATCCGGCTTGCGGGCCTCGGTCCGAACCTGCCCGCCGCCGCG
>CAXUJE010000074.1:0-1800 GCA_964251035.1 uncultured Acetobacteraceae bacterium
ACCATCCCCTGCCTCTGCGCGCCGGGCACGCCGGCCTCGCCCAAATCCCACCACAGCCCGGCAAACGCCGTCATGCCCTCACGGGCGGGCGCGGCCAGCAGGTGCTCGTCGGGGCCGTGCTGCTTGCAGCCGTTGTAGCTGTGCGGCACCCAAACCAGCGGCGTGCCGAGGTGATCCACGAACACGTCTCCCGGCAACCCGCCGCCACTGTTGGGAATGAGCTGCACCGGGCGGCCGAGCGTGTCCGCCATGCTGCCCGTGGCCCAGCGCACCCAAGGGTTGGCCGGGTCGGTGCGGCTCGCGGCCATGCGGACGCCGTGGGAGTGGATCGCCACCTCGGGAAAGCCGGTGGCGTCGAGATGGCGGCGCAAGGTGCCTTCGAACGTCATCGGGTCGGTATCAACGGTGTAGCGGATCTGGCAGCTCGCGCGGGCACTGGGGGCGACGGCGTTCACCGGGTTCTCCGGGCGGCCGGACAGCAGAGCCAGCACGATGAAGCTGTTCCAGCCGTAGATTTTCTCCGCGGCCGACAGCCCCGGCTCGCCCCAACCGGGGTCGATGGTCGCAGCCTCCCCCTCCGCCACCAGCTCGCAGCCGCGCAGCGCGTCGCGCACGCTGTTCGGAATGGCGGGCGGCAGCCAGTCGCGCACCAGGATGCGGCCGTGGCGGTCGGCGATGCCTGCGATGGCGTGGGACAGCACGATGGCCGGGTCGGTGGTCATGCCGCCCCAGTTGCCGGAATGCACCCCGCCCGGGCGCAGGTCGAGCACGAGGTCGAAGTGGAACGTGCCGCGCGTCCCCGTCGAGACGGTGGGCGTCGCGGCATTCACCCGCGGGCCGTCGCTGGCGATCAGCACGTCGGCCGCGAGCCGGTCGCGGTGCTGGGCCACGAACTCGCGCAGGCCCTGGCTGCCGCGCTCCTCCGCCGTTTCCAGGATCAGCTTGAGATTGAAGCCGAGGCGCCCGCCGCGCTCGGCCAGCACCGCTTCCAGCGCCGAAAGGTTGAGCGCGTGCTGGCCCTTGTTGTCGGCGGAGCCACGGCCGTACCAGCGGTCGCCCTGTTTCGTCAGCACCCAGGGATCAAGCCCGGGGCGCCACTGATCCTCCAGCCCACGCACGGTGTCGCCATGGCCGTAGGTCAGCACCGTCGGCCCGGCGCCCTCGATCCGTTCGGCCAGCAGGATGGGGCCGAAGCCCGGCACGGGGTTCGAGTGCAGCTCGGCCGTGAAGCCCATGCGTTCGAGCCAGGGCCGGATGTGCGCGTCGAGATAGCGCGCCAGGTCCGCGTCATGGCCCGGGTCCTGCGATGTGCTGGGCACGGCGACGAGTTCGGCCAGCCGGGCCTCGAACCCGCCCTCGTCGAAGAACGCCAATGCGCGGCCGACCGCCCCGCCCCTGGTTCCGGCCATGCCGACCCTCCTGTGGTGCGGCATGGAGGCTGACGGGTCTTGCGCACCGGGGCAAGCCGTCAGCCCCGCGGCACGGTGCGCCGCCGCTCCGCGACCATCGCACGCAAGGCGGCCCAGCGCGTGCGCCAGTCGCCGTGCAGCAGGGCCGTCATGCCCGCGAACAGGGCCGGGTCGTTGTCCGTCGCCGGTGCCAAGTGCGGGCGCAGGCGGCCGCGGCGCTCGCTGACTGTTTTCACCACCGTCATAGCCAGCAGACCCTCCGCGCCTCTAGTGGTGCCGAAGCCGCTGCGGCCCCGCCCGCCGAACGGCAGGCGCGGGTCGGCGGTGGGCACGATCAGGTCGTTCACGCAGACCGACCCGGCGCGCACCCGCCGCGCCGCCGCCCGTGCCG
>CAXUJE010000074.1:1810-4659 GCA_964251035.1 uncultured Acetobacteraceae bacterium
CCCCCCGCCGGCCCCCCCCCCCCCCCCCCGCCCCCCCCCCCCCCCCCCCCCCCGCCCGTGCCGTTTCGGGCGGCCCGAACACGCTGGCGCCGAGCGCGTAGGGGCAGTCCGCCGCCGCGGCCAGGGCCGCCTCCGCGCTCGGGACCGGGACCAGGGCCAGCCAGGGCGCGAACACGTCCTCTCCCAGCAGCGCCATGCCGGGCCGGGCGTCGGCGACCACCAGGGGCCGGCCCGCTCCCTCCGACACAAGCCGGGCGCCCTGGGCCACGGCCTCGCCCACCAGCGCCGACAGCCGGGCCGCGACGACGGGCGGCACGGAAGCGGGCGGGATGCCGGGCAGCCGCGCCAACAGCTTGGCTTGCAGCGCCGCTGCGTCCTCCTGCATGACGAACACGCGGCGGGGCGCGATGCAGGTGGCGCCCCCGTTGAGCCGCAAGCCGTAGGCGAGGCAGGAGGCGACCAGCTCCAGGTCGGCCCCGGGCAGCACCAGCACCGCGTCGGAGCCGGACAGCTCCATGGTCGTGGGCGTCAGCGTCGCGGCGGCGGCGGCCAGCACGCGCTGCCCGGTCCCGGCGCTGCCGGTCAGCACGATGTGATCGAACCCCATGTGGACCGCGGCCTCTCCCGCGTCGGGGGGCAGCACGTGGAATACGCCCTCCGGCAGGCCGGCCTGCCGGAGCAGGCCCGCCAACGCCCGCATCGGCGCCTCGCACCCCGGCGCCGGCTTCACGCACACGGCGTTGCCGGCGGCGAGCGCCTGCAACGCCTGCGCGCCGGGCAGGAACAGCGGGTAGTTACCCGGCGCCAGGATCAGCACGGCGCCAAGGGGTTCGCGGCGAATGCTCGCCCGCACGCCGAACAGCCAAAGCGGCCGGCCGCCGCGCACGCGGCGCGGTGCGAGCAGCGTGGGCGCGCGGCGCAGCAGGAAGCGCGCAGCCTCCGCGAGCGGCAGGACCTCGGCGACCAAGGTGTCAGCAAGGTTGCGCGCGACGGTTGAGGCCAGGGCCGCCGGATTGCGCGCGACCACGCGCCGCGGGCGGCCGACAACCGCAAGCCGCGCCGGGACGCCCAGCGCCGCCCAGGCCTGGCCGGCGCTACGGGCGTCGAGGAACGCAGTGGTGACAAGATCGTTCATGCTCCCACTTTCAGTCAGCATCTATCCGCACACCGAGAGAGGGATTAGGTTTCGCCGCATGCCGCCTCGTATCATTGGCCACCTGTTTTTGCTAAATTGGACCCTTGCATGATGCGCCGGGTTGGCATCATCGGCGCAGGCCCGGGCGGCCTGGCGTCTGCCATGCTGCTGGCCAAGGCCGGCGTGGACGTGACGGTTTATGAGTCGCGCGACATGGTCGGCGGCCGGTCCAGCACCATCACCGCGCCCACCGGGTCCGGCACGTTCCGCTTCGACATGGGGCCGACCTTCTTCCTGTATCCGCGCGTGCTTTCCGACATCTTCGCCGCCTGCGGGCGCACGCTGGAAGATGAAGTCGAGCTGATCCGGCTGGACCCGCAATACCGCCTGGTGTTCGAGGGCGGCGGCGAGATCCAGGCGACCGGCGACATGGCGCGCATGGCAGCCGAGATCGCCCGCTTCTCGCCGGCCGACGCCACCGCCCTGCCCCGCTTCATGGCCGACAACCGCAAGAAGCTCGCGGTGTTCCGCCCGGTGCTGGAGAATGCGTTCAACTCCATGCGCGACCTGATGCGGCCTTCGGTGATGCGCGGGCTGTCCCGGCTCCGCCCGCATCGCAGCGTCGACAGCGACCTCGGCACCTACTTCCGGGACGAGCGGGTGCGGCTGGCCTTCTCCTTCCAGTCCAAGTACCTCGGCATGTCGCCGTTCCGCTGCCCGAGCCTGTTCACCATCCTATCGTTCATGGAGTACGAGTTCGGCGTATATCACCCGCGCGGCGGCACCGGCGCGGTGATGGGCGCCATGGCCCGCGTGGCGCGCGACCTGGGCGTCAAGATCCAGCTCGGCGAACCCGTCGAGGAGGTGCTGTTCGAGGGCCGCCGCGCGGTGGGCGTCCGCACGCGGGGCGAGGCACGGCGCTTCGATGCGCTGGTCATCAACGCGGATTTCGCGCAGACGATGACCAAGCTGGTGCCGGACGCGATCCGCCGTCGCTGGTCGGACCGCAAGATCGCGGCCAAGAAGTTCTCCTGCAGCACCTTCATGATGTATCTCGGCATCGAGGGCGACGTGCCGGGCCTGTCGCACCACACGATCTACCTGGCCGACGACTACCGCCGCAACATCGCCGAGATCGAGGCCGGGATGGCGCCGTCCGAACCAAGCTTCTACGTGCAGAATGCCTGCGTGACCGACCCGGCCCTGGCGCCGCCGGGCCACTCGACGCTGTATGTGCTAGTGCCGGTGGGCCACCGGATCGGGGACGGCGTGGATTGGGCGGCGGAGACGGCGCGCTACCGGGCGCTGGCCTTGCGGCGGCTGGAGCGCATCGGCATCCCCGATATCGAGAAGCGTATCCGCTTCGAGAAGATCCTGACGCCGCAGGGATGGGAGCACGACCTACAGATCTATCGCGGCGCCACCTTCAATCTGGCGCACAACCTCGGCCAGATGCTGCATTTCCGTCCACGCAACCGGTTCGAGGATTTGGACGGCGTGTACCTGGTCGGCGGCGGCACGCATCCCGGATCGGGCCTGCCGGTCATCTTCGAGAGCGCCCGCATCACCTCGCGCCTGATGGCGGAAGACCTGGGCCTCGACGCGCACTGGGAGGCGCCGTCCGCCATGGCGCAGGATCATTACGAACCCGCGATTGCAGAGGCCCTATGAACGCCATCAACCCCATCCGCGGCAGCCTGCCGGTCGGCGTCGT
>CAXUJE010000074.1:4759-17112 GCA_964251035.1 uncultured Acetobacteraceae bacterium
TGCGCATGGGCACCTCGGTCGCCGGCCAGATCAGGAAGCGGGTGCCGGACGGCCGGGTGTGCCAAATGCTGGACCACTTCGTGCAGTATGTCGGCAGTTCCCCCTACGCCTCGCCCGCCGTGCTATGCTCCATCGCGCACATGCAGACGCAGAAGGGCGTGTGGTATCCCATGGGCGGCACCCGCGCCGTGCCGCTGGCCCTTGAGCGCCTGGCGGGCGAGCTTGGCGTGGACCTGCGGCCCGGCACCGGCGTGGCCGCGATCCTGTCGGACGACGGCCGGGTGAGCGGCGTGCGCACCGAAGCCGGGGAGATGGTGCCGCTGTCCGCCGTGGTCAGCAACATGGACAGCGTACGCACCTACCGCGAACTGGTGGGCGGCAAGCCGCAGGCTAGCTTTGCCCGGCGCTGGAAACGCGACCCGGCGTGCTCCGGCGTCGTGCTCTACCTCGGCCTCGACCGCCGCTACGACCACCTGGCGCACCACGGCTTCGTCTTTTCCCGCGACCCGGAGGAGGAGTTCGATTGGATCTACAACAAGGGCGAGCCGGCGCCGGACCCGACCTGCTACGTCGCGGCGCCTTCAGGCACGGAGCCGGGCGTGGCGCCACCAGGGGGCGAGGCGCTGTATGTCTTGGTGCACACTCCATTCCTGCGCCCGCACCACGACTGGTCCAAGATGTTCGCCCCCTATCGCCAGGTGATCCTCGACAAGCTCGCGCGCTGCGCCGGGATGCCGGATTTGGCCGAGCGCATCGTGTTCGAGCGTCACCTGACGCCGCAGGACATCCATGAGCGCTATCGCGTGCTCGACGGCGCGATCTACGGCCTCGCGAGCCACGGCAAGGTGAACGGCGCGTTCAAGCCGGGCAACCGGTCGCGCGACCTCAAGGGCCTGTACCTGGCCGGCGGCGCCGCCCATCCGGGGCCGGGCATGCCGATGGTGCTGATGAGCGGTTGGATCGCTGCCGACAGCCTGGCGCAGGATATGGCGCAACCGGCCTTGGCGCTTGCCGGTGCCTGAAACCTTGGCGCCCGACCCGATCGCGACACGGTCGGGCCGGGCGTTCTGGGCCTTCGGTTGGTACCTTCGCTGGTACTTCTACCGGAAGTTCCACGCCGTCCGCATCTCCCATACCGGCCTGCCGCACGGCTTCGATGGCCGGCCGCTGATCATCTACTGCAATCATCCGTCGTGGTGGGACCCGGCGCTCTACATCCTGCTCTGCACCTTCTTGTTTCCAGGCCGCCGCGGCTATGGCCCAATGGATGCCAAGGCGCTCGGCAACTACGGCATGTTCGAGCGCATGGGGGTGTTCGGCATCGCGCTCGACACACCGCGGGGCGCGGCCCGCTTCTTGTCCACCAGCCTGCGTGTTCTGTCCGACCCTGCCAGCATGCTGTGGATCACCGCGGAGGGCGAATTCGCCGATGCGCGGCGGCGCCCCCTGCGGCTCCGGCCCGGCATCGCCCACCTGGCGCGGCGCGTGCCCGACGCCGTGATCCTGCCGCTTGCGGTGGAATACCCGTTCTGGAACGAG
This sequence comes from uncultured Acetobacteraceae bacterium, assembly GCA_964251035.1. GTDB lineage: Bacteria > Pseudomonadota > Alphaproteobacteria > Acetobacterales > Acetobacteraceae > CAHJXG01. The sequence continues at coordinate 6,299 of CAXUJE010000074.1, forward strand.
AGCCGGCCTGAGGCATTGGCGCGCTTCGGCGACCCCATTGAGACCGGGCCGCAGCGCACCGTTGCCGAATGGACGGACCATCTGGAGACCGAGTTGGCGCAGACGATGGACGCGCTTGCGGCGGAGGCGATGGGGCGCGATCCTCGTCAGTTCCGCACCTTGCTGCGCGGCGGCGCTGGGGTAGGAGGCATCTACGACCTGTATCGCCGCAGCCGGGCGTTCGTCGCCGGCCGCCGGTTCGACCCGCGGCACGAGCCTCGGGAATGACGGTGCTGGCCGGCTTCGCGCTGTTCCTGGCCGCCGGGCCTCTGCTGCTGGGGTTGTGGAACCTCCTGCTTTACCGCGCGCCGGCCCTGGCCGCCGGACGGCCCCAAGTCTCCGTCTTGATCCCGGCCCGCAACGAGGAGGCCAATGTCGGCGCCGCCTGCGCGGCCGTGCTGGCGAGCGAGGGGGTGGAGCTTGAGCTTGTCGTGCTCGACGACGCCTCGACCGATGAGACCCCGGCCATCCTCGCCGGGATTGCCGACCCGCGGTTGCGGGTGGCGGCGGCGCCGAAGCTGCCGCCGGGCTGGTCGGGCAAGCAGCATGCGTGCAGCGTGCTGGGGGGCCTCGCCCGGCACGAGCTGATGGTGTTCGTCGATGCCGACGTGCGGCTGGCGCCCGACGCGCTGAGCCGCATGGCCGGGGTGATGCAGCGGCACGACGTGGGGCTGGCCAGCGGCTTCCCAGCGCAGGACACGATCACCTGGTCGGAGCAGTTGCTGATCCCGCTGATCCATTTCCTGCTGCTGGGGTTCCTGCCGATCGCGGCCATGCTGCGCTTGCCGGCGGTCGGCCTTGGCGCCGGGTGCGGGCAGTTGTTCATCGTCCGGCGAGACGCCTACCAGCGCGCCGGCGGCCACGCGGCGATCCGGGCGTCGCTGCACGATGGGCTGATGCTGCCCCGCGCCTTCCGCCGGGCTGGCTCGATGACCCGGCTGTTCGACGCCAGCGGTTTCGCGCGCTGCCGCATGTATGCCAACGCCGCGCAGGTCTGGGAGGGATTATGCAAGAACGCGACGGAGGGCATGGCGAAGCCCCGGGCCTTGCCGGTCTGGACAGCCATCCTGGGGGGCGGCCAAATCCTGCCGGCCGTGCTGATGCTGGCGGCGCCGGGATGGACGGCCGGGCTGGCCCTGCTGGCGTCGGTCGGGTTCCGGCTGGTGCTGGCAGCGCGGTTCCGCCAGCCCTGGCTCCCTGCCCTGCTGCATCCGTTCGGCGTCCTGGCGCTTTTGGTCGTGCAGTGGTGGTCGTTGATCCGCGCCGCCCGTGGTCGGCCCGCCACCTGGCGCGGCCGGGCTTATACGGCGCAGTAGCAGGGCTGGCGGCAATGCTCGCAGGCGGAGCGCAGGCGGCGAAGCTGGAGGTCGTCGTGGGCAACATCCGCAACGCCCGGGGCCATATCCGTGTGGCCGTCTGCTCCGTCGATACGTTCCTCAAGGAAACCTGCCAATGGCATGCCCACGGCAAGGCCATGCCCGGTGAAGTCACGGTCATGCTGGACGTGCCGCCCGGTACCTGGGCGGCGCAGGCCTACCAGGACGAGACCGATGTCGGGAAGATCACCCGCAACTTCTTCGGCCTGCCCACCGTGGGCATCGGCTTCAGCAACGACGCGCCGTTCCGCTTCGGGCCGCCCTCCTTCGCCGACGCCGCTTTCCAGCTGGGTGCCGGCGGCGGACGCATCCGCCTCACCCTGCGCTACTTCTGAGGAAACACCCAATGGGCGCCCCGCTGCCGACCGACCCACCGCCGTATTTCGACGCGCACCTGTTCGTCTGCACCAACCGCCGGCCGGACGGGCACAAGCGCGGCTCCTGCGCTGCCCGCGGGTCGGAAAAGCTGCGGGACTACATGAAGGCGCGGGCGAAGGAGTTGGGCATCGCCAACATCCGGGTGAACTCCGCGGGCTGCCTGGACCGATGCGAACTCGGCCCATGCCTGGTGATCTACCCGGAAGGCGTCTGGTATCGGATCGACAGCCCCGCCGACGTGGACGCCGTGCTGCAGGCGCATGTCGTGGAGGGTGGGCGTGCTACGGCGTTGATGCTGCCGCGGGACTGAGCCGGGCCAGCACCTGCGCCGCGTCGGCGCCGCTCGGCACAGCCAGCACTTGGCCGGGCTGCGCGCTGCTGACCGCCGTCACGGCGCGCTTGGGGCACAGCCCGAGGCAGCCGACCTCGACCACCCGCACTTCGCGCCGGCGCCCGGCGGCCTTCAGCGCGTCCTTGAGCACGTCAGCCAGGCCGTGCTTGCCTTTCTTGCCGAAGCCGCCGTGCAGCTTGCGGCTGCACTTGCCGCAGACCATGGCGATCTCGCGCCAAGGCGCTTCGGTCATCGGGATCGCGTCATCGCTCGGCATCTTCGGCAGATGGCCCAAACCACGGCGATTTTCCAGGGTTGCACAAACGGCCGCCCGGCCCCAAGTCATTGGCTCAACTTGCTGAAAGGAGGTGATCCAGTGTCTCATTGTTTGACCCTACAGTCGCGCCCCGTGACCTGGACGCCCGCCCTGAGCCTTCGGCTTCTGGCTGGCTAAAACCCATCGTCCGGCGGCCGCGGCTGTCGAACAATGTGAAGGCCTCGGGTTCACACCCGAGGCCTTCAGTGTTTCAGGCCTGTTCCTCCGCCTCGCGCTCCAAGTCCAGCAGCACCTCGGCTTGGTCTTGCTGCAGCGCCTCAACTCCGCGCAGTCGACGGCTCACCGCGCGGGTTCTCTTCCGGGCCGCGTCAATGGTGTTGCTGAACGTGCCCGCTTGCTTCGCAAGCTTGTCGAGCACCTCGTCCATCCGGCCCATCTCGGTTCGCGTGGCGCCCAACAGGCGCTGAATTTCCTCGGCTTTCTGCTCCAGCGACAGGCTCAGCATGCCGAGGTGGATCGTCCGCAGCAGCGCGGGCGCGAGGCTTGGTCCCATGACCAGCACGCGATGCTCGCGGTTCAGCGTCTCGATCAGGCCAGGCATCCGCGCCGCTTCGACATACAGCCCGTCGGTCGGCAGGTACATCACCGCGAAATCGACGGTCGTCGGCGGGTTGACATATTTGCCGCTGATTGTCTTGGCCTCCAGCCGCAGCCGGGTTTCGAGCCGGCGGCGGGCGGCGCGCTCCCCTTCAAGGTCCCCGGCCTCTGCAGCGAGCAGCAGGCGGTCGTAGTCCTCGGCCGGGAACTTGGCGTCGATGGCCAGCAGCGGCCGGGCAGCGCCCCGCATCGGCATGACGACGGCGAACTCCACGATGTCGTCGCTGTCTTCGCGCAGCTTGCGGTTGGCATGCCACGCGCCCGCCGGCAGCACATCCTCCAGCAGCGCACGCAGTTGCAGCTCACCCCAGGCGCCGCGGGTTTTCACGTTGGTGAAGATGCGCTTCAGGTCGCCGATCTGCGCCGTCATCGCCTGCACGTCGCCCATGGCGCGCTGCACCTGGGCGAACTGGTCGATGACGCGCTGGAAGCTGCCCTGCATCTGCGTCTCGACCGCCTGGTGCAGTTGCTCGGTCACGCTGCGCTGGATGGCGGCGAGGCGCACCGCCGCCTGCTCGCTCATCTCCCGCAGCTTCGCTTCCAGCAGGGCGCGGGCGTCGCCCTGGTCGCGGGCCATGCTGGTGGACAAGGTGCCGAGGGTCGCCTGCATCTCCAGGCGGGCATGCTCCGCGCGAACCGACAGGGCGCGCTCCACCTCGGCCAACTGGGCGCGGGTCGCCTCCGCCTCCTGCCGCTGCCCGGCGGTCCCTCCCTCGGCCAGCAGCAGCAGGCGCTGCAGCTCCGGCGGGCGGCGGAGCAGCAGGGCGAGGACCAGCAGGCACAGGATCACCAGCAGCACGCAGGCGACGATCAGAAGCGACTCGGACAGCATGGCGTTGATCGTTACCGGTTTTCCATGAGCGCCGCGACCGCCGGCATCGCCGCGTCGAGGTCAAGGGTCCAGCGGCGGTGGGCAAGGCTGCTGTCGGCCGAATCTTCCTGCCCGATCACCAAGCCGTACTCCAGCCCGGCGCCTGCGAAGACGTTGGAATGGGCGTCGAGGAACAGCGGCGTGCTCTCGATGTCCAGCAGCCGGGCGCCGGGCCGGCAGAACACCGTGTTGAACAGCCCGGCGCCGCCGGTCGCCACGATGCGGTCCGCGCCGGCGAACAGGCGGATCTGGTCCTCGACGGCCAAGAACTCAGGCTCGATCACGAGATAGCCCAACGCGGCCAGGCGGTCGGCCAAGGCCTGCTCGTTCAGCAGCCCGCGGTAGGCGTTCAGTTCCCGGGTGCGGCGCAGGCGGGCGACATACAGCTTGCGCACAGGCGACGGGCCGTGCCGGGCGATGACCGCGTCGCGAAGCTGGGCATAGAGCCCGCGAGCGGCCGGGCTGACATAGCAGTCCCGCATCGACTGCCGGAACACATGGACCTCCTCGAACCAATAGGCCGTGCCGCAGTCGTGCAGGATCATCTCGTCATCCCGCACGCCGAGCAGCGCCAGGAGGGCGCGCATGTTGGGATGCGTGGCGAAGACGAACAGCTTTCGATAGAGATGCCGGTTGCGGGTGAAATGCACGACGGCCGGCAGGACATACAGCAGCCAAAGGCCCCAGTTGTGCGGCTCGTCCGAGGTCGCGAACAGCACCGGCCCCTCGATCCGCTGCGCATCCCGCAGGCGAGCGCGGGGAACGACGAAGTCCTCGCCGCACCGGGCGATGCCGATGTAGCGGGACAGTTCCTCATGCGCCACGACCTGCTGCACGGCCGCACGGGCATTGCCGTCGTAGATCGTGCTGACGCAGCCATCGGCCAAGAAGAAATCGGACCACAGCAGGTGCACCGAGCGCAGGCACTCCAAGCGCCGGGCGTGGGACAAGCGGTCCCCCGCGTTGAGGCGCGCCGGGTCGAACGCCTGGCCGGAGAGGTTGAGAAGCAGGCCAGGCCAAGGCTTGTGCCATGTCACCGCCGGCTCTTCCGACACCACGCGGGCCGCCGGGCACGCCTCGCTGAACGCCAGGGTCAGCAGGTCCGTGCTCACGCGGCCAAGGTGTCGCGGATGGCTTGCAGGTGCTCGGCCGCGGTGCGCTCCCAGGTGAAGGTCTCGGCGTGGCGCCGGGTGGCGGCGCGGCCGGGGGGCGTGGCTTGCAGGGTGCGGATGCCCTCCACCAAGGCCGCGGCGGACCGCTCGCGCAGCAGCACGCCGGCGGCCGGGGTGGTCACGGCCTCGGGCGAACCCCAAACCGCGGTGGCGGCGACCGGGGTGCCGCAGGCCATCGCCTCGATCAGTACGTTGGCGATGCCCTCGCGGTCGCTGCAATTCACCAACACGTCGGCGGCGCCCATCAGATCGGGCAGCCGGGCCTGATCCACGTGGCCCAGGAAACGCACCCGCTCACCCAGTCCAAGCTCCTTGGCCAACTGCCGCAGCGCCGCCTCGCGCGGGCCATCGCCGACGATCAGCAGGGTATGGCCCGGCAGGTCCGGCATGGCGCGGATGGCGATGTCGTGGCCCTTGCGGTCAATCAGGTGCCCGACCGAGATCAGCGTCGGCCCTGTCATGCCCAGGCTGTCCCTTAGGGCTGCCCGGTCTGCCGGCGGTTGGAACAGGCGCAGATCGACCCCGTGCAGGATGACCCGCATCCGACTGGCGGGCACGCCGAGCCGCACCAGCTCATCTTTCAACGCCTGGCAGACGACGGTCATCAGCGGCGCCTGCCGCGTCGCCCAGAGCAGCGCCCGCCGCGGCAGGGCATAGGCCGGAATCTGGCTCACGTCGCTGCCGAACGCGGTGAGCAGCAGCGGCTTTCCCAGGATGCGGGCCAGCGCCGCCGCGGCAACGCCGTCGGGGTACAAGTAATAGGCGTCGATCAGGTCGAAGTCGAAGCCGGCCCGCCGGATGCGTCGCAGGTGGCGCAGCATGGCCGCCGCCAGCAGCCAGGGCGCGGCCGACATGCTGAGCTTCGGCAGCAAGGGATAGCGGGGATACGTGACCGGCACTCCCCCGGCCCGCACGTCTGCATCCGGCACGCGGGCGAACTGCGCGTAGCGGCCGAAGCGCGGATGGCCGGAGGGGAAATACGGCACCGGCGCCACATGCCGGATCGACAGCGCGCCGGCGCGGGTCCCGAGACGCGCCAAGTGCGCCAGGCGATGCTCCAGGAAGATGCCATGCCGCGGCTGGGCGGCATTGGGAAACAGGGTCGAGAACGAGAGGATCTTCAGTCCGGGCACGACATCAGTTTGCCCGGAAACCCACCTCGTTGCACGTCGTTTCGATGGCGCCGCTGCGCCCACCCATCGCCTTGCGCCAGTGCAGCGCGTCGAAGTTGCGGGTTTCGTGCACCCGGTTGGCCTGCGCGCTGACGCGGAACTCCGCCCATTCCACATCTTCCGGCAGATCGGGATCGGGCGCGTCGCGCAGGGTGGACTGCACCGGGTCCTGGCTGACCCAGGCCTGGCGCACCCGGTCCAGCAGGGCGTCCACCTGCCGCAGCGCGCCGGGCAGGTCCGGCTGCGGCTCGTAGACGGCGGTCCAGGGGTTCCACACCTCGAAGTCGAAGCTTGCGGTGCCGTCCGCTGCGTCGTGCCGGGTGATCCGAAGGGCTGGCCGGCTCATGGTAAATCCTGCGACTGTTGGCCTTGTTATCGGCAGCCCGGCCGCCGCGCGCAACCGCAAACCGAGGCTTGCGGACCTGGGCCGGGCAGGACAGCATGACATATGTCCCAATCCCGCCCGCTTCGCATTGCCGTCATCGGCGCCGGCATGGCCGGCCTCGCCTGCGCCGGCGCGCTGCACCGGGCGGGCGCCGCGGTCACGCTGTTCGACAAGTCGCGCCGGGTCGGCGGACGGTTGGCGACCCGGCGGGTGGACGGCCTGATGTTCGACCACGGCGCGCAGTACGCGACGGCCCGCGACCCGGCTTTCATCTCAGTGATGCAGGCGATGGCGGCGGCGGGGAATGCGGCGCCTTGGGCCGCAGCGGGCGGAGACCGCTGGTCGGGCGTGCCCGGCATGTCTGCCCTGGCAAGACACATGGAACAGCAGGGCATCGGCGACCTGCACACCGGGCGGCATGTCGCGTTCCTGCACCGCGACGGCCAGGGCTGGCGCGTGCGGCATCGCGACGCGGCGGACACGCGGCCCGGCCTGGTGTCCGGTACGGGAGGCGATGTGGCGGGGCCGTTCGACCGGATAGCAGTCGCCGTGCCGGCGCCGCAGGCAGTTGGGCTGTTGCAGCCGCATGCCTTTGCCTCAGAAGCGGCCCGGGCCAGCATGGCGCCGTGCTGGGCCGCCATGCTGGCCTTCGAGGAGGCCACGGCCGCACCCGACCTGCTGCGTCCGGACGGCCCGCTGCGCTGGATCGCCCGCGACAGCTCCCGGCCCGGCCGTGCCGCCACGCCGGAGTGCTGGGTGGCGCATGCGACGCCCGAATGGTCCCGCGACCACCTGGAACAGCCGGCTGAGGCCGTGCTGCCCCTGTTGCGTGCCGCATTCGCCGCGGAGACCGGGATCACGGCGGCGCCGCGCTATGCGGCCGTGCACCGTTGGCGCTACGCGCTCGCCGAGGCGCCGCTCGGGATGCCGGCGTTGTGGGACGCCACCGCCGGGCTTGGGGCCTGCGGCGACTGGTGCCTAGGTGCACGGGTGGAGGCCGCCTTCGTGTCCGGACGGGCGCTCGCGGACATGGTGGCGGGCTGACGCCGACCGCAGGCGCTGTCAGGATCGCAGCGCGAACACCAGCAGCGAGCAACCGGTCACTTCATACCGATCGCCGATCGCGAAGCTCTGCCTGTCGTCCCATTCGGGCACGTTGGTGTCGAACACCAAGTCCCACGCCTTGCCGTTGGTGCACTCCGGAAGGGTGATCGTCACCAAGTCGTGATGGGCGTTCAGCACGATCAGCATGGTCGTGTCGCTGCCGGGCTTGCGGATGCCGGTCGCCTGGGCGCGGCCGTCGATCAGCATGCCGAAGCATTTCATTTGAGGATCGTGCCAATCGCGCTCCCCCATCTCCGCGCCGGAAGCGTTGATCCAGGTCACGTCCTTCACGTCCAGCGCGTCGATCGGGGTGCCGGTGAAGAAGCGGCCGCGGCGCAGGATGGGATAGTCGTGCCGCAGCTTGGTCAGGCGCTGCACCAGCGCCACCTGGGTCTGCGCCCATGCCGGCAAGTTCCAGTCGAGCCAACTGACCGCGTTGTCCTGGCAGTAGGGGTTGTTGTTGCCGCCCTGGGTGCGGCCGAACTCGTCGCCGGCCAGGATCATCGGCGTGCCTTGCGACAGCAGCAGGGTGGCCAGCATGTTGCGCATCTGGCGCTGGCGGCGCTCGCGGATGTCGGGATCGTCGGTCTCCCCCTCGACGCCGTGGTTCCAGCTATGGTTGTTGTCGCTGCCGTCGCGGCCGTCCTCGCCGTTGGCCTTGTTGTGCTTCGCGTTGTAGCTGACGGCGTCGCGCAGGGTGAAGCCGTCATGCGCGGTGATGAAGTTCACCGTGGACCAGGGCTTGCGGCCCCGCTTGTTGAACAGGTCGGCCGAGGCCGACAGGCGCGCGGCCATCGCAGGCACCATGCCCTCGTCGCCCTTCCAGAACCGCCGCACCTCGTCGCGGAACTTGTCGTTCCACTCCGCCCAGCCCGGCGGGAAACGGCCGACCTGGTAGCCGCCGGGGCCGCAGTCCCAAGGCTCGGCGATCAGCTTCACGCTGTTCAGCACCGGGTCCTGCCGGCAGGCGTGCAGGAAGCCGCTGCTCTCGTCGAAGCCGTGCGGCTCGCGCGCCAGGATGGTGGCGAGGTCGAAGCGGAAGCCATCGACGTGCATCTCCTGCACCCAGTAACGCAGGCTGTCCGTCACCATCTGCAGCACCCGGCTGTGCGACAGGTTCAGCGTGTTTCCGGTGCCGGTGTCGTTGATGTAGAACCGCGGCTCGTTCGGCGGCAGGCGGTAGTACGATGCGTTGTCGATGCCCTTGAACGACAGGGTCGGCCCGCGCTCGTTGCCCTCCGCCGTGTGGTTGTAAACGACGTCCAGGATCACCTCCAGCCCGGCGTCGTGCAGGTGCGCCACCATCTCCTTGAACTCGGCATGGGCAAAGGCCGGCTTGCTGGAATAGCGCGGGTCGGGCGCGAAGAAGCCGATCGAGTTGTAGCCCCAGTAATTGGTCAGCCGCTTGCCGATCAGGTGAGTGTCATCAACGAAGGTGTGGACGGGCAGCAGCTCGACGCTTGTGACGCCCAGCTTCGTGATCCAGTCGAGGACCGCCTTGTTCGCCATGCCGGAAAACGTGCCGCGAAGCTCCTTCGGCACGGCCGGATGCCGCTTGGTGTAGCCGCGGACATGGGCCTCGTAGAAAATTGTCTGTTCCCACGGCACGTTGGGCCGGCGGTCGCGCAACCAGGTGAAGGCCGGGTCGATGACCACGCATTTCGGCATGTGCGCGGCGCTGTCCCGCTTGTCGATGACCGTGTCGTCGCCGGTCTCCAAACGGTAGCCGAACACCTCGGGTCCCCATGCCAGTTGCCCGACATGCCCCTTGGCATAGGGATCAAGCAGCAGCTTCTTAGCGTTGAAGCGATGACCGGCCTTGGGATTCCAAGGGCCATGCACGCGGTAGCCATACACGGTGCCGGGCCGGGCGTCCGGCAGGTAGCCGTGCCAGACCTCATCCGTGTATTCCGGAAGTTCAATGCGTTCCAGCTCGGTGCGGCCTTCCTGGTCGAACAGGCACAGCTCGACCTTGGCGGCGTTGGCCGAGAACAGGGCGAAGTTGACCCCCACACCGTCCCAGGTGGCGCCGAGCGGGTGCGGCAGGCCTTCGGCGACCCTGGACGCCCGGGCGATTTCAAACAAATGGCGATCCCTTCGAGGCCCGAGCGGCGCGGCTGGCGGCCTTTGGCCGCGCATCATCCTTCGAAGGGATGTAGCATCGCCACCACGCGCTGCAACGCCGCATGCAGTTCTGCGGCGGGCACCGCGCCGTACCGTGACTCGAACCCAGCCTGCGCCGCGTTCCAGGACGGCCATGCCGCTTCGACAAGCGCCGCGCCGCGCGGGGTGACGGACAGCAGGCGGGACCGGCCATCGGCCGGGTCGGCGGTGGCGCAGAGCAGGCCATCCCGTTCCAACGGACGGATGTTGCGGCCGAGCGTGGTGCGGTCCATCGCCAGCTCCGCCGCCAAAGCCTGGATGCCGCGCGGGCCGTTCCGGCTGAGGCGGGCTAGGATGCCGAACTGCGAAACGCGCAGGCCCAGCGGCGCCAAGGCCGCGTCGTAGAACGCCGAAGCCCGGCGTGCCGCCTGCCGCAGCGCCTGACAATGGCAAGCGCCCGTTGGAAGGCCGGCGACGTTCCCCAGGATGTTCATGGCATGGAAGCTGGACAAGGCGCGCTCATTGGTTAGAGTTAGGTGCATATGCGCCTTCTGTCCACAGCGTGGCCGGGCGAGGATGCGCGCTTCGGGGAGGGCGGGCGTGAACGATCCGATCTATTACGACGACTTGGCCGTGGGCCAGGTCTTCCTGTCCCGCGCCGAGGCCATGGGCCGCGACCGCATCGTGGCCTTCGCCCAAGAGTTCGACCCGCAGCCGCAGCACCTGGATGAGGACGCGGCGCGCGGCAGCATGTTCGGCGAGCTGGTCGCCAGCGGCTGGCACACCGCGGCGCTCACGATGCGGCTGCAGCTTGATACCCTTATGGGCCGCTTTCCCGGCGGCAGCCTGGGCGCCCAGATCGACAAGCTCGCCTGGCTCCGCCCGGTGCGGCCCGGCGACCTGCTGCGGGGCGGGCTGGCCGCCGGCGGCGGGGGGCGGGGCGGGCGGC
>CAXUJE010000074.1:17122-18970 GCA_964251035.1 uncultured Acetobacteraceae bacterium
GCGCCCACACCCACACGCCCGCCGGGCCCCGCCGGGGGCGGCCCGGCGACCTGCTGCGCGCGAAAGCCGAGATCATGGAGATGCGGCCTTCGCGCTCCCGCCCTGACCGCGGGCTGGTGACGATCCAGACGACGACGCTGAACCAGCGGGACGAGCCGGTGCAGGTCATGACGGCGGCGATCCTCGCGCCGAGGCGGCCGCAAGGCGGCGATAGTCAAGCCGGGGCCAGTCCAGTCAGCTAGCCAACTGGCCGCGTTCCCGCAGCCCCGTCTCCGCCAGGCTGGGCAGCAAGGGCAGCAGCAGCGACAAGTCGCGCTCCGCCCGGCAGCAGAGATACTGCGCGACCACCGGGGCGTCGTCCGCCCGTTCCGGCAGCGGCAGCCCATCCGGGCCGAGCGGCAGGGCGGTGAGGCCCAGGTCGGCATAAACCTTCAACAGCCCCGGGCCGGCGCGCCAAACGGCGGGGTCCAGGCCTTCCTGCTGTGCCAGGTCACGCAGGTTCCAGATGGCCGACACGCGGTCCTGCACCGACCCGGCCGGGTCGCCGAGGCCGAGCAGCACCCGGCCGATACGGCGGAACGGGATGCCGGCGCGCCCGGCCTCCCCCATCACGATCCCGTCCGCCTGCACGGGCGGCATGGCGCCGAGTTCCGCGTAGCGCCGCCGTCCCTCCCCGGCCCACGGGACCCAGCCGACGCGGCCCGGCCGGATCAGCCGCCACAGCGCCACCAGCGCCAGCACCACCGCGAGCGCCACCGAAAGGCGCAGGCTGTTCGGCAGGTCGGGCGACAGCACGACCTCGATCCAGCTATTCTCATTGACGGTCCGCATGGTCGGCTCGAACGCCGTCAACGCCAGCACGCAGACCACCAACGCGAACAGCGGCACCGCGGTGCCGGCCTGCAGCGGCCCCGACAGCAGCCGGGCGTGGCGGTAATAAGCGTCGCGGAACGGCGCCACCAGCAAGGTCGCCAGCAGCAGCACGGCCGAAACCCACAGGTTGGTGCCCTGCGCCGCGGTGAAGCCGGCCGCGGCCAGCAGCAGCACGACCGTGGCGCCCCAGGCCAGGGTGACCCGCTGCGACAGCCCGACGGACAGCACGAGCAGCGCCGCGCCGATCAGCGACGGCACGAACTGCCCGGCATTCGCCACGAGGTCGGCATAGTCAGGATCGATCCAGGAGAAGTCCGGCCGGTCGTCCAGCACCCCGAGCGCCAGCAGCAGCGCGCCGCACAACGCGACGGTGCCCGAGGCGGCGCCAGCGGCGAAGCTTGGCTCGCTCCATCGGGCCAGCGCCTGGGTGCTGCGGCCGAACGCGCCCGTCTTGAACAGCGCGCCGCCGCGCAGCAGGATCTCGTTGCCGGCGAACATCGTGCCGGCCAGGAACAGCGGGATGATGTAGTAATACAGCCTGAACACCACGATGGCGCCGAGGATTTGCGGCGGCTTCAAGTAAGGCTCAAGGCCCAGCAGCATGGCGGTGTCGAACACGCCAAGCCCGCCGGGCAGGTTCGCCGCAAGCCCCGCAGTGTAGGACGCCACATAAACGCCGAGGAACCGCACGTAGGTCAGCCCCGGCACTCCGGGCAGCAGTTGGTAGAAGATCGCCGCCGTCACCGCCACGTCAACGGTCGCAAGCGCCACCTGCACGATGGCCATGCGCCAGTCCGGCAGCGTGACCTCGGCGCCGAACAGCCGGATGGTGCCGACGAAGCGGGACAAGCAGACATAGGCCGCGACGACCAGCCAAAGCACGGCGCCGATCGCGTACATCCCCCACTTGGGCATGATCGCGCCAAAGAACGGGATCGCATCGGGCTCAAGGAACAGGATCACCCCGCCCAGCAC
>CAXUJE010000075.1:0-17748 GCA_964251035.1 uncultured Acetobacteraceae bacterium
GGACGGACTCGGGATTGAATTGGACGCCCTCCGCCGGCAGCTCGCGATGGCGCACGCCCATAATGGTGTCACCGCAGCGGGCGGAGCAGATCAACTCGGGTGGCAGGTCCGGCGAGACGACCCAAAGGCAGGCGCCGTACAGGACGGAGGCGGCGAGCAGACCAGCCGCCCATCGAACGACCGGCGGCCATGCCGCCCGATGGGCAGTTGGCGGCTCCGCCGCCCGGGGCCTCAACTCCCTTGCAGCTTGTGAAGCGCGCGGCCGGCAGCCTCGATGTCGGCGTAGCTGTCCGGCCGGGCTGCGACCCAGCCCGTGTAGTGGGCGGGCAGGACCGCAGCGGCCCGGGCCAGGTCGATCTTCAGGGCCGCGTCCAGGATGGCGCGCTTCGTCGCCGGGTCGAGGTCGCGCCGGACCGCCAGGGCGTCGTTCGGCAGCGGGTCGGAGGTCCAGACCACCCGGACCTGGTCCGCTTTGACCCGCCCGGCCTCGATCATCGCGTTGAGGTTGCGGTCGTAGTCGGTCGCGAGGTCCACCTGCCCGGTCGCCACCGCAATGTCGTTCGCCGGGTGGGACGCGCCGTCGCGGTACTTGAAAAAGGTCTTCACGTCGATGCCGTGGGTCAGGAACCACCAGTTCGGGATCAGCCAGCCGCTGGTCGATCCGGCGTCGGCGAAGCTGATGGACAGGCCGCGCGCATCCTCGGGGAAACGTTCGATCTTCAGGTCGGGCCTGGCGATGATGATCGCGTTGTAGGTCGGCTTGCCGTTGTACTCGACGGTGGCCAGCGCCTCCGCCCCCGAGCGGTCCTTCGCCAGGACGTAGCCCCACGGCCCCATCCAGGCGCAGTCCACCTGCCCGTTCGCCAGCGCCACCGCGATGCCGGCCCAGTCGGTCGTCACCGTCAGCTCGTAAGGGCGGCCGAGCGCCGCGGCCAGGTAGGCGAAGAACGGCTCATAGGCGCGCTTGGTGTCGCCGGCCGTGGGCTGGAACGGGCCGACCGCGAACCGGACCGGCGCCTCCGCCCCGCGCGCCTGCCCGGCCAGGCCGAGCAAAGGGGCGGAGGCGATCAGATGGCGGCGAGAGATCATGCAGGGTCCTCGGCTGGGTGCGCGCCTCTATATAGGGGCTATGCGGGGTGCGACAGGCGATGCGCGACCGCCTCCGTCACGCGGCCTCATCCACATCCGGGTCCGCCGCCGGGTCGTGGTCGGCTTCCAGGCTGGCCTCTTCCTCTTCCAAAACCTTCGCCTCGGCCGGGAACACGCCGAACCGCGCCGCCACGTCGGGGGCATAGCGCAGCAGGTCCGGACGCAGCTTGGCGAGTGACAGGTCCTTGGCCTTGCCTTCCAGCATCACGTCGAAATCCAGCCCGGCCGCATCGCGCATGAAGCGCGCGAACTCGAACGGGTTGGTGAAGTCGGCGTGCCCGGTCCACACCGGCGGCAGCAGCGCCTTGGTCTTCTTGCGGGTCTTGCGGTCCACCCGCGCCACTTCCCGCAGCTCCGTCCGGGGCGAGGAGAAGTGGATCTTCGGCCGCACGCCCTCCGGCCAGGTGCGCAGGATGGCGCGCAGCGCCTCCACGGCATCAAGCCCGGCCGGGTTCAGGCACCAATGGTGCTGGTAATCGAAGATCAGCCGCACGCCGGTGTGCCCGTGTATCCACAGCACGTCGGCCGCGGAGAAGCGGATGTCGTCGTGCTCCAGCACCAGCCGCCGCCGCACGGGCTCGGGCAGCGTGGGCCAGGTCTGCACCCAGCGGGCACGGCTGGCCTCCGTGTCGCCATAGGCGCCACCCACATGCGTCACCATGACCGCCTCCGGACCCAGCTCCATGCGGTCCAGCATCTCGGCCTGGCTGGCCAGGTCCCAGATGCTCTTGCGCGTCAGCTCCGGGTCCGGGCTGTTCAGCAGCACGTATTGCGACGGGTGGAACGACAGGCGCAGGCCGAGCGCCCTGGCCCGCGCGCCCGTCGCGCGCAGCTCCGCGTCGCTCTCCGCCACCATCGAGTGGAACTGCGGCAGGTCCGGGTGGGTCGCATAGGGCGCGAGGTCGGACGACATGCGGTACATGTCGATCCGCCGCCGCTGCAGGTAGGTGAAGATCGCATCGAGATATTCGAGCGAGGTCTTGAGGTGCGGGTCCTTCTGCCAACGCCTTGTGTCGTTGCTCTTCAGGCCGGGCACGCCCATCACCTTCACGGGAAAGCCGAGCCGCAGCTTGGTGGTCATGCCGGCACCTCTTCGTCCGGCCCGAACCCCAGGCCGCGGATGAACACGTTCCAATCCGCCGGGCGCAGCGCGCCGCCGGTCGCCCGGCGGTGCCCCGACCCGTACGCCTCGTCCGCGCCCGGCGGGCGGTGCTCGGCGAGGAACGCGACCAAATCCCGGTCGCGGGCGCTGCGCACGGCGAAGTGGACCCAGCCCGACCGGTAGCCGGCGTTCGCCGCCAGCACGATCTCGCCCTGCAGCCGGCCGCGCCATTGCTGGGCGATCAGCGGGTGGATCTGGGCGGGCGAGCTGAACCGGATCAGCGCCACCTCGCCCCGCAGCTTCGGGGCGACGCGCCGCGCGGCGTCCAGCTCCGCCTTGACCTCCGCCTTCGCCGCGCGGAGCGCCGCCGCCTCGGGCCGGCCCTCTTTCGTGATCTCGCGCGGGCCGTCCGCTGTCATCAGCAACGCAAGGGCCGCGGAGGCGTCGCCGGACGCGGTGCGCCGGGGCGCGTTGACCAAGGATGCCGCATCCCGCAGCGCCGTGATGCCGTAGCGCCGCGCCTCCGCCATCTCGGCAAAGCCGGCGTCCTCCGCCATGTCGCCGATCAGGCCGACCGCCGCGATCCACAGCCAGGGCGTCGCGTCCGCCAGCGCCCCGGCGCACCAGTAGGCCAGCAGGCTGGAGGTCGGGATCGGGTCCATGCCGTGCCCGGTGATCACGGCGGCGCCGGGCGGCGGGGCGCCGGGGATGTGGTGATCGACGACGATCGTGGGCACGCCGGGCTTCGGCAGGCCGGGCCGCACGCCGAGGTCGGCCACCACCACGCCGCCTGCCGGCACGTCGGCGAGTTCGGCGCGCATCGCCTCCGACCACGGGCTTTCGCCGCGTCCGACGATGCGGGTGCGGACCTGCCAGCCATCCGCGGCGAAAGCCCGGGCGAACAGGGCGGCGGCGGACAGGCCATCGGCATCGTTATGGCTCAGCACGAGCACCGGATACGCGCGGTCGAAGGCCCTGACGGCGGCCCGGAAGGCGTCGGCGACGTGCTGCGTGGGGCGGAGGGAGACGATGGCGTTCATGCCGTCTTAATGCGCAGCCCATTCGTTCGTTGCAATGCGTGCGCGCGGGACGGCCTGGCGGCACGCCGGCTCCCACCGCCGGAGCCTGTCGCCCGTTGCGGCGGACCGGATGAGCCGGCAAAACAGCGATGGAACCCGGAGTTGGATTTGGCGAGCGAAGCGGCCAAGGGCGTGAAGCTGAGACCTTTGCTGGGCCTCCTGGGCGTGCTGCTGGCTGCGCTCACGGTCGAGTTCAACGACGGCGTCACCTCCACTGCGCTGACCGACGTGCGGGGAGCCTTGAGCATCAGCGAGGACCCCGGCACCTGGCTCACCAGCCTGTTCTCCACCGGCCAGGTCGTCGGCATGTCGATGGCGACGTTCTGGGCCATCACGGTGTCGATCCGCCGCTGGCTGCTGGGCGTGATCGCGCTGACGTGCGTCAGCACGGTCTTTATCCCGCTCACGTCGAACCTGGGCCTGCTCTACGGCCTCCGCACCCTTCAAGGCCTGGCCTCCGGCTTCACGATCCCCCTGCTGCTGACGGTCGCGCTCCAGGTGCTGCCGCCGCCGGTCCGGCTTTACGGCTTGGCGGCCTACGGCCTGACGGCCACCTTCGGGCCGAATGTCTCGACCGCCCTGGCCGCGCTGTGGACCGAGGCCGTCGGCTGGCAGTTCGTGTTCTACGAGGACCTGCCGCTCTGCGCGCTGGCCGGCCTGCTCGTCTGGCACGGCGTCGAGCAGCAGCCGCCGAAATACGAGCGCGTCCGGCAGTTCGACTGGCGCGGCGCGCTACTCGTCATCGTCGGGTTCGGCGCGTTCACGACCATGCTCGAACAGGGGAACCGGCTGGACTGGTTCAACTCGAAGGCGATCTGCGTGCTCGCCCTGGTCTCCGCCGTGGCCTTGCCGCTGCTCGTCTTGAACGAACTGACGGTGGAGCTGCCGCTTTACCGCTTCTCCCTGCTGAAGCGGCGCAACTACCTGTTCGGGCTGATCACCTTGTTCACCTTCCTCCTGCTCAACCTGTCGGCAGGGACCATTCCGATCGACTACTTGCAGCAGGTCGCCGGCTTCCGGCCGGAGCAATCCTATGAGGTCACCACCCTGATCGCCGGGCCGCAGTTCCTGCTCCTGCCAGCCATTGCCTTTCTGCTGGATTTCAAAGCCGTCGATGCGCGATGGGTGCTGTTCTCCGGCATCGTGTGCGTCGCCGTGGCCTGCATCGGCAACTCCTTTCTCACCTCGGTCTGGGATGCCGGCACCTTCCTGCTCTGGCAGGCGTTCCAAGCGGCCGGGGCGCCGCTGGTCGTCATGCCGCTGCTGATGATGGCCGTGAACACCATCAAGGACCCGGCGGACGGGCCGTTCGCCTCCACCCTGGTCAACACGATGCGCGGCGTGGCCGAGCCGGTCGGCGTATGGATGGTGCAGCTCATCATGCGCTGGCGCGGGGCGCTGCACTACAACCGCATCGTGGACCAGTCGGGACAGGGGGCGTTCAGCGTGCTGCAGGGGCACGATCCGGGGAGCGTCGCGGCGTTCCGGGAGGCCGTCCAGGCGCAGGCGACCGTGCTGACGCTGAGCGATGCGTTCCTCATCATCGCATGCCTGGCCGTGGTCCTCGTGGTCGTGCTGGCGGTGCTGCCGGTCCGCACCTACCCGCCCCGCATCGTCGCAGCGCAGCCGTAGGGCCGAGGGATGCCTGACGACGAGAAGGGCGCCGCGCCGCGGGAGGACAAGCAGCCCAAGGACAAGCAGCCGGCCAAGCGGAAGCCGCTATGGCCTTGGCTGCTGGGCGGCGCGGTCGTTATTGGCTTCATCGCCGTGGTGCTCGCGATCATCTTCGCCCCCGCCCCGGATGTCTGGACCGACGACGCCTACGTGACCGCGCACTACGCGACGGTCGCGCCGCGCGTGTCCGGGCAGGTCGCGTCCGTGGATGTGGACGACAACCAGCCGGTGTCCGCCGGGGAGTTGCTGGCGACCATCGACGACCGGGACTTCCGCGCGGCGCTCGCCAGCGCCGAGGCCACCCTGGAGCGCGACATGGCGCAGCTTGCCGAGGCCGGCGCCTCCATCTCGCGCCAGCCCGCCGTGGTGGACCAGTCGCAGACGCAGAACCCGTCCGCCGCGGCGCAGCTCGCCTTCGCTCAGGCCAACCAGAAGCGCTATCGCAACCTGGCCGCGACCGGCGCCGGCACCTTCCAGGAGCGCCAGCAGGCGGACCAGCAGGTGCAGCAGGCGTAGTCGGCGGTCGATCAGGCCCGCGCCTCCACGGAGGCGGCCCGGCGGCAGGTCCCCGTTCTTGAAGCGCAGCAGGCGGCAGCGGCGGCCACTGTGAAGGCCGACCAGGCGCGGGTCGATCAGGCGCGGCTCAACCTCAGCTACACCCGCATCCTGGCGCCGGTCAGCGGCACCGTCGGAAGCCGCACCGTGGAGGTCGGCAACTACGTGGCGCCCGGCGCATCCCTGATGGTCGTGGCGCCGCTCGACCAGGCGTACATCGTGGCGAACTACCGCGAGGTGGCGCTCCGCCATGTGCTGCCGGGCCAGGGCGTGCGCATCCATGTGGATGCCTACAACCTTGACCTCGATGGCGTGGTGGACAGCGTGCCGCCCGCGTCGGGCGCGGCGTTCGGGGCGATCCAGCCCAACAACGCCACCGGCAACTTCACCAAGATCGTGCAGCGCCTGCCGGTGAAGATCGTGGTGTCGCCGGGGCAGAACGCGGCGAAGCTGCTGCGCCTCGGCTTCTCCGTGGAAACGACGATCCACACCGGGCTGGCGGACGTGGCCGGCGAGCAGCGGCAGACGCCCGCCCGCGTCACGGCGCCCCAGTGACGGCTGCCCGGCTGGCCTGGGCCGCAGCGCTGCTGCTGGCCGGCTGCACCGTGGGACCGGATTTTCAGCCGCCGGACCCCGGAGCGCCGGGCGGTTGGGGCTCGGCGCGAACCGACGTGCGCAGCCGCACGACGACCGACGAGGTGGACCCGCAGTGGTGGACCCAGTTCGGCGACCCGGAGCTGTCGTCGCTCGTGGCGCGCATCGCCAAGCAGAACCTGGGCCTGCAGACGGCGGCCGAGCGCGTCCTGCAGTCCCGGGCGCAGCGCGCGGTGGTGGCGTCGCAAGGGCTGCCGCAGGTCAGCGAACGCTCCTCCTACGAGCGCACCCGGATCAGCCCGACCGGCAACCCGGGCGCCATCGTCGTCGCCAAGCCCGGCGCGCCGCTTGAGTTCGACGTGTTCCAGGACGGCCTCAGCTCCTCCTGGGACCTCGACCTGTTCGGCCGGGTGCGCCGCGGGGTGGAGGCCGCGAACGCCGACACGGAGGCCGCCATCGAGGACCGGCGCGGCATCGCCCTTGCCGCCTTGGCCGACCTGGCGCAGGACTACCTGCAACTGCGCGGCATCCAGGCGGAACGGACCATCGCCGAGAACAACGCCGGACTCGCCCGGCAGAACTCCGCCCTGGTGCGCAACCGGTTCGACAACGGCGTCGCCACCACGCTCGACATGGCGCGGGCGCGGTCCCAGGAAGCCACGATCGCCGCCACCGTGCCGCCGCTGCGCACGCAGGAAGCGGCCGTGATCAACGCCATCGGGCTGCTGCTGGGCGAGGCGCCCCGGGCGCTGGAAGCGGAGCTGAAGCCCCGGGCCGCCCAACCGGGCGTGCCGGCGTTGGTGCCGGTCGGCCTGCCTTCGACCTTGGTGCGCCGCCGCCCGGACCTGCGCCAGGCCGAGGCCCGGCTGCATTCGGCCACGGCGCAGACCGGGGTCGCGGAAGCGGAGTTCTACCCGGACGTGACGCTGAACGGCAGCGCCGAGCTGCAGAGCCTGCGGTTCGAGGATGCGTTCAGCCTCTACTCCCGCGCGTTCGAGGTGGGGCCGTCGGTTTCCCTGCCGATCTTCCAGGGCGGGCGGCTGCGCGGCACGCTGCGGCTGCGCGAGTCCCAGCAGCGCGAGGCCGCGATCACGTTCCGCCGCACGCTGCTGGGAGCCTGGCAAGAGGTGGACGACGCGCTCACGGCGTTCGCGGAGGCGCAGGCGCGGGAAAAGCAGGTCGCCGACGCCGTAGCCCAGAACGACATCGCGCTCCGCGCGGCCCGGCAACGCTACGCGGAGGGCGTGGTCGATTTCCTCGACGTGAACGCGGCCCAGTCCCAGCTCCTGCAGAGCCAGAACGACCTGGCGGACAGCCGCACCCGGATCGCGACCGGCCTGGTCACGCTCTACCGCGCCCTTGGCGGCGGGTGGGAGATTGCGGACGCAGCCGGGCCGTCAAGGCCGTGATGACCACCGCCCGTCCGGCCCATGACGGTACGCGCGCCCTGCTGGACAGCATGGGAGGCCGCCTCTTGGTCTTGGATGCTCCCGTCCCGCAAGCGGATCAGGCGAACACCGCGTCGATGGCCTCGCCGAGCCGGTCCACGATCTCCGTCAGGTCCGCATCCGTGGCGATGAAGGGCGGCGCCACGATCACGTGGTCGCCCCGGACGCCATCGAGGGTGCCGACCGATGGATACACCGCCAGCCCGCGGTCGAGCGACGCCTGCTTGACCCGCTCGGCGATCCCCTGCGCGGGGTCGAACGGCGTCCGCCTGGACCGGTCCGCGACGAACTCGACCGCCCGGAACAGGCCGCGCCCGCGGTCGTCGCCGACCTGGCGATGGTTGCCGAACCGCTCGGCCATCAGGCATTCCAGCCGTTTCCCCTGGCGGGCGGCATGGGCGACCAGGTCCTCCTCCCGCAGGATGCGCTGCACCTCAAGGGCGGCGGCGCAGGCGACGGGATGGGCCTGGTACGTTTGCCCGTGCATGAAGCCGCCCGAGCCGTCCCGCAGCGCCGCGATCACCTTTCCCGAGGCCAGGATGCCGCCGATCGGCGCGTAGCCGCCGCCGAGGCCCTTGGCGATGGCCTGGATGTCGGGCACGACGCCCTCCTGCTCCCAGGCGTGCAAGCTGCCGGTCCGGCCCATGCCGCACATCACCTCGTCCAGGATGAGCAGCGCGCCGTGCCGGTCGCACACCTCGCGCATGGCGGCGAAGTAGCCCGGCACCGCCGTGACGCATCCCGCCGCCGCGCCCACGACGGTTTCGGCGCAGAACGCGGCGACCGACTCCGGGCCAAGCCGCTGGAACTCGGCTTCAAGCTCGGCGGCCAGGCGCGCGACGTACTGCGCATCGTCCTCGTCCGGCGCCTGGCAATGGTAGGCGAAGCACGGCGAGACCCGGCTGAACGCGGCGCCCAGCAGCGGTTCGTAGGGCGCGCGCCGGGCGACGTGGCCGCCGGCCGACAAGGCGCCCAGCGTGGTGCCATGGTAGCTCTGCCGCCGGGCGATGAAGCGGGTCCGCCCGGGCTGCCCGGTCTCGATGAAGAACTGGCGGGCCAGCTTGATGGCGGCCTCCATCGCCTCGGAGCCGGAGCTGACGAAGAACGCATGGGTGAGGCCGCCGGGTTCATCGGCCAAGAGCAGGTCGGCGAGCGCCTCCGCGGGTTCGGAGGTGAAGAAGCCGGTATGCGCGTAGGCCATCCGCCCGGCCTGCCCGGCCATGGCCGCCGCGCCGCGCTTGTTGCCATGCCCGATGCAGGCGACGGCCGCCCCGCCCGACCCGTCGATCACGGTCTTGCCGCTGGCCAGGCGAAGGCGGATGCCGTCGCCGGCCACCGCCGTTTCAGGCTTCTCTCGCAGGCTGCGCTGGATGAGGCGTGACATCGCGTGGCTCCCTCTTGGGCCCCGGCGTGGCCGCGCGTCGCAGGACCGCCTTCCCCGTCTTGCCGCAAGCCCATGCGGACGGCAAGCTGCGCCCTCCCCTGCGCGAAGGCTGCCCGATGATCGCTGCCGAGTACGACACCATCATCATCGGCGGCGGCTCGGCGGGCGCGGTCCTCGCGGCGCGCCTCAGCGAGGACCCGGGCACCCGCGTGCTGCTGCTGGAGGCCGGGCGCGATTTCCGCTCCGCCGAGACGCCGGAGCACATCAGCATCCCCAACCCCATGCGCGCCATCGGCGACGACGATTTCCGCTGGAAGCACCTCCTGGCCCGGCGCACGGCGGCGCAGGAGCCGCGGCTGCTTTGGCGCGGCCGGGCGATGGGCGGCAGCTCCACCATCAACGGCCAGATCGCCATACGCGGCATCCCCGACGATTTCGAGCGCTGGGCCGCCGCGGGCTGCGCCGGCTGGGCCTGGGCGGACATGCTGCCGTATTTCCGCAAGCTGGAAACGGACAAGAATTTCCCGGACGCCCCCTACCACGGCGACCGCGGCCCCATCCCGGTGTACCGCGCGCCGCCCGAGGCCTGGGGCAGCGTGGACCGCGCGCTCCGGGACGCGGCGCTCGGCCTCGGCTACGGCTGGTGCGACGACCACAACGCGCCGGAGGGCGCCGGCGTCTCGCCGTTCGCCATCAACAGCATCGACGGGCGCCGGGTCTCGACCAACGACGGCTACCTGGAGCCGGCCCGCGGGCGGGCCAACCTGCATATCGTGGGCGATGCCCTGGTCGAGGCGGTGCAGTGGGAGGGCAACCGGCCCCATGCCTCGGGCGTGCGCGTGCGCGCCGGCGGCCAGACGCACGCGCCCCGGGCGGCGCGGGAGGTCATCCTGTGCGCCGGCGCCATCCATTCGCCCGCCCTGCTGCAGCGCTCCGGCATCGGCCCGGCGGCGCTGCTGCAGCGGCTCGGCATCCCGGTCGCCGCCGACCGGCCAGTGGGGGAGAACCTGCTCGACCATCCGCTGGTCGGCGCCCTGCTGCACCTCCGGCCGGGCGCGCAGGTCAGCACGCCCATGCACCGCCACACCAACTGCTGCCTGCGCTACAGCTCGGGCCTGGCCGGCGCCGGGGAGAATGACATGATGGTGATCGCCGGCAACCTGGCCGGCGCGCTGCTGAGCCAGGGCGGCCCCGACGCCTCGCGCGGGCGCCTCGCCGTTTCGGTCTACCAGGCGTTCAGCCAGGGCCACGTCCGCATCGCCAGCCCCGACCCGACAATCGACCCCGAAGTGGAGGAGCGCATGCTGTCCGACGAGCGCGACCTGCTGCGCCTGCGCGACGGCGTCCGCCGCCTGCAGGCGCTCTGCGCCCAGCCGGCCTTTCAGGCCATCGCCGAGCGGGTGGAGTACGGCGCCTCCGGCCGGCCGATGGAGGACGTGATGGACGACGCGGCGCTGGACGCCTGGCTGTTCGCCGAATGCTCCGACGCGCAGCACGCCAGCGGCACCTGCCGGATGGGCGCCGCCGACGACCCGCGCTCCGTCGTGGACCCCGAGTGCCGGGTGATCGGCGCGACCGGCCTACGGGTGATCGACGCCTCCGTCATGCCGGAGGTGCCTCGCGCCAACACGCACCTGACGACGGTCGCGATGGCGGAGCGGATGGCGGACGTGCTGCGCCGCCGCCTGTGAGGCTTGCCAAGCCGGGCGCCCCTCCGGTAGTAGTTTGGTCCGAGATCTCCTGATCAAAGTTCCGGCATTCGGGGCATATGTCTGAAACAGCGTTCCGCTTCACCCCCGCTTTGACGGCGGGGATCACGGGAAGGTCGCGGAAGCTCACCGACATGACTTAGTTGCTGGAAGAGTGGGAAGCCCGAACCTGAACCTGTTCGGGAAAGCTGGCTTGCTGACCTGGGTTGTGCCGTGAACGTACGCGGTGTGATGTATTCGCGACCGCTTCGGACACCGTGCGGGCATCGGGCGGGCCAAGGTCAACAACGGCACCGAACTTTGAAAACACCTTTTTGAACCTATCGCGCCGTGTACCCCAGTAGACCATGGCGCAAGACATAGGGGCGCCTTTCCCCCCGTCTTTGCCATCCACGAAGAACTTAAGACGTGTGTCATAGAGGAAAGCAATGCAGGCAGCGTGCGGCCATACGTGCCTCTTCCAATGGAGCGTGTTGCTGGCAACCGGGATCAGAGCCAACACTTCGGACCCAAACCGCCGATGCGCCATCTCGCACCGGGCCAGCCAATGAATGATCCTTGTTCCCCGTTCGCGATCCGCACCGTATGGCGGGTTCACGTAGATCGTCTTGTAATCCCAAGACTCCTTGAGGCCATCTTGGCGGGGCAAGCAGTATTCCAACTTGGCGTTGACCACCGAGTGCTCGTTTGAGCATGGGTCGAGACTCACGTGCTCCTCAAAGAACTCGTGGACGGCACGGACATAGTTCAGCGGCGTTCCCCAATTCTGACTTTGAGAATTGACCTTGCGTCCGGCGCTCATGCGAGTATCTCCCGCCATGGCTTATCGCGTAAACGGTACAGCTCATCCTTGAGGGACATCAGATCACGATTTGTCGGAGCCAATACGTTGAACCAACCACGAATCCTATCTTGATGTTCCACGAAATACCTGTGCAAGCATCGGTCAGCCTCAAAGTCCATCGTCGTTTTTGTGAACCTGGTTGGTTTTCCGCTTCCGTCGTACGATGACTTGAACGCATTTGAAACCGACTGGTAGTTTTCCTCCGGATGCACGATCAGTTCATTAATGAAATCGGCCAGACCGGCATCAGTGAGGAACAGCAACCAATCGTAGGCTTGAGCCAGTAGCTTTGTCTCTTTGTTCATGTTGCCAGTACTGAACCAATTACCATGATTGCTCACTATGCCAACGGTTAAGATGAACGAACCCAGCATGGACTTCTCGTTGGACCTAAGTATTTTCTCAAGGAGAGCATCATATCGGCCCACCTCGGCATCATTCTTGTCTGATGTGATTAGAACTCCGCCCTGAGTACCATCATTTAACCTTATTTTCTGTAAATTGGATACAGACTTGGCAACGTATGCACCTTGTTTCGCTTTCTCTATCGTTTGGGGGCCTTTTTTCATGCCCTCCTCGACTCCGACTCTTTTGCACTCGAACATGGCATAAGGCTTGTCGTGCAGAGCCGCCAAGTACACCTCCGCGTCACCCTGCGTCTCGCGTTCAAGATGAGCGACGACGATCCGGCCTTCCGGCCTGTGCACCACGCAGCAGTTTCTCAGGACGCCACCGCTCAGCAAGTTCGTGTCCGGACCTCGAAGCGGATCGGATGCCCCCGTGCGTAGAGCTTTCCTGATCTTGCCACTGGAAATCGACCTCTCCTGACCGGGAAACCTTACTCTGCTTGCCTCAAGAACGGGATGCAGCGTGTATTCCACATTGTGGGTGATTTCAGGGTAGCCATACTCAGCCAACGCCTTCTCAATCACCAACGAATGTCGCAGTCCCCACGACTCGATCAGATAGAATGTGATGATCTCCACCAGTGTTCCGAGTGCTCGCCCCGCGGCTTTCTTCCCACTGGGTTTCTCGTGGAACACCTCCTTCGCAAGGTATTTCTGTAGCGCATCGACAGAGGCGTATCGCGGCTGCATAGGCTGATCCTGGCTATCGAAGATCTTGCCTACCGCAGCCCGGCGATTCGGTCGATGACGGGTAGAGCCACTTATATTCCTGTAAGCATTTCAAATTGACCCACTATCCAGCGTCCGGTCTAGTAGCCCCTCCATAGGCGGGAGAGCGGGCATGCGGCGTCGAACCCTTCTGGCGGCGCTCGGGGCGTCCAGCCTCGCCCGCCCCGGCCTGCTGCGCGCCGCCGCGGCCACCACCCTCCGCTTCATCCCGCAGATCGACCTCGCCTTCCTCGATCCGCACTGGAGCACCGCCAACGTCACCCGCAACCACGGGCACATGGTGTTCGACACGCTGTACGGCTGCGACACCGCCTATCGCGCCTCGCCGCAGATGGTGGAGGGGCACACGACGGAGGGGGACGGCAAGCTCTGGCGCCTCACGCTGCGCCCCGGCCTGCTGTGGCATGACGGCACGCCCGTGCTGGCGCGGGACTGCGTCGCCAGCATCCGCCGCTGGGCCAAGCGGGACGCGACGGGCGGCATCCTGATGCGCGCGACCGACGAGCTGTCCGCGCCCGACGACCGCACGATCCAGTTCCGGCTCAGCAAGCCGTTCCCCCTGCTGCCGGACGCGCTCGGCCACCCCGCCGCCTACATGCCGGCGATGATGCCGGAGCGCCTGGCCCAGACCGACCCGATGACGCAGGTGGGCGAGATGGTCGGCAGCGGTCCGTTCCGCTACGTCGCGAACGAGCGCGTGCAGGGCGCGCGCAACGTCTATGCCCGCTTCGACGGCTACAAGCCGCGGGACGGCGGCGCGCCCGACTGGTTCTCCGGCCCCAAGGTCGTCCACTACGACCGCATCGAATGGACCACGATCCCCGACGGCGCCACCGCCGCGGCGGCCTTGCAGGCGGGCGAGCAGGACTGGTGGGAGCAGGCGGCCCCCGACCTGCTGCCGCTGCTGCGCCGCACCAAGGGGATCACGGTGGAGGTCATGGACCCCTCCGGCACCATCGGCACCATGCGCCCGAACCACCTGCAGCCGCCCTTCGACAACCCGGCCATCCGCCGCGCCCTGCTGCACGCGCTTGACCAGCCCGCCATGATGCAGGCGGTCGTCGGCGACGACGCCGCGCTCTACACCACCCCGGTCGGCGTGTTCATGCCCGGCGGCCCGATGGCAAGCGACGCCGGGCTGAAAGCGGTCGGCAGCCAAAGGGACGCCCTGCCGGCGGTGGCGAAGGCGCTCAAGGACGCCGGCTACAAGGGCGAGACTGTGGAGCTGATCGTTCCCAACGACTACCTGCACATGCGCCTGATGGGCGAGGTGCTCGCCGACACCATGCGCCGGGCCGGCATGGCGGTGAACTACGTTGCGACCGACTGGGCGACCATGCTGCAACGCCGCACCAACAAAGGCCCCGTGTCCCAGGGCGGCTGGAGCGGCTTCGTCACGTCGTGGACCGGCAGCGACTGGCTCAGCCCCGCCACCCACATCTCGCTGCACGGCAACGGCCTGGCCGGCTACCCCGGCTGGTCCACCAGCGAACGTACGGAGGCGCTGATCGCCGCCTGGTTCGACGCCCCCGACGAGGCCGCCCGCCGGTCCATCTGCCGCGACATCCAGGTCCAGTGCATGGACGACGTGCCCTTCTTCCCGCTCGGCCAGTTCGCGGTCACGACGGCGCATCGCGGGATTCAGGGCGTGCTGCGGGGCTTCCCGACGTTCTGGAACGTCCGTCCCGCTTGAAGGAAACCGCCATGCTTGACGACGCCATCCACGAGCGCCTCCGCCAGGCGGTCGCCGCCGGGTTCGACCGGCAGACGGAGTTCCTGGCCGACCTCGTCCGCTTCCCCTCGGTCCGCGGCCAGGAAGCCCCGCTGCAGGACTGGATGGCCCGGCAGTTCGCACGCCGCGGCTACAGCGTGGACCGCTACACGCTCGACCAGGTCGATATGGCAAACCTCGCGGGCTTCAGCCCGGTGATGGACACCGACTACAGCCGCGCCGTCCAGGTCGTGGCCACGCGCCGGGCGGACATGGCGGCCGGGCGCAGCCTGATCCTCCAGGGCCATGTCGATGTCGTCCCGCCCGGCCCCTTGGCGCTCTGGAGCACGCCGCCGTTCGATCCCGTGGTCCGGGACGGCTGGCTGCATGGACGCGGCGCCAGCGACATGAAACAAGGGGTGTCGGCCATGGTGTTCGCGCTGGACGCCATCCATGACGCCGGCCTCGACCTCCTCGCCGATGTCCACCTGCAGACGGTGACGGAGGAGGAATGCACCGGCAACGGCGCGCTCTCGACCCTCGCCCGCGGCTACCGCGCCGACGCGGTGCTGATCCCCGAGCCGACGGACGCCACCATCACCCGCGCCCATGTCGGCGTGATGTGGTTCCGCCTGCGCGTCCGCGGCGTGCCGGTGCACGTGGCCCAGGCGCAGGCGGGCACCAACGCCATCATGTCCGCCTTCCAGCTTGTTCAAGCCTTGCAGCGGCACACCGCGGCGTTGAACGAGGCCGCCCGCGCCGACCCGTGGTTCGGCGACGCCACCGAGCCGCTCAAGTTCAACCCCGGCGTGATCCGCGGCGGCGACTGGGCCAGCAGCACGCCCGCCTGGTGCGAGGTGGATTGCCGCATCGGCCTGCTGCCCAGCACGGGCCTCGCGCTCGCGCGGGAGGGGGTGGAGCGCTGCGTCGCGGAGGCGGCCCGGGCCGACGCCTTCATGGCCAACAACCCGCCCGACATCGTTTGGAACGGCTTTCAGGCCGATGGCTACGTGCTCGACCCCGGCAGCGAGGCGGAGCGCGTGCTGGCGGCTGCGCATCGCCGGGTGTTCGGCGCGGAGATGCAGGAGCGCCGCTCGACCGCGGTCAACGACACACGGTTCTATGGCCTGTACCACCGCATGCCGGCGCTGTGCTACGGACCCCGCGGGGAGGGCCACCACGGCTTCGACGAGCGCGCCCACTTGCCGACGCTGCAAAGGACCACCCTCGCCATCGCCGCCTTCGTGGCCGATTGGTGCGGCGTGCGCGAGCGCCCGGCGCCAGACGCCACGCCGGCCTGAACCCGGCGCGCTATTCCGCCGTGGCGCCCAGCAGGCTCGCCTTCAGGTCCTCCGACGGCGGACTGGCGCCGATGAAGCCGGCTAGGATGCGCATCGCCAGGTCGGCGTTTGCGATCTCGCCGACCTGCTTGTTGTTGAACAGCACTCGCAGGCCGCGCTGCGTGCATACGTAGGTCAGCGTGTCGCCCACCGCCGCCCCGGGCGTCAGCGCGATCAGGCGCTCGTAGTCGCCCTGGTCGGCCGGAGGGCATTCGCCATGGCCGCAGTTCTTGGCCTCGCCTTCGCGGTACTGCTTCTCGATGTCCGCCTTTGACGCCGCGTGCAGGAACTGCATCAGGATCACCTTCGGACCCGGTGACGCCAGGATCGCGCGGGCGTCCCGGCTCTTTTGCGCGACGTACAGCCCGGCGACATAGACTTTCACGTGGAAGATGGTCAGCGTCCTGATGCCGAGGCCGTTCAGCACCAGGGTCTGCCCGGCCAGCGGGTAGGTGTCAGGAAGGCTCACGCCCGAAAGGCTGGCCGCCCGTCCCGGCCCCGCCAAGCCGAGGACCCCGCACAGCGCCAACAACGCCAATCTCCGCTTCATCGCTCACTCCGTTCAATCGGGCACTGGAAACAGGGATGTGCCGCGGCACAAGCCCTCTTGGCCGCAGCGGCCAGGCTGAGGGGCAATTCAGGCGGATTGAAGGTGCGCGGCCAGGCTGCCGCGGCAAAGTCGAGCAGCGCCGCGGGAAGGTCAACCGCTCAATTCGAGATACGGGCAGCCCCGCCGTCGCCGCGGCCCAGGATATCCAGCCGCGACCGGCTCACGAAGTCCTTCAGCTCCTGCCCGGCCCGGCGGAACAGCACGCGGTCGAGGGTCAGCCTGCGCGTGGCCGTCGTCTTCTCGCAATGCTCGTTGGCGAACACGCCGCCGACCGGCTCCTGGTCCGCCGCCGGGTCCTGGCTGGCGCAGGTCCAACCCGCGTCGCCGTAGCGGGCCTTCACCTGCTCGCCGAACAGGAACGCCTTCTTGCGCAAATAGAGCCGGGCCGCCGGGTCGGTCTCGATCACCAGGCCCTTGAGCCGGGCGTCGTCGCCCAGCAGGGCCGTGAGCAGCACGGGATGGCCGCCGACCTTGGTGCCCTCATACAGGCCGTTGACCTTGGCAAGCGGGTTCGCGGCCTCGTCGTACTGGAAGCGGACCGCGTGCCAGCCGGACGCCTCCGCCGGGCATTGGCGGTAATCCTGCCAGCCGTCCAGCTTGCGCCCGGGGCCGTCGGCGCAGGCGAAGCCCAGGTATCCCGTGCGCGGCATCTCGTCCGCCGCCATGCCGATGCGGAACTCGCGCAGGTCGTTGCTCTCGGACGCCGCCGGCAGAGGTTCGGCGGCGGCCGGATGTGCCGCCGCGAGTGCGAGCAGCAGGGCGGCCAGGATGCGGCGCACCCTCAGCCTCCCTGCTTGGCGGGCTGCACGCCCTCGGCTGCCGGCGGCGCCTTGTAGATGTTGCACACGCGCGAGCCTTCGCCGAAGAAGGCGACACATTCGGAGTAGGTCGGATCGCCCTTGCCCTTGATGTCGGCCACCACATAGTCTGCCACGGCGCTCACCTCCTTGGGCCGCAGGAAGGTCGTGGCCTCGACCGGGATGTCGTGGCCCAGTTCCTGCCGCCCCATTCCATAGCAGGGGTGCTCCGCGCCGTCATAGGCGCCGCGCTGGAAGTAGGGCATCCCTGTGCCGGGGCGGCCGCACGTCACCGTTTCGATGATCTGGTCACGGTCGAGCTGCGTCGCGCGCAGCGACAGCGCGTCGCCGCCATACCCGCCGCCGCCGCCGCCGTGCCATTTGTGGCAGCCGACGCAGTTGGCCTTCTCGAAGACGTGCTTGCCCTCCATCGCCGCCCCGTGCGGCGCTTCCTGGGCGTGGATGGTGTGGCGCGGGAACGCGCCCAGGGCGAGGGTGCCTAGGATAACGGTGGCAAGTGTCGCACGCATGGCGGCCGGGTCTCCGGAAGCAGCAGCGGCGGGGGGGGGGGGGGGGGGGGGGGCCCCCCGCGGGGGGGGGGGGGGGCGCGCGGGGG
>CAXUJE010000075.1:17758-18896 GCA_964251035.1 uncultured Acetobacteraceae bacterium
CCTTGTAAACGGGGGCCATGTGCCCCCCGCAGGGGGGCGGGGTCTCCGCACGCAGCCGCGGGGGGCCCCGCGGGGGGGGGGGACCCGCGAGGAGGTCAGAGCGCGAAGACGTAGAGCATCGAGCTTGGCGCCGTGGTCTTCAGCTCCGGCGTGGACTCGATGAACCACTTGTCCCAGGCGCCACCGAAGCCGACCAGGATGGCCAGGTACTGCTTGCCATCCACCGTGAACGTCATCGGCGGCGCGTTGACGCCCGACCCGGTGTTGAACGACCACAGCTTGTCGAGCGACTTGGCGTCCAGCGCCATTACCGCGCCGGAAGGCTCGCCGGCGAACACCAGGTCCGGCGTGGCCAGCAGCCCGCCCAGCATCGGGAACGGCGTCTCGGCCTTGCCGACGACCTTGCCCGTGGTGACGTCGATCGCGGTCACGCTGCCGGTGATCCGCTGGTGCTGGCTCGGGCCGCCGCCGGTGTAGAACTCGCGCGGCTTGAACGAGCCGGGCTTGGTCTCCTCCACGGTGATGGTGTTGCAGCTCTCGATGACCGGGATGTACCAGCGCATCAGGGTGGGGTTGTAGGCCGTCGGCGGCCAGTTCTTGCCGCCCATGTTGCCCGGGCAGATGTCCGTCACCTTGTTCTCGCGCGACGGCGTGACGGCGGCGTTGTAGTGCTGCACCGGCTGGTTCGGGTCATACTCGACGGGCTTGCCGGTTTCCGGGTTCAACCCCTTGGTCCAGGTCGCCTTCTTGACGAAGGGCGTGCCCCAGACGAACTCGCCGTTGTCCCGGTTCACCGCGTAGCCGAAGCCGTTGCGGTCCGCGGTGAGCGCGAGCTTCGCCGGCCTGCCGTTCACCGGCGCCTCGATCAAGACGTTCTCCGACACGCTGTCGTAGTCGAAGGGGTCGTTCGGCGTGTGCTGGTAGTGCCACTTGATCTTGCCGGTGTCGGGATCGAGCGCCAGCGCGCTGTCGGTATACAGGTTGTCGCCCGGCCGGTGCGTGTTGTCCCAGTCCGGGCCGGGGTTGCCAACGCCCCAGACCAGCGTGTTGCTTTCCGGGTCGTAGCTGCCCGTCACCCAGGTCGAGCCGCCGCCGTTCGCGGCGGTCTCGGCGTTCTTCCAGGTCTCAGAGCCGGGTT
>CAXUJE010000076.1:0-10559 GCA_964251035.1 uncultured Acetobacteraceae bacterium
AGCGGGACAAGGATCAGACATGGACAAGAACAAGGCGCTCGATGCGGCGTTGACGCAGATCGAGCGGGCATTCGGCAAAGGCTCGATCATGCGCATGGGCGCCAAGTCCGGCGACCAGCAGATCGAGACGATTCCGTCGGGTTCGCTGGGCTTGGACCTCGCGCTCGGCATCGGCGGGCTGCCGCGGGGCCGGGTGGTCGAAATCTACGGCCCGGAAAGCTCAGGCAAGACCACCCTCGCGCTGCATGCGGTGGCCGAGGCGCAGAAGCGCGGCGGCACCTGCGCGTTCATCGACGCGGAGCATGCGCTTGACCCGATCTACGCCCGCAAGCTCGGCGTCGATGTGGACAACCTGCTGCTGAGCCAGCCGGACGGTGGCGAGCAGGCGCTTGAGATCTGCGACACGCTGGTGCGGTCCGGCGCGGTCGACATCGTGGTGGTGGACAGCGTGGCCGCCCTCGTGCCGCGCGCCGAGCTTGAGGGCGAGATGGGGGACGCCCATGTCGGCCTGCACGCCCGGCTGATGAGCCAGGCCCTGCGCAAGCTGACCGGCAGCGTCGCCAAGTCGCACACGATGCTGATTTTCCTGAACCAGATCCGGCTCAAGATCGGCGTGATGTTCGGCAATCCCGAGACGACCACGGGCGGCAACGCGCTCAAGTTCTACGCCTCGATCCGCATGGAAATCCGGCGCATCGGCCAGATCAAGGATCGTGAGGAGGTCGTCGGCAACCAGACCCGGGTCAAGGTGGTCAAGAACAAGCTGGCGCCGCCGTTCCGGCAGGTCGAGTTCGACATCATGTACGGCGAGGGGGTGAGCAAGGTCGGCGAGCTGATCGACCTCGGCGTGAAGGCGAACGTCGTGGAGAAGTCGGGCGCCTGGTTCAGCTATGACAGCACCCGCATCGGCCAGGGACGCGAGAACGCCAAGCAGTTCCTGCGCGACCACAAGGACATGGCGGAGGCGATCGAGAAAAAGGTGCGCGAGCAATCCGGCGTCGTGGCGAACACGATGCTGGCCCCTCCGGAGGAGGCCGACGACGCCGAGGCGGCCGACTAGGTCCAGCTTGCCGGACCATGCGCCGTTGCCGGGATCGTTTGCTGGCTTGCCGCTGACGACGGCGGACCACCAGCTGGTCGAGGCTGCCCGGGCCGTGCTGCTGCGGCACTACCGGCCTTTCTGGCACACGGTCGGCGCGGCGTTGCGCAGCCGGGATGGGCGCATATGGACGGGCGTGCACCTGGGCGCCACGGTCGGTCGGCTCTCGATTTGCGCAGAGGCCATCGCGCTGGGCCGCGCGGTGATGGATGGGGACGGCACCATCGAATGCGCCGTCGCTGTCCGGCATCCCAAGCCGGAGGAGGCGGTCCAGGAGATCGCGGTCGTGTCGCCATGCGGCGCGTGCCGTGAGAACCTGACCGACTACGATGCGGCTGCGCTCGTCATCATCAGCACGGCGGCCGGCCTGCAGAAGGTGCCGGTCAGCATCTTGCTTCCGTTGCCGTACCAGCGCTGACGGAACATCCGTGACATTCCAACGTTGAGGTTTCCATGAGTACAAATCCAAAGGCTGCACCGGACGATCAGGCGACGCCGTCCAACGTCGAGAAGGACCCGCATGATTGGACGACCGGCAACGAGACAATGACTGGGGCGCAGGCGAGCTACCTCAAGACGCTGTGCGAGGAGGCTGGGGTGGAGTTCGACGCTTCCTTGAGCAAGGCCGACGCTTCGTTGAAAATTGATGAACTGCAGCAGAAAACCGGACGCGGCAAGAACCACTGATCCCTTGGCCGTCGTGCGGATGACAGCGCGCGCCGCCTGAGGTAGGGACTGGACCGTATCCTCGTAGGACAATCCGTCTCCGCCATGGTCAGCAGCAACGACGTCCGTGCGACGTTTCTCGAATTTTTCGCGCGTCAGGGCCACCAAGTGGTCCCGAGCAGTTCCCTCGTGCCGCTCAACGACCCGACTCTGCTGTTCACCAACAGCGGCATGGTGCAGTTCAAGAACGTCTTCACCGGGCAGGAGAAGCGTCCCTACGTCCGCGCCACCACGGCGCAGAAATGTGTACGGGCAGGGGGCAAGCACAACGACCTCGACAATGTCGGCTACACGGCCCGGCACCACACGTTCTTCGAGATGTTGGGCAACTTCAGCTTCGGGGATTATTTCAAGCCGCTCGCCATTGAGCTGGCCTGGACCCTGCTGACCCGGGATTTCGGCATCAGGCCAGAGAAGCTGCTGGTCACGGTGTACTCGGAAGACGAGCAGGCGGCGGAGCTGTGGCGCAAGATCGCCGGGCTGCCTGACAGCCGTATCCTGCGGATCGCCACTGCCGACAACTTCTGGCGCATGGGGGACACCGGCCCCTGCGGCCCCTGCTCGGAGATTTTCTTCGACCATGGCGAGGGCATTCCTGGCGGCCGGCCCGGCAGTGCCGATGAGGACGGCGACCGCTTCATCGAGATCTGGAACCTCGTGTTCATGCAGTTCGAGGAAGGGCCGCCCGGCATCCGGACCCCGCTGCCGCACCCATCCATCGACACCGGCATGGGGTTCGAGCGGTTCGTCGCCGTCATGCAGGGCAAGCACAACAACTACGATATCGACATGATGCGTGCCCTGGTGGTCGCCAGCGCGGAAGTCACGGGGCAGGCGGTGGACGGGCCGTTCCAGACCAGCCACCGCGTCGTGGCCGACCATCTCCGCAGCGTGTCGTTCATGATCGCCGACGGCGTGCTGCCGTCGAAGGAAGGGCGCGGCTACGTCCTGCGCCGCATCATGCGCCGGGCGATGCGCCACCTGCACATGATGGGCACGAAGGAGCCGACGTTCCACCGCCTCGTGCCCGCCCTGGTCCGCCAGATGGGCGCGGCCTATCCGGAGCTGCCGCGGGCCGAGCCGCTGATCGTGGAAACGATGCGGCTTGAAGAAGATCGGTTCAAGGCGATGCTCGAACGCGGCCTCGGCCTGCTGTCCGAGGAGACCCGGCGGCTCGGCGAGGGCGGCGCGCTGCCTGGGGATGTCGCCTTCAAGCTCTACGACACGTTCGGCTTCCCGCTCGACCTCACGCAGGACGCGCTGCGGGAAGAGGGGCGGACCGTGGACGTGGCCGGGTTCGACGCGGCGATGCAGGAACAGCGGACGCGGGCGCGTGCGGCATGGGCCGGGTCGGGCGATGCCGCGACCGAGCGCATATGGTTCGACGTGCGCGAGCGGACGGGCGCCACGGAGTTCCTCGGGTACACCACGGAAACCTCCGAGGGCGAGATCGTGGCGCTGTTGGCCGATGGCGCGGCGTTGGACAAGGCCGAGGCCGGCCAGGCTGTTGCCGTGGTGTTGAACCAGACGCCATTCTATGCCGAGAGCGGCGGCCAGGTCGGCGATGCCGGGGTGATGACCGGGCCGGGCGGCCTGCGCATCCGCGTGGACGACACGCAGAAGAAGCTGGGCGACCTTTTCGTGCATGTCGGGACGGTTGAGAGCGGGACGGCGACACTGGGCGCCTCGGTCATCGCCGAGGTCGATCATGCGCGCCGCGGCGCGATCCGGGCGCACCACAGCGCGACGCATCTGCTGCATGCGGCGCTTCGCGAGCGCCTGGGTCCGCATGTCACGCAAAAGGGCAGCCTGAACGCCCCGGACCGCCTCCGCTTCGATGTCAGCCAGCCGACTCCGATCAGCCGGGTCGACCTGGCCCTGGTCGAGGCGGAAGTGAATGCGCGCGTGCGCGGAAATAGCGAGGTGACCACGCGGCTGATGACCCCGGAAACTGCGGTGGCCGAGGGCGCTATGGCGTTGTTCGGCGAAAAGTATGGCGACGAGGTCCGCGTCGTGTCGATGGGCAGCCCGGCCGCGGAGGGCAAAGCATTTTCTGTCGAGCTTTGCGGCGGCACGCATGTCCGGCGCACCGGCGACATCGGCCTGTTCCGCATCGTGGGGGAGGGAGCTGTCAGTGCCGGGGTGCGCCGCATTGAAGCGGTGGCCGGCCACGCCGCCCTTTCCGCCATC
The DNA here is from genome assembly GCA_964251035.1 of uncultured Acetobacteraceae bacterium. GTDB lineage: Bacteria > Pseudomonadota > Alphaproteobacteria > Acetobacterales > Acetobacteraceae > CAHJXG01. Next base: position 4,016 of record CAXUJE010000076.1, read on the forward strand.
ACCGAGACGGACCGTAGGCTGTCCGAGGTCGCCACCCTGTTGCGCGCAAACCCGGCGGAGGTCGTGGAGCGCGTCTGCCAACTCGTCGAGGACCGCCGCAAGTTTGAGCGTCAAGTCGTTGATCTACAACGAAAACTGGCGACCGGCGGTGCCGCGGCGTCGGTTGAGACAATTGAGGGCGTTTCCTTTGCGGCGCGCGACCTTGGCGAGGTGCCGCCGCGGGACTTGAAGGGGATCGCCGAGGCCATCGGCACGCAGATCGGCAGCGGCGTGGTGGCGGCGGTCTCGACAGCGGACCGCCGGGCCAGCCTTGTGGTTAGGGTATCGCCGGACTTGCTGCCCCGGTTCAGCGCCGTGGATTTGGTGCGTGCCGCGAGCCGCACCCTAGGGGGCACCGGCGGCGGCGGCCGGCCCGACCTGGCGCAAGCCGGAGGGCCGAATGCTGATGCGGTCCCGGAGGCGTTCGACGCGATCCGGGCGATGCTGGCGGCCTGACCGCGCATTGCCCGGCGGCGATGCGCAGACAGTCAGGCAAGGTACTTGCTGAACCACTGCAGCATCTCTTGCCAACCCGCTTCGGCGTCGGCTTTCCGGTAGCTCGGCCGGTAGTCGGCATGGAAGCCATGTGGAGCGTCGCCGAAGACGTGGATCTGCACGGTCTTGCCCACACTGGCCGCCTTCGCGGCGGCGGCTTGTACCTCGGCCACGGGAATGCCCGTATCCTGCCCGCCATACAGGCCCAGCAACGGCGCTTTGAGTTCGGTCGCAATGTCCGCTGCATTGTGCGGCTGGATGCTGGACGGGGTGCCGCCGACAGGGCCGTACCACGCCACGGCGGCCTTCAAGGCGGGGTTGTGGGCTGCATACAGCCAGACATCGCGCCCGCCGCGGCAGAAGCCGGTCACCACCAGCCGCTTGGGGTCGCCCCCGTTGGCCGCCGCCCAGGTCGCCGTCGCGTCCAAGTCCCGCAGCAGTTGGTCATCGGGCGTCTTGCTGATCACGTCGCGGATGATGGCGTTCACGTCGGTCATTTCCGAGAGATCGCCGATCCGCGCATACAGTTCGGGCGCCACGGCGAGATACCCGGCCTTCGCCAGGCGCCGGCAGGTGTCCTTGATGTACTCGTGGACGCCGAAGATCTCCTCGATCACCAACACGGTCGGGAACGGCCCGGCGCCGTCCGGGCGGGCGAAGTACGCCGGCAGGTCGCCCTTGTCGGTCGGGACCTTGGTCTCCCCGGCGACAAGGCCGATCGCATCGGTGTGGATCGCCTGTGCCTCCACCCGAGTGGTCGCGAGCGTGAAGCCGCTGATCAGCCCAGTCATAACCAGGCCGCGCCGGGGCAGGGGATAGCTCGCCAAGCCTTGTAGTCCGTCCATGAGCATTCCTTATTTGAGAGTGACGGATCAGGCGGCTTTCGAAACCGCCATGGCCGTCTGCAGGTTGGCATCGATGCGGTCCAGGAAGTCCTGCGTGTTGAGCCAGGGCTGCTGCCGGCCGATCAAGCTGGCGAGGTCCTTGGTCATGGCGCCGCTCTCCACAGTCTCGACGCAGATCCGCTCCAGGGTGTCGGCGAAGCGCGTCACGTCGGGCGTTGCGTCGAACCGGCCGCGGTAGGCGAGGCCGCGGGTCCAGGCGAAGATGGAGGCGATCGGGTTGGTGCTGGTTTCCCGCCCCTTCTGATGCTCGCGGTAGTGGCGCGTCACCGTGCCGTGCGCGGCCTCGCTCTCGACCGTCTTCCCGTCCGGACTCATCAGTACGCTGGTCATCAGGCCGAGGCTGCCGAATCCCTGCGCCACGATGTCACTCTGCACGTCGCCGTCGTAGTTCTTGCAGGCCCATACATAGCCGCCGTTCCACTTGAGCGCGCTGGCGACCATATCGTCGATCAGGCGGTGCTCGTAGGTGAGGCCAAGCTTCTTGAACTCATCCGCGAACTCGCCATCGTAGACCTCCTGGAACACGTCCTTGAACATGCCGTCATAGGCTTTCAGGATCGTGTTCTTGGTGGACAAGTACACGGGATACTTGCGCGCGATGCCGTAGTTGAAGCTGGCGCGGGCGAAACCCTCGATGGAGGCGCGGGTGTTGTGCATCCCCATGGCGACGCCGGGACCCTTGAAGTCGAAGACGTCCATGACCTCGGGCTCGCCGCCGGGCGGATGGTAGGTCAGCGTGACCTTGCCGGGTCCGGGGATCTTCCGCTCGGTCGCGCGATAGATGTCGCCGTAGGCATGGCGCCCGATGACGATGGGCTGGGTCCAGTGCGGCACCAGGCGGGGGACATTGCTGCAGATGATGGGTTCGCGGAAGATCGTGCCGTCCAGGATGTTGCGGATCGTGCCGTTTGGGCTGCGCCACATCTTCTTCAGCTTGAATTCCGTGACCCGGGCCTCATCCGGCGTGATGGTCGCGCACTTCACGCCCACGCCGTACTGCTTGATGGCGTTGGCGGCATCGACCGTGACCTGGTCGTCGGTCTGATCCCGGTACTCGATGCCGAGATCATAGTATTTCAGGTCGATGTCGAGGTAGGGGAGGATCAGCTTGTCCTTGATGAAGCCCCAGATGATGCGTGTCATCTCATCGCCGTCGAGTTCGACGACGGGAGTTGCTACCTTGATCTTGGCCATGCGGTCCTCGTGTTGGTGGCCCAAGCCGGGCCGGTCGCCTTCGGCCAGACAATCGCACCTGGCCTGCCGGACGACAAGCCGGGGCGCGGGTCAGGCCGGGGCGAGACAGCCCAGCGCCTGTCGGATGCCCTCGTCGTCCGGCAGGCCGTCCAGGGAGAACAGCCGGGTCGCATGGCCCATCTTGCGGCCGGGCCGGGCCTCCGCCTTGCCGTAGAGATGCGGGATCAGGCCAGGGGTGGCCACGACCTGCGGCCAGAGCGCGGCCTCCTCCGGCCCGACCAGGTTTTTCATCACGGCGTCCGCGTGCCGCCGTCCGGGAGGCAGTGGCAGGCCAGCGACGGCGCGGACGTGCAACTCGAACTGGCTTGCCGGGCAGGCGTCGATGGTCCAATGGCCGGAGTTGTGCGGACGGGGCGCGATCTCGTTGACCAGCACGCGCCCGGACGGGTCCACGAACATCTCCACCGCCAGCAGGCCGACCAAGCCCAGCGTGTCGGCCACGCGCCAGGCCACCCGCTGCGCCTCGGCCGCCGTGCCCGGCGCCACCCGCGCCGGCGCCAGGGTGAGGTCAAGGATGCCGCCGCGATGCCGGTTCTCCATCACGTCGAACACCGTCCCGGCGCCGTCCGCCCCGCGGGCGACTATGACGCTGATCTCGCAGGCGTAGTTGACGAAACCTTCCAATATCAGAGGCTTGGGATCGAGCGCCGCCCAGGTGGGTTCGACGTCCTCCTTTGTCCGCAGCACGGCCTGCCCCTTGCCGTCGTAGCCAAGCCGGGTCGTCTTCAGCACGGCGGGAAGGCCGAGCGCCTCGACGGCGGCATGAAGGTCAGGCAACGCCTCCACTGCCCGCCACGGCGCTGTCGGCACTCCGGCGTCGGCCAGGAAGCTTTTTTCCAGCACGCGGTCCTGGCTGATGCGCAGCACGGCCGGGGCGGGGTGGACGGGCCGCAAGGAGGCCAACAGCTCCAGCCCGGCGGCGCTCACGTTCTCGAACTCGAAGGTGATGACGTCGGCGGCCTCGGCGAAGTGCCGCAAGGCGGCCGGGTCCTCGTAATCCCCCAAGGTGCAGGCGGCCGAGACCTGGGCCGCTGGGCTGTCCGGCTCCGGCGTCAGAATGTGGCAGCGGTATCCCAGCCGGGCCGCGGCCATGGCGGACATGCGGCCGAGCTGGCCGCCGCCGATGATGCCGATGGTCGCGTTGGGCGGCAGCGCCGGCACCGCGTCAGCCCTCGGGCGCGTGGGCGACCGCGGCGGTCTGCTCCGCCCGCAGCCCATCCAGGCGCGCGGCAAGCGCCGGGTCGGCAAGGGCCAGGATCGCGGCGGCCAGCAGCCCGGCATTCACCGCGCCCGCCCGGCCAATCGCCAGCGTCCCCACCGGAATGCCGGCCGGCATCTGGACGATGGACAGCAGGCTGTCCATGCCGCTCAGCGCCTGGCTCTCAATCGGCACGCCCAAGACCGGCAGCGAGGTCCAGGCCGCGCACATGCCCGGCAGGTGCGCAGCGCCGCCCGCGCCGGCGACAATCACCCGCAGGCCACGGTTTCGGGCCGTCCTGGCGTATTCCATAAGCCGGTCGGGCGTCCGGTGCGCCGAGACGATGCGAGCCTCGTGCGCGACATCTAACCGGGCCAGCACCTCGACCGCATGCTGCATCGTCGCCCAATCCGACTGGCTGCCCATGATCAGGCCGACCTGCGCTGCGGCGGCGCGGTCTGGCATCAGGCGATGTTGTCCGGGACCAACATCAAGCGATGTTGTCCGGAATCAGCCGGCTTTCCAGCCAGGACAACTCGTCCTTCAGCAGCAGCTTGCGCTTTTTCAGCCGCTGCAGATGCAGTTGATCTGTCCCGGCTTCCGACAGCCGGGCGATCACAGTGTCGAGATCACGATGCTCGCTGCGCAGTTCGTGCAGTTGGCGCAGGAGCGAGTCACGGTCGGTCAGCATGGGTTGCCACTACCACGCCGATTTGCCGAACGCCACGCAACTTGGATGGAGCGGCGCACCTCGGCGTCGTTCCCGTTTTCGTGTCACTCTCGATTCATATGGCAATCCACGGCACCGCGGGATTAGCGTTGCTGAGCGGTGGCGGCCCCGCTGGCACCGCGGCGTCAGTGAAACCCACTCACGAGGAGGCACCATGAACCTACAGTCCCGCATCGAGACCCTCAAGGAGCGTCATGCCACCCTGGAACACCGCATCGCGGACGAGGACCACCGCCCTCAGCCAGATAGTGACGCCTTGGCACGGCTTAAGGTCGAGAAGCTGCGGCTGAAAGAGGAAATGGAGCGGCTGCGTAGCTAAAAGCCCAAGCCTGCGGGCCGCCTGCCAACTCAGGCGGCCTCATCGGCCTCGGGCGGCGGGGGAACCGGAACGGCCTTGCCGTCGCGTGCCAGGCGCTCGTTGGCCTGCGTCACTATCGCGTTCAAATCGGTTTGCGTGCAAAGGCCCAGGATCACGGGATCACGCGGCTTGATGTTGGTGCTGTTCCAGTGGCTGCGCTCGCGCACCTTCTGGATGGTATCCTTGGTCGTGCCCAGCAACTTGATCACCTGGGCCTCGCTCAACTGCGGGAAGTTTCGCAGCACGAAGGCGATGGCGTCCGGCCGGTCGTTGCGCTTGGCCACCGGGGTATAACGCGCCCCGCGCGACCGCTTGTTGATCGGGTTGCTGGCTGGGACGAGCTTGAGCCGGGCCGCGGGATCGGCCTCACACCGCTTGATCTCGGCCGCGGTCAACTGGCTGTTCGCGACCGGGTCGTAGCCGACGATCCCCTGGGCGACCTCGCCATCGGCGATCGCCTGCACCTCAAGCGGGTGCATGCCGCAGAACTCGGCGATTTGCGTGAACGTCAACGCGGTCTTCTCGATCAGCCAAACGGCGGTGGCCTTTGGCATCAATGGGAGGCTCATTACCTTCTGTCCTTCAGCGCCGCACGGCAGTCATCGCGCGGCAAGGCGGTCCAATATGGAAAAGACCCCGGATATGGACCCGCGCCGTCCCGAGGGTCAAGCAATCTGTCGATGGAGAATCATATGGGAATTGGATTGACCGAAGACGAGGCGCCGCGGTCAAAAACACAGCTCGCACGCCCTTCTCTGGACGTATTGGGCCTTCTAGAACTAGAAACCTACATTGCCGAGTTGCGCAGCGAGATTACCCGGGCGGAGCAGGAAATTGCCCTCAAACAGGGACACCGTGCGACCGCAGACAGCGTGTTCAAGCGTTCATAAGGAAAGGGCCGGGCTTGTAGCCCGGCCCTCCTACCACAATAGGCCGTTAACCGACCAGCGCGGCGTCCTGGCTATAGTTAGCGAAGACCGGCGTCGCCTGCGCGGCGCTGCCGATCTGGATGCGGCGGGGCTTCAGCGCCTCCGGCACCACGCGCTTCAGGCCAACATGCAGCAGGCCGTTCTGCAGATCGGCACCGTCAACCACGATGTGGTCGGCGAGCACGAACCGACGCTCGAACGCGCGGCCCGCGATGCCGCGGAACAGGACCTCACCGGCCTCAGCCTCGGCCTTGACGCGGCCGGTGATAACCAATGAATTCTCCCGTACCGTCAGCTCAAGGTCGTCCTGAGCAAAACCAGCGACCGCCATGGTCAAACGGTAACTGTCATCACCAATGCGCTCGATGTTGTAGGGCGGGTAGGACTGCGACACCGTCTCCTGGGCCGCGCCAGCAAGGCGGGCCATGCGGTCGAAGCCGATGGCAGTACGGAAAAGCGGAGTGAAATCGTACGTCATAAGATAAACCCCCAAGAAAGCAAGGTCTCAATATGAACCGCCCGAATGGGCCGGTCCGATCTAGGCTTCGTGGCCCCAACTGGGCGCCTCGAACGACGCTGAAATGGAGAGCGGGCGCCCCCCCCGGGGAAAGGGGGGGGGGGGGGGGGTGGGGGCGA
>CAXUJE010000076.1:10569-18092 GCA_964251035.1 uncultured Acetobacteraceae bacterium
GCGCCTCAATGGCCCCCCCCCCCCCGCGCTGCCTCGAGGGTGCGGCGCTTGGTTCTGCACGAAAAAATTCGTGGAAGGCTACTTGCGTATGCCCAGGCCCGCGAACTTCTTGTTGAATTTGGCAACCTGGCCGCCCGTGTCCATCAGGCGCTGCACCCCGGTCCAGGCAGGGTGCGACTTCGGGTCAATGTCCAACCGCATCGTGTCGCCGGCCTTGCCAGCGCAGGTGCGCGTCTTGAACTGGGTGCCATCAGTCATGATGACGGTGATCTCATGGTATTCCGGGTGGATGCCGGGCTTCATCGCATGTGCTCCATCTAAGGCTGCCGATACCGACCGGCGGCGGAGCCGCAGGGTATAGCCGTGCCGGTCGCCGTGCCACAAGCTGTCAGGGCTGGGTCCGCGCCCGGCCACGGCCTTGGAACTCGTGGAAGGTCCGATCCGCCGTGGCCTTCTGCTCTGGGGTCATGGCGGAATACAGCGTATCGAACGTCGCGGCCAAACGCTGTAGGTCGTCAGCATGGGCACGCGCCACATCCGCGTAGGACCGCATGTCCTCCGGTGCGCTCATCGTCGCCACCTTCTCGGCGCGGTCATGCTGCAAGGCCTCGATGTGTGCCGCATTCTGCCGCATCACAGCCGCGAAGGCGTCCCATTGCGGCTGCTCCTCCGGCGTGATCTTCAGCCGGCGCTGCAGCCCGGCGATGCGGCGCTCCACCTGCACGGCGCCGCCGCGCTCCGGCCTCGCCGCCTGCGCCGGCACGGCATCCTGCGCCCAGGCTGGACCGCCCAGCAGCGTGGCCGTTAGCAGCAACGCAAACGTTTGCGGAATTCGGTTCGCCATGGCCAAGCCTCTCATCGTTAACGGAACGGTACGATCAGGCCGACGCCGGGCGGCGCGTAAGGCGGCGGCGGGTAGTAGGCACGGGGCGGCGCATAATAAACCGGCGGCGGTGCGTAGTAGCCGGGCCGCGGGTACTCTCGTTCATAGGCGTGCTGGCGTTCCCATCGCTCCCTTTCCCATCGCTCATGCTCCCAGTGCTCGTGGCGGCGGTCGGGTCCGTAGTCGTCCCGGGGGTCGGCCTGCGCCGTGCCGGCCGTCACGGCAAGACCGATGCTCAGAGCAAGGGTGGCGAAAGCCAATCGCTGCGGCACGGCTCATTCTCCGTTTCAGTAGGCGAGCAACGCGGCTCGGTGGCTCCCGGTTCAATCGGGCCTGGGCATGGGGGACGTCAGGCGCGGGCGCGCCCATACTGCTTGACCAGCTCGATCCGGACCCCCAGGGTTTCGGCCGCCCGCAGCGTCCAGGCCGGGTCCGCCAGCACGGCCCGGGCGACGAACACCAGGTCGGCGCGGCCGTTGGCGACGATTTCCGCCGCCTGCTCGGCGCCCCGGATCATTCCGACCGCGCCCGTGGCGATCCCCGCCTCCGTCCGCACCCGCTCGGCGAACGGCACCTGGTAGCCCGGATGCACCGAGGGGATATGGGCCGCGGGCGACACGCCGCCGGTCGAGCAGTCGATCAGGTCCACGTCGCCCCGCGCCCGCAGCCAGCGGCCGAGCTGCACCGCGTCGTCCGCCGCAAGCCCGCCGGGCAGCCAGTCGGTGCAGGACAGCCGCACGAACAGCGGCAGGTCGCCGGGCCACTCCGCCCGCACGGCGTCGATGACCTCCATCAGCATGCTGGCGCGCCCGGCAAGGTCGCCACCATATTGGTCATTCCGCTGGTTGGAGATCGGCGACAGCATCGAATGCAGCAAATAGCCGTGCGCGGCGTGCAGCTCGACCACGCGGAACCCGGCCTCGCGCGCCAGGCGGGCGGTATGCGCGAACTCCGCGACGACGCCGCGGATCTCCTCCATGTCCATGGCATGCGGCGTGATCGCGTTGGAATGGAACGGGATGGCGCTCGCGGCCAGCGGCACCCAGCCGCCATCCTCCGGCAGCAGGGCCTGGCCGCCTTCCCATGGCCGCTGGCTGCTGGCCTTGCGCCCGGCGTGGCTGATCTGGATGCCCGGCACCGCCCCGCCATACTCGATCAGCCGCGTGACCCGGCGCAGGAACGCCAACTGCGCCGCGTCCCACAGCCCCAGGCAGCCCTGCGTGATGCGGCCTATGGCGGAGGTATGCGTCGCCTCCGTGAACACGAAGCCCGGCCCGGCCATCGCCTTGGCGCCCAGGTTCTGGATGTGCCAGTCATCCCCAAGCCCGTCCTCTGCGCTGTATTGGCACATCGGCGAGACCGCAATGCGGTTGCGCGCCGTCACCGACCGGAAGGCGATCGGCTGGAACAACAGCGGGTCGGGCATGGCAAGCTCCTGTTTGGGCGGACAAGGTGCCGGATAAGCGGGCGCGGGCCTGGCCGCAACCCCGTTGCCGCCGCCTTGCCCGGCGACTAGCGTGCCCTGTCACAAAGGGGGGACGGCAATGCGGCTGGAAGGCAAGGTGGCGCTGGTGACAGGCGCGGGCGGCGGGTTCGGCGAGGGCATCGCCCGGCTGTTCGCCGCGGAGGGGGCGCACGTCATCTGCGCCGACCTGCGAGCGGAGGCCGCCGCGGCGGTGGCGGAAAGCATCGGCGCCGCGGCTGTGGGGGCGCCGGGCGATGTGAGCCGCGGGCCGGACGTGCAGGCCATGGTCGGTGCGGCCGTGTCGCGTTTCGGCGGCCTCGACATCGTGGTGAACAACGCCGGCACCACGCACCGCAACCGCCCGATGCTGGAGGTGGGCGCCGAGGAGTTTGACCGGGTTTATGCTGTGAACGTCAAGTCGATCTACTGGATGGCGCAGGCGGCCGTGCCGGTGCTGCGGCGACAGGGCCGGGGCGGATCGCTGATCAACATCAGCAGCACCGCCGGCATCCGGCCACGTCCGGGCCTCGTGTGGTACAACGGCAGCAAGGGGGCGGTGAACATCATCACCCAGTGCATGGCAACCGAGCTTGCCCCCGACAACATCCGGGTGAACTCGGTCTGCCCGGTGATCGGCGCCACCAACCTGCTGACCGAATTCATGGGCGCCCCGGACACCCCGGAGAACCGCGCCCGCTTTCTCGGCACCATCCCACTCGGCCGCATGAGCACGCCCTCCGACATCGCCAACGCCTGCCTGTGGCTCGCCGAGGATGCTTCCAGCTTCATCACCGGCGTGCTGCTTCCGGTTGATGGGGGCCGCTGCGCGTAGCGCCGCGGGCTGAACCGGTGAACATCCTCTCCATCCAGTCCTGGGTCGCCTACGGCCATGTCGGCAACGCCTCGGCGGTGTTCCCGCTGCAACGGCTGGGGGCCGAGGTCTGGGCGGTGAACACCGTGCAGTTCAGCAACCATACGGGCTACGGCGCCTGGACCGGGCAGGTGTTCACCGGAACGGCGGTGCGGGAGCTGGTGGACGGCATCGCCGCCCGCGGCGTGCTGCCGTCCTGCGACGCGGTGCTGTCCGGCTACATGGGCGACCCGGGGATCGGCGAGGCGATCCTCGACGCCGTCGCCCGGGTCCGCGCCGCCAACCCGGCTGCGCTGTATTGCTGCGATCCCGTCATCGGCGACCATGGGCCTGGCGTGTTTGTGCGTCCAGGCATCGCCGAGCTGCTGCGCGACCGCGCCGTGCCCGCCGCCGACATCCTGACCCCGAACCAGTTCGAACTGGAGCGCCTGACCGGCCTCTCCTGCGCCACGCTCGGTGACGCGCTGGCCGCGGTGGCGCGGCTGCGGGCGATGATGGCGCCGGGCGGACCGCGGACCGTGCTGGTCACCAGCCTGCAGACGCGCGACACGCCGCCGGACGTCATGGACATGCTGGCCGTCGATGCGGAGGGCGCCCACCTGTTGCGCACGCCGCTGCTGCCGCTGTCGGTGAACGGCGCCGGGGACGCGGTCGCCGCCCTGTTCTTGTTCCACCACCTGCGGACCGGCCAGGCGCAGGCGGCGCTGGAGGCGGCCGGCAGCGCCATCCATGGCCTGCTGCGCCGCACCGCTGAGGCCGGCTCCCGCGAGATCCTGACCGTCGCGGCGCAGGACGAGTTCGCCAGTCCCACCGTGTGGTACCGCGCGCAACGGGCCTGACCTGGCTGATTTCAAAATTCTTCGATCTCTGCCCTCTTCTTGCCGCGATCTCCGTTTAGATGCCAGGCCGCGTCGCCGGAAGGCGCGCCACTTGCCCGGTCACCCTTGCACGCAGCGGATGGCGTCATGCGCTTCATCAAAATCTACCGGCAGGCTCTTGCGGTCCTGCGGTCCGACAAACGCTTGGCGGTCATGCTGGGCGTCGCGAACGTCATCGTGGCCGGGCTGCAGTTCCTGGACCCCGTTCTGTTCGGCCGGGTCATCGGCCTGCTCACGCAATCCGACAAGCTGCCGCCGGACCAGCTTTGGTCGCAATCCGCCGTGTTCCTGGGCATCTGGTTCGCGGTCGGCGCTTCGTCCATCGGCGCCAACATCGCGACCTCGCTGCATTCCGAGCGCATGGCGCACCGCAACCGCCTGCAGATCATGAACCGCTACTTCAGCCACGTCCTGTCACTGCCGCTGTCTTTCCATGGCGACATCCACTCCGGCCGCTTGATGAAGGTCATGCTCGGCGGATCGGACGCACTGTTCGGGCTGTGGCTCACCTTCTTCAAGGACCAGCTTTCCACGTATATCGCCGTGGTTGTCCTGCTGCCGTTCACCTTCCTGCTGAACTGGCGCCTTGCCATGACCCTGGTGGTCTTGGTGGTGGTATTCGTGGCGCTGACGGTTGCGGTGGTGCGCAAGACGGAGGCCGGGCAGCGCCGGGTCGAGTACTACCACTCGCACCTGGCCGGCACGGCGCAGGACGCGCTGGCCAACGTCATGGTCGTGCAGTCCTTCACCCGCCTTGCCGCCGAGAGCCGCCTGTTCGGCCAGATCACCGACGACGTGATGCGCTACCAATTCCCCGTGCTGAACTGGTGGGCCGTGGTCAACGTGCTGACACGGGCCGCCAGCACGCTCGCGGTGATCGCCATCGTGCTGATCGGCACCGTCCTGCATCTCCAGGGCAAGGCGACCGTTGGCGAGATCGTGTCCTTTATGGGCTTCGCCACGCTGCTGATCGGCCGGCTGGAATCGGCGGTTCAGTTCGCCTCCCGGCTGTTCCTCCAGGTGCCGGTCCTGGAGGATTTCTTCGGCGTGCTGGATGCGAAGTCCTCGGTTCCAGAGCACCCGCAGGCCGTGGAACTTTCGGCGCCTCGCGGTGAGGTCCGCTTCGACAAGGTGAGCTTCGCCTACCCCGGCGGACCCAACATCCTGACCGACGTGTCCTTCACCGCACGGCCGGGCACCTCCGTGGCCCTCGTCGGCCAGACCGGCGCCGGCAAGTCCACCGTGATGAACCTGCTGCAGCGCCTGTGGGACCCCGTGCATGGCACCATCAAGGTCGACGGCCAGGACCTGCGCGACGTGTCGCTTGAGAGCCTGCGGCGCTCCATCGGCGTCGTGTTCCAGGAAAGCCTGCTGTTCAACCGCTCGATCCGGGAGAACCTGCGCATCGGCCGCTACGACGCGACCGACGAGGAAATCGAGCGTGCCTGCCGCCAGGCCGATGCGCACGAGTTCATCATCCGTCAACCCCAGGGCTACGACACGGTTGTGGGCGAGCGCGGCGCCACCCTGTCCGGCGGGCAGCGGCAGCGCCTGGCCATCGCCCGCGCCCTGCTCAAGGACCCGCCGATCCTGATCCTGGACGAGGCGACCAGCGCGCTCGATGCCGCCACGGAGGCCCGGGTGTCCCGCGCCATGGCCACGCTGATGAAGGGCCGCACCACCTTCATTATCGCCCACCGGCTCAGCACCGTGCGCGACGCCGATGAAATCCTCGTGTTCGATCAGGGCCGCGTGGTGGAGCGCGGCAGCTTCGACCAACTCCTGGCGCAGCGGGGCCGCTTCGCCGAGCTGGTCGCCACCCAGCTCAGCCCGGCTTTGGCCACGGCTGCGGAGTGACCAAAAGACTGGATCAGGCTTTGTTTGCTGCGCCTGCTCACTGACTATTTGCAATCCTCCCTGGCAGGCGCGCAGCATAACCGCTTCTGCCAGGGAGGTTCTCCATGACCATAGCCGCGATCTTGAAGCACAAAGGCCACGACGTCGCCCATGTCGCCCCAACGGCGACGATTGCCGAGGTGGTGGAACAGCTTGCCGCCCGGCGCATCGGCGCGGTGGTCGTGATGGACGCAGCGCAGCAGCTCCTCGGCATCGTCAGCGAGCGCGACATCGTGGGCAGCCTGGCTGAGCATGGCAGCCGGACGCTGGCGATGACGGCGGCGCAACTGATGACGCGGAACTTGCGGACCGCCACCCACGCCACGACCGTGGCGCAGGCGACGGAGATGATGACCCATGGACGGTTCCGTCACCTGCCGGTCATGGACGGCAACCGGATGGTCGGCATTGTCAGCATCGGCGACATCGTGAAGGCCCGGCTCAGCCAGCAGGAGCAGGAAATGGACAGCCTGAAGGCCTACGTCGCCGGGGCAGCCTGACGCCTACCGGTTCGCGCCAGGAACCCACTGTACGTCGCCACCGGGATTGAGCCGGCGGCTGAGCACGAACAGGTGATCCGATAGCCGGTTCAGCAGTCGGATCACTGCCGTGTTCACCTCCTCCTCACGGGACAGCCGCACCACAAGGCGCTCCGCCCGGCGGACGACGGTGCGCGCCAGGTGGGCATGGGCGGCGGCCGGGGTGCCTCCCGGCAGGACGAAGCTGGTGAGCGCCGGCAAGGCCGCGTTCATCGCCGCGACCTCGGCCTCCAGCCGCACGCTCGGCGCGTCCGTCACGCGCAGGCGCTCGCCGGCGGCGCCCGGCACGCACAGGTCGGCGCCCACGTCGAACAGGTCGTTCTGCACACGGGCCAGCATGGCGTCCGCCTCCGCATCGCCCGCGGTGTGCAGCCGCAGCAGGCCGATGGTCGCATTGGCCTCATCGACGGTGCCGTAGGCCTCGACGCGCAGCGCGTCCTTGGGCACGCGGGCGCCGTCGCCCAGCGAGGTCTCCCCGCCGTCGCCGCCGCGGGTCACGACCCGGTCGATTCTGATCATGGCTGGTCTCCAAGGATGAAACGGATGTCGAGCGAGTAGTCGAACGGCACCGGCGTGCCCTGGCTTTGCGCCGGGGTGAAGCGCCAGCGCCGCACGGCGTTGCGCGCCGCGCGGTCCAGGCTCTCGGCGCCGCTGCTGGCGGCGACCACCACATCCTGCGGCCGGCCCTGCGCTGAAACATGGATCAGCAATCTCACGGTCCCCTGCGCGTGCTGCCGCGCCGCCTCGATGGGATAGGTGGGGGGCTGGTTGCGGAATGCGCTGTCCGGGCTTGGCGGGATCACCCCGCGTCCGGTCACGTCCATGCCGTCGCGGGTGTCCTCGGCATCCCCGAGGTTGACGGCGGCAGCGGCCGGCTCCGATGCGGGGGCAGGACTGCCAGCCGGCAACAGCGCCGTGTCCGCGTCGGGGGGGGCGGGCTGCTGCGCGCGCGGCGCGCTGGCGGCCTCCGCCATGGGGGCAACGGCCGGAG
>CAXUJE010000077.1:0-3109 GCA_964251035.1 uncultured Acetobacteraceae bacterium
GGGGGTCGGGGGCGGGCGTCCACCGTCCTGGGGGGGGGGGGCTCAGGGCCCCTTCGTGAAGGCGATGGCTCGTCACCCCGACCCTCGCCGGGATGCTCCTGCCGCTCGGCGACTGGGCCAGAGCGTATGAGGCTTGAGCATCGTCCAGGGCGATACGGCGCGTCCTCTCTTGCGTTGGGCGAACGGGGCAGGAGAGGAGGCGGAAAGCGTTTACCAGCCTTGGTCGGTGGCTGCCTTATTCGTCCTGCAGACTGCAGATCTCTTGCAAGGTTCTGGCCGTGCATGCGGTTATCGCGCGTAGGGGATTCGAGAGGGTATATGGAGGTTCTGTGGTCGCCCCCGACCGCCATGGCCAGCAAGGCTGTCCCGCAAGTGGCCGTGTTGCAGGGAGGCCCTGGCCGATAGCTCCGCCGGTCGGACCCAGTAGAGAAGGTCATGAACGGCCCGGGCGGGTCGCTGGCGACCTTTGATCGGGCGGCGCATGAGGCAAAGGTCGGCTCTGGCAGCAGGCCTCTGCACAAGGGGGAGAACGAACGTATGCGACCGTGCAGCCATCCGCCGGGCGTAATGGCACAAGGGCGGGACTTCGCATCCTGGCGCGGGTCGGGCAGAGCCGAGCCCGTCTGGCCGGCGCGCCTGCGACCGGCGCCAGACCCCAGCGTCCCTCGGCTCAGCTGCAGCATCATTGCCCTGTCCGCCCGTGAACGCCTGGCCTGGTGCCGGAGCTCCCCAAGGAGCCGTCCATGCGCCGCCGCACCTTGCACAAATCCGCCGCATCCGCCCTGCGCAGCGGCGAGATTGACTGGTGGGAGAACCCGACCGCGGACCTGATCCCGATGCTGAAGCGCGATCCGAACGTCCGCATGATGATCCAGAACCCGGCCGGCAACTGCGCGGTGATGCGGCTGAACAACCTGCAGGCGCCGTTCAGCAACGAGGCCATCCGCCGCGCGGTGATGATGGCGGTCGAGCAAGAGGACCACATGGGCGCCGTCTACGGCACCGACGACACATCGGTCTGGCGCACCTGCTACAGCCTGTTTCCCTGCGGCACTCCCTATGAGTCCGACGACGGGGCCGCCTTGCTGAAGGCGCCGCATGATCCCGGCCGGGCGCGCGCGGCGTTGAACGCGGCGGGCTATAACGGGGAGCGGGTGGTGATCCTAAACCCGACCGACTTCCCGACCATCGGGCCGCTCGGGCCGGTGACCTACGACGCGCTGAAGTGTGCTGGGATGAACGTGGACCTGATGGAAAGCGACTGGGGCACGGTGATCCAGCGGCGCACCTCGCGCGAACCCGTGGACAAGGGCGGCTGGAGCATCTTCCACACCTGGGGTGCCGGCACCGCCTGGGCCACGCCGGCGACATCGAGCACGGTGCGCGGGCTTGGCAAGGAGGGCTAGTTCGGCTGGTGGGACAGCCCGCATGTGGAGGACCTGGTCTCCAACTGGCTGAGGGCGCCCAGCTTCACCTGGGTCGGCCCGAAACTTTGCTGGCAGTCCCGCGCGAGCCTGGCCACCGTGACCTCGGCATCCACGGGAACGCCGGAGGCGGGGCCGGTCTTGCCGCCAAAGCGCAGCGGGAACACCGCGCCGAGCCCGGCATCGAAGCACAGCCGCACGGCGACCGGGTCCCATCGAAACGGAGAGCACGCCGCCGTGGCCCTCCATCGCGTCGGTGCGATCGACGAAGCCGCGCATCAGCGGCAACGTGGTGGGATAGGAGCCGACCTGCCGACAGTCGAACAGGGACATCACGGGGCGGATCTGCTTGCGGATGGTGCGCAGCACGAGCGTCAGCAGGTCCTCGGCGCGTTCGACCACGTCGGTATGCGGGAACTCCTTGTAGAGCACGATGATGTCCGACAGGCGGACGCGCTTGACCGTCAGGTGGCAATGCGGATCGAGTTCCACGCCGATCACGCAACCCGGGCCGGCAATGGAGCGCCCGTTCGATCACGTCGCCTTCCACGTCGTCATAGCCGCGTGCCACCATCGCGCCGTGCAGCCCAAGCAGCACGCCATCAAGGGGCAGCGCCGCCGCGAGCTGGGCGAGGATCTCGTCGCGCATCGTCTCGTAGTCGGCACGGTTTGTCAGCCCTGCCGGGCTGGCCGCAAAGCAGTTGCCCTGACCAGCGTGAACCCCTCTGCAACGGCCTGGCGACGAGCGACCCAGAGCAGGGCCGTGCACATGAGCGGGGTGTCGGCAGGATGTTCGCCGGGGCGCAGGAACACGCCTTTGCGGTGGGCTTCGATCGAGGTCGGGAGCGGGGAGAAGGTGTTGGTTTCGGTGGCGGTCGTGGCCGCGGACAGGCGCATCCCGTGCTCCTTCGAGTTGACCGGCCCTCGATGGCCGCACCCGAGCCGCTCAACTGTCAAGGGAGCGCAAATTCGCTCTACAGATTAGAATTTTCAGCGAAAAGGCCATCGACAGCACCTCATCACACATCGAACACTTCTGCCTCACTCGCATCTGCGTTGAACCCTCAGCTCCAAATAATAGAACCTCCAGGCGTGACGTGATCCACGTCACGCCTGCCAAACGCGATGCGCGCCATGCTTCCAAGATGTTCATCGTGACCGAAGCGGATGCCGCAGCGGTTGGCGCCGCCTTCGAGGAAGCCGGCGAGCTGTCGGCCATCGTCAAGCTGCGGCGGCAGTTCCCGGGCATCACCGGCAACGCCCGTCTGACCGGTTGCACGAGCAGCCCGACCCAGTCGAGGTTGATGCCGTATTCCCAGCGGGCGCCGGGATCGAACACCAGCGGCAGCCGCAGCGAGGCGACCTTGCCGGTGCTGGTGGATGGCACGCCGCTCGCCTTCACGTGGCGCGCTGTGTTGGCGTCCCATTGCTCATAGCTGAACCCGGCGGTGCGGGTCAGCAGATGGCGGAGCATGATCGGCCCCTTGGCCGGGCGAAGCTTTGGCGCGCCATTGGCGTCGAATCCGTCCAGCACCTGCGGCGCGCTCAGCGCCGTGTCGATCGGTGGTACCGGGTCGTTCAGCGCCAGCTTGCCCTGCTCGACGAGCTGCATCGCGGCGATGGACGTCACCAGCTTGGTCATGGAAGCGATGCGGAACACCGTGTCCATCGCCATCGCCATCGCC
>CAXUJE010000077.1:3209-18003 GCA_964251035.1 uncultured Acetobacteraceae bacterium
GCCATCGCCATCGCCGGGCCGCGGGCCAGGTCGCGCGTGCCGAATGCGGCCTCGTAGAACACGCCCTTGTCGGAGGCTACCATGGCGGCGATACCAGGAACCTCCTTCGTGTCGACGGCCCGGCGCAGCACGGCGTCGATCCCGGCCCGGGGAACGGCCTCGCCGGGCGTCGTTGCGGCATGTCCAAACCGCGGCGCGACCGCCAGCGAGCAGACGGCTGTCGCCGCCCCAAGCATTTCGCGTCGCCCCTGCGTGTCTGGCATGGCGTGTTCCTTCCCTGGCGCCGTGCGTCGAGGCCCTCTGCCCGATGGCAGCGACGAACCTGCCCACGGCGGCATTCAGATCCACGATCCCGATTTCGGCTCAGCCTTGCCGCCCTGCGCCCGGGACAGCGCCTGCCGCGTCAGCTGGACAACCTGCCCGGCTCCCCATTCCGCCCGCGCGAGCTGCCGCTACTCCCGCTTGTCGAGCGGCTGGCGGCGGAGCTGTTCCAGGCTGCCCGTCGCACCATCATCAGGTTCGCCAGCTCATAGGCAACTTCAGCGCCGGGGCTGCCCGGAGAGCCCGCATCTTCGGTGGAGCCAGGCTGAACAGTGGCAGCATCCCGCATGCCAGGGCGGTCGGTCACTTCCTCGGCGCCAAGCTGTTTGGTCGCCGAGGCCTGTTTCTGTCCACGGACGATGGCCTATGCAGTTCCATGTGGCCCATCCGTTTTCACTGCAGCAGAGTGGGCGGTCCGGCCCCCCGCAGGGCGACATCCCGTGCCGCCTGGCAACTTGGCGCTGCGTGGGCCTTTGCCGCAACGGAAGCGGAGTAGGTGGCATGTTTGCGTGGGGGAGGCGGCTTTGCGATGCGCGAGGCCGGGAACGGCGACTGGGCGTTCGCCATGACCGTGGAAGACCCGGCTGCCTATGCCCTGCTCGTGACGGACATCCACATGCCAGGTAGCCTGGACGGCATCGGGGTTGCCCGCCTGCTGCGGGTACGCCGTCCGGACCTCCCGGTGATCTACACAAAGGGCATGCCTGGCTTGCTGAACGCCTTGCAGCCGCTCGGAGCCAGGGAGGTCCTGCTCCGCAAGCCGTTCGCGTTGTCCGACATGCTGGGCGCGGTGCGGCGGCTGCTCGGTCAAAGCGATACCCGGGTTTGCTGACCAATGACACGACTAGAAAGTAGATTGGTCACGCATCCTTGGCCTAACTTCCGCACTGTGCGTCGCATACGATTAAGCTTGCAATAGATCGCAAAAAGAACAGGTTGGTTTCTATAGAATGATCCTGCAGTTTCACAGGAGTTTCTTTTCTAAACTTGGTGGCATCTTCGGGTGCCGCCTTTTTTGTGGTCAGGCACCGACGACAGCTTCAAAGTTTTGCGCCACAATTCATGCATTTATGCTGCTAAACGTCGATCGTTCTGATTGACTGAGCTTATGCCCTGCCTTTCAGAGATCTGGCGTGACCGGGACATGGAACGCGCCACCAACTCGACTGCCTTGGCCAACCTGACAGCTCAGGTGTGCTTCTTGGGCCGTATCCGTGCCGCCGGCCGCGATGAGGCGGGTGGCGCACTCCACCCGGCGATGCGCCGGACGCAAGCCCGCGCGTGGGCGTTGTCGGCGATGCCGGGGAACCGCCGCCGCAGCTCGATGGCCGCGGACAACTCCCCGTCCTGATCGAAGGCGGCGCGGATCGCGGCAGCATCCTCTTCGGTGATGATGAACACCGAGGACATACGGGACGCCTGCCACGTTGCCAGCAGGCGCCGCGTGGTCCACGGTTGCATGATGACAAGCCATAGACTTTTCCGAGCGAGGCGACTCCTGCCCATGACCCGCCGGGAGCGAGTGCTGGTCGCCAAACTGCACGACACCCGGGCGAGCCTTGCGGCCATGGCGGCTGTGGTCCGCACCTTTTCGGCGTTCGAGGATGCGCGGACGCACTCGACTGTCAAAGCCGCTCGCGAACACGACAGCGACGTAACGGAAGGCGTCACCCACGATCAGGCGCTGACGGCGCTTCGAAGCAGCGTGACGATGCACATGGACGGCGCCGTGGCGCGGTCGAAAGGGACGGCCGAAATCCTGGACCGGGTTACTGAAGCTTTGGAGCGACTGGCCGCCTCGTTGCGGGACACGTAGCCGCATCGTTGCCCAGGGCCCGCAGGATGGCGACGGCGCCCGCGACGACAATGGCGTCCTCGACCAGGCCGGTCGGCGTCTGACCGTAGCGCGGCATGGCGGCGGTCCGGGCGCGCCAGCCAGGGTAGGACGCCACGACTGCCGTCAATCCCCCGACCGCCGCGCCGAGCCAACGCTGCCGGCGCGGCGCGCGCGCCGCACCCGCGATGGCCGAGGTGACGAAGCGCGCAGCGAGACCGATGGGCACGATCCGGTCGGGCGCCGTCTTCTGCTTGTCGCCTGCCATCTCCCCGATCGCGAGAGCCACCGCGCCGGCCGCGACGAGCGGATGCGCAATGATCCGGGGCGCACCGTTGTCGGCCGGCAGCCCGCCAAGCGCGGCCGCAACGGACACCGTGGCCAGCGGCGTCATCGCGCGCTGACCGCCGACCAAACCCATCAGGAAAGAGGCGAGCATATCATCCGTCCAAGCCAGTTCGGGACGCAACTCACACCCGGCCCTGCCGGTTTCCAGCCGGCCTGGCCTTGAGCCAACACTTTCGCCACCAAGGGCCATTTGGCGGCGCCAGACGGTGAACAAGGCGCCGGAGATCAGGCTCCTTCCACGGTGAGCGCCTGATAGAGGGCCGTCTTGCCGACTGTCACGCGCACTGCGGCCTCGCGCACGGTCAACCCCTTCGCGATATGCTTGCGCGCCCGTCGGAGCTTGTCCTCGGTGACGGCCGGCTTGCGCCTGCCCTTGCGTCCCCGCGCCGCGGCGGCAGCCGAGCCCGCACGGGTGCGCTCGCCAAGGCCATTCCGTCCGTCTTCCCGTCCGGCAATCACCCTGTCCGCTTTCCCGTGCGGGTGGAGTGGACCCCTAAAGTGGGTTCTCCCGCACTTCGCGTGGATCGTAACGGGAGAACACTGGTATCTGGTGAAGGCGAGATGCTTCCACATCGAACAAGGCATGAACATCCAATGGCCGATCCCTGGTTGCCGGGTCGAGCTGGTGACGCCTGATACCAGCATGTTGCAGGGGATCTGAGGCGGGTGCGCAGTAACCCCGTCTGGGGTCAGGCGGTGCGGACGTAGGTCGGGCGTCCAAGCTCCGACATGCGGTTGAGGGCGTGGACGGCAACGTCCACCTCGGTCGCGCGGCGCTCGTCCGTGCGCGAGCGCAGCCCGTCCCCGACCACCTGCTTGAACCGGCCGATCGCCGCCTCGGCTCGCGCCCGTGTCGTGTAGCCGGATGCCTTTCGCCACGCCATGCGGCCGTGTTTGGCAATGTCCGGCGAACCTCTGGGTTCGACGTGCTGCAAGTGGCGGTCGCGCTGCGTGGGCGCGGTCGCGGCCTCCTCGCTCGGCACGGCGGTGGACCGCGGTGGCACGATGATCGCTGCCTTTGGGCAACGCCTGGCAACCGCAGCGGACACGCTGTCCTGGTCATACCCGCCGTCGCCGGTGAACCAGGCCACGGTGCCCGTGACCTGGTCGAGCAAGGGGCCGACCGCGGCGCCGTCGTCGACCTCCTTGGCCGTGAGCGACGCGGCGACGATCTGGCCCGTCTCGGCATCCAAGCCGATGTGCAGCTTTCGCCAGGACCGGCGCGTCTTGGTGCCGTGCTTCTCCAGCAGCCACTCGCCCGCGCCGCACAGGCGCAGGCCCGTGCTGTCCACCAGCAGGTGCAGGGGTCCGCCGTTTCGGGATGGCTTTGGGCACGGCACCTCAAGCGCTTTGGCCCGGCGGCTCAAGGTGGAGTGGTCCGGCACGGCCAACTCCAGCCCGAGCAAACCGACGATGGAGCCGGTCAGGCCCTCGGTTTGGCGCAGCGCCAGGCGGAACACCGCGCGCAAGGTGAGCGCCGTCAGGACGGAGAGCGGCGAACACCAGGTCTGTCCGCCCGGGGTGGTGCGCGGCGCTGCCCGCCAGCCCCCGACCGCCTGGCCCGTGAACCAGACCGTGAGGCTTCCGCGCTGGCGCAGGGCCGCGTCGTGGGCGGCCGAGTTGATGAAGCGCTGTGTAGGGCGGAGACGGCGTGGGCGGTGTGCCGGACCCTCAACCGTAAGGAGGCGTCATGCGGATCAGTGTCGGAATCGGCATCGCCAAGGAGATGTGCTGGGTCACTGCCATCGATGCCGATGGCGTCGTGCAGGTCGACCGCAAGCTGCTGAACACGCCAACCCGGATCGCGGCGCTGGCCGGGGAACTGACCGCCCTCGGCGGCACGGCTCGCATCGGCCTCGATGTCACCGGCGGCATCGTTGGCCTTGCCGAAGCCATGCTGGCTGCGGTCGGGTTTACTCGGACCATTTAGCACGACCATTGCAATATCGACATTAATCTCAAAGTTTTGATAAAGGTGGTTACTTGCAACCGTGTCGCCTAGTGAGTGTAATCGTTACCTTCGCCCGGACTGCCCGGACGCGGTGGAAAACAGGTGAATGGGTTGAGCGAAGCTTCCGCAATGCGCTGGCAGGCTGCCCCTGAACCCTCAGCCGTGGCCCTTGCGCCCGCAGCCGGCTCGGCCGCGCCGTTTGTTGAGGTTCAAGAGGCGCAGTCCTCGGATGCTCATGACCTCGCCGGTCCTATTGACCGACCTGACCAGGGGCGCTCGGCGTCCGCGCATCACCCGTCCGTCCGGATTGTGAGTGTTCTCGCGGACGTTCCCGTCGACCCGGTGGTCGGACGCGAGGCCGCCCGAGTGCTGGCGATATCCGCGCGGGCGTTGGCGAGCGGCGCTTGCGTCGTCCTGCACGTCACGGCGCCTACTGCCAACATGGCTGCATCGACGATCGCGCGGGAATTGGCTGCGACCGCCTGTTTTCTGCCCGGCTGCAAATCGCTCCTGCTTGGCCTCAACCGAGGCAATCCGACGCTCGAGCTTCCTGTTGGGACCGAGCTTCCCGATCTTTCGGAATCGTATCGGTCCACGTCCACCATACAGGTCATGGAAATCGGAACCCTGTATGGCTCCTTCCACGCTGCAAACGTCATGACAGGGTTCGGCGTACATCCGTCTCTGACTCACCAGTCCCGTGGTTCACTGGGCGGCCTCTGTGACGTCCTGCGCCACGCCTACAATCTGATCATCCTCGACTGCCCTCCGGTGCCCAGCTTGGATGGGTTCCTGCCAATCACAGCGGGCGTGCCGCAGGTGCTGCTCGTGGTGAAGTCTGGAGTGACCCGGACCGCCGAGGCAGTCCACGCGCGCGTGCTCATCGAGCGCATGGGCGGCCAACTCGTTGGCGCAGTAATGAGTTCGAGCTGAAACCCATGATTGGGGTCGTCACCTGCCGGCCCTCATCAAGATCAGAAGCCGCCAGCGATGGACAGAAAATCCGACCCAATGATTTCTGTCGTGGTCAAGTGCCTCAATGAGGAGAAGAACGTCGAGAGATGTATCCGTGCACTGCTTGATGCGACCGCGGCCTACCACGTCGAAATCATCCTCGCAGACTGTCTCTCGTCCGACCGCACGGTCGAGGTTGCCAAGGAATTCGCGATCCGCATCGTGCAGCTCGCCGACCCAGCGACGCGGCGATGCGGCGCAGCGGCCCAGCTCGGCTGGCAGTACGCGCGCGGCCACTACCTGCTGCTCATCGACGCCGACATGGAACTATGCGCTGGCTTCCTGGAAGCCGGGATCGCGGCGTTGCTGGAAGACCCGACGCTCGCGGGCGTTGGCGGACTGCTGCAGGAGATGTCGTTGGGCACGGAATTCCGTGAACGCGTCCTGCGGGCAAACCCCGACGAGCAGCCCGGTCTCGTGCGGCGGATAAGCGGCTGCGCGCTCTATCGAGCCTCCGTCATCGGCTGCGACGGCTACTTCATGGACCGGAACCTCCATTCCATGGAGGAGTTCGACATCGGGCTGCGGCTGCGCGGCCGTGGCCTCCGGCTTCGGGTGCTGCCGGTCGCAACCGTCAGGCACTTTGGCCATGCCGACACTGCGCTCGGCCTTTTGGCCCGGCGTTGGCGGTCACGCGGCCTCGACGGCTACGGCGAAATACTTCGCGCATGCTGGCAACGACGGACGGGGCCGGCGGCTGCGCTTGCCTGCCTCCGCGCCTGCCGCTTCCAACTGCTCACAATCGCCTGGTGGACGGCTTTGCTCGGCTTCGCCGTCGGAGCCGTGGCACTCTCGCCATGGCTTGGCCTAGCATTGGCCTGCTTAGCGCTGACGCCGTTCATCGCACTTGTCCTGCGGAAGCGGGACATGGGGCGAGCAGCATATGCCTGGTGCGTATGGCAGATTTCTGCCGCAGCGCTCGTGCGCGGATTGTTCGCGACCCGAGTCCCGCCGACCGAGCCGCTTGCCTCGCTGGTGCTCCGGGAGCCGGAGGCGCCGGGCGCCTTTGCCCTTCAACCGGTGCAGGACGCCGGGTGACCAAGACCATGCGCGAGGACCGTCTTACGGAAGCCGCGCCGCGTCCTGCATCAGGCATCCACGTCTGCATGCTTTGCCCGGGCACGTTTGAGGGTGCCGGCGGGGTCGGCCGTTTTGTCGAGGCTCTATCAACCGAAATCCGCCGCCTCGATGCCACAGTCGAGATCGAGATCCTGAACACGCGCGGCGATGGCCATATCGCCATGTCGCCCGTCTTCTATGCCAAGGCGCTGGCGCGCATCATCGCCGCTATGTTGGCGGGCCGCAATGCGGTACTGCACGTGAACGTCGGCGTGCGTGGGAGCGCCCTGCGCAAGTATTTCGTCGTGCTGCTGGCGGCCGCGCGGCGCGTCCCCGTCGTGCTGCATCTGCATGGGTCCACATTTGAAGCATTCTATGCGGCCCTTCCGCCCGTCCTGCAGCGCCGCGTGCGGGCGATGTTCGGGCGGGCGCAGCGCATCGTCGTGCTCGGTCCGACCTCGAAACGTTTCGTTGCGCGTACGCTCGCCGCCGACGAGGGATGCATCGAAGTCGTGCCGAATGGTGTGCCGATGCCGGCATACCCACCCCCGGACGCCTTGCACCTGCGGGCCGGAGACGGTTCGCAAGCGCATATCGTCTTTCTCGGCCGTCTTGGCGCCCGCAAGGGAGTTCCAGAGCTGCTGGCAGCGCTTGCGTCGGCGAACCTCAAGGGCCTGGCCTGGCGGGCCACGCTTGCCGGCGACGGCGACCCTCGCCCCTTCATTGACGAGGCGGCCAAGCTCGGGATCGCGCATCGCCTGACCTTCCCAGGCTGGCTCGGGAAGGCAGCAAGCGATGAATTGCTGCGGGGCGCGACGGTTTTCGTATTGCCATCCCATGCGGAGGGATTGCCGATGGCTGTGGTCGAGGCGCTCGCGCATGGCATCCCGGTCATCACCACGCCCGTCGGCGCCATACCGGACTACCTGGCCGATGGAGAGTCAGCGCTGTTCGTGCAGCCCGGGGATCCCGCAGGGCTGGCGCAGGCGCTGGCCCGGTTGGTCGCATCGCGCAGCCTTCGGGAACACCTCGCAGTGCGCGGGCACGCGGTGTTTGCGAGCCACTTCGACATTGCGGAGATCGCGCGTCGTTTCATCGCGATGTACGCCGAACTCAGCGCGCTGTCCGCGCAGCGAATCCGATGACGGTTTTTCCATAAGGCATCACCATGCTGCGGTTGACGAGGCTGGTCGAGCAGACGTTCTGTTTTTTTGCCATCAACGTATTCTTGACCGCCTATTTCGCCCTGCCGCTCAAATTGGAAGGGGCCTCGCTTGGTGCAGGCGACCAGAATGTCTATTACACCACGGCGCAGGCGGTCGTCCTCTTTGGCACCATCACGCTTTGCAGCCTGAACCTGAGGTCTGTCCTTACTGTGGCCGCAGCTTCCACGCTGATGAACTGCTTCATCCTGTGGGCGGCATTCTCGGTGGCTTGGTCGGTCGCGCCGTTTGTTTCGATGCGCCGGGTCGTCACCCTCGCGGCCGCGTCCGGGTTCGCCTACTACCTGGTGGCGACGAAGCCGATGGCCAGCATCATCGGCACGATCGCAATGGCCTGCGTCATCGCCGCCATCGCGTCCGCCGTTACGGTCCTGATCATGCCGGAGATCGGCCTCATGGGCAGGAACGAGGTGGAAAGCCCCGACCTCGTGGGCGCCTGGAACGGGGTGTTCACCCATAAAAACCAGCTTGGGGTCAACATGGTCCTAGGCGCGCAGTCATGCGCCTGGATCGCCATGACGCAGCCGAAGCGGCGATGGCTGGCCAGCGCGGGCGGGCTTATTTGCGTCGCGATCGCCTTTCAGGCCCGCTCTGCGACGGCGGAGATCGGGGTCCTCGCAATCCCGGTCCTCGTCCTTGGGCTGCGCGCCCTCCGGCTGCCGGGCTTGTTGTTTCTGTGGGCCGGCTTCGCGGTGATGGCGTTTTGCCTCCTCGTCACAGGCGTCGCATACCTCTTCTTCAGCGACCTCACGCAGATGATCGGCAAGGACGCGTCGCTCACTGGGCGCCTGCCCCTCTGGTCGGAGCTGATACCGCTGGCCGGCTCGCGTATAGTGCAGGGTTACGGCTACATGGCGTTCTTCGTGGCTGGCAACCCCGACATGGACATGGTCCAACGCGCCATCGGCTGGGATGCGCCTGAGGCACATCAGGCTTACCTCGATCTGGCGCTGGAACTTGGCGCGCCGGGCGTCGTCTTGGCCGTGGCCTTGCTCGCGCGCACGATATGGCTCGCTCTGGCGGCGCTGCGGGCTGGCACGCCATCTTGGGCAAGCCTCGCCGCGGTCGTTTCGTTGACCTTGGCGGCGACCAGCATGGTGGAGAGCGTGCTGCTGCGTGCCGGCAACATCTACGTCATGCTGCTGGCGTTGTTCTATGCGGCGCTGCGGGCTCCGGCGGCACAGGACGCCGTGCCATGGGGCGAGGTCGTATCGATTGGACGCATGCCCGGCGCAACCCAGGTCGTGAGGCTGCCCAACGCGATGCAGACCCGATCGGCTCGGTTCACGTCGCGGCCGGAGGCGGACACGCATGTATAACCCGTTGTCGCTGGGCAATTGGCGCCCGGTCCTGCACCGGCAGCCGGCCGGCGTCACCGACGTGGCGCTTACCTATGACGATGGGCCAACTCCAGAAACGACGCCCAGGATCATCGAAGCGCTGGCGCGGGCGGGTGCGAAGGCGACGTTCTTTCTTTCGGGACCTCGCGTCGCGGCGTATCCGGATCTCGTCGCGGACCTGGTGGCCGCGGGTCATCACGTCTTCGGCCACGGGTGGGACCACATCAACCTCGAGCATGCCGGCACGTCACAGGCCGTCGCCGACATGCAACGCGTCGAACGTTGCCTTGCGCGGCACCGGCCCACGCCGACGCCGTACCTCATCCGCTTGCCCTACAACGCCGGCTACAACCGAGCCTGGATGCATCGGGCGATGATACGGTTCCATCCGGACGTGCGCTTCGCCTGGTGCGCGGTCAACACCCATGATTACGAGTTCGCCGAGACGTGCAAGACCCACGCCGATCTGCTCGAACGCGCCCGCAGCGTTGCGGACCAGCTCGAGCGGCTGCCTTCGCTGGCGGGAAGCGTCCTGCTCATGCACGAGCATCCGTTCGGGGCCGAAGGCTCGTTCGCACCGGAGATCGCCGCAACGTTCCTGCCGCTTGTGCTCAAGTCGATTGCCCGGCGCGGCCTCAGGGCCGGGCCGATCAGGCACCACCCCGCGAGAACGCGACTGGGCCGGTTTGTCTTCGTGAACAGGCGCAAGCTGCAAAATCTCTATCCGGCACCGCTCAACTGAGCCGGCTGCATCAGCGTTCCGTCATCGGGTTTAGCTTGTCGCGGTCGGCAGTAAGCAAGCTGGAACTGGAGGTTTGCGAAATGGCCGGGCCGGACTGGACGCGTCGTGATGCGCTGCGCGCCACTGTGGCGGCGGCGTTTTGCCAGCAATCGCCGGCGTTTGCACAAGCCGAGTTGGCCAGCCTCAAGTCGGCAGCGGCGACGGTTGGGTTGCGTTACGGCTCGGATAGCGACGTCACGATCGACAATGCGCCGAGCGGCTATGCGGCCCTGTTCGCAGCGCAATGCGCCCTTCTGGCGCCGGTGCTGTCGTGGCAGGCGACGTCGCCGAAGCCCCTGGACGCAGATCCCGGCTGGGAGGACCCGAACATCGGCTTTGCCCAACGGCACGGGATGCAGCTCACGGGGGGACATTTCCTTTGGCACGAGCGCGTGCCACGCTGGTTCGCCCAAGTCCCATCTGGGCCCCAGGCGCAGGCCGCTGTCGACCGGCACATCACCCGGCTCGGCAGCCGCTACTCCGGCCGGGTCTATTCGTGGAACGTCGTCAACGAGGCGATCGATACGCGGAACGGCGACCGCGACGGGATGCGGCGGTCGATCTTGACGGAGAAACTCGGCCCAGACTGGATTCCGGCGGCCTTTCGCACCGCCCGGGCGGCCGACCCGCATGCATTGCTGCTCTATAATGAGGCCGGACTTGAAACGGCCTCCGGCCGGCATGCTGCCCGGCGGGATGCGATGCTGCGGCTGCTGGACCGGCTGCAGCGCGACGCGCCGATCGACGGCGTCGGGCTGCAGTCGCACCTGCGGCTGGATGATGAACGGTTCGATCCGGCGATCTATCGGCGCTTCGTCGATGCGATCGCGTCGCGCGGCCTGGCGATCCTCATCACGGAGCTGGACGTCCTCGACCTGCGCGGCAGCGGCGACATCGAGCGGCGCGACAAGGATGTGGCCGATCGCTATCGTGACTTCCTGGGCGTGGCGCTGGCCCAGCCTGCCGTGAGGGCGCTGATATCCTGGGGATTATCGGATCGCTATACCTGGCTGACGACGAATTCCGATAAGGCGTTCGTCAGGCCGGACAGGCTGCCGGCGCGCCCGCTGCCGTTCGACGCCGCCTTCAAGCCGAAGCCCGCCTTCTTCGCCATCCTCGACGCCCTGAGGGCTGCACCTAAGCGCGAGTGGCCCTGATGCGCCCGCACGATGTCACGGCCGTTCAGAATGCGCGCCGCGCGCTGGGAGCGCAGCGACATGCCAAGTGCCCGGGCGGCGGTGCGCCGCGGCTGCGAAACGCAGGAGTGGCGCTGTGACGCACATCACCGCGAAAGGCCCGTATCCCACCAGACGCCAGACTTCCTGATGGGCGACCCCGGCGTGCATTGCCGGGAGCACGAAGTCGCGCGCAAAGGCGAGCAGGATATAGTTCAGCCCCAGGACCCGCAGCAAGCGCCAGCGCCTGGGGCCGAGAGCCTCAGAAAGCGCCTCGATAGAGAGGGCGGCCAAAAGATAGGTCCAGCCAATGCCGACCGCGAAGAAGACGAACAGCCACCCGGAGAGCGGTGGGCGGCCGGTGATCCAATAAAGCCAGACGACAAGGCCAAGATGGACCAATTGCGCGGCGGCAAACGCCAATCCGAGTTCGCGGCCACGCCGTGCCAGTGGCAAAAGCGCGGGCCCGAACAGCACGGCCATGGCTCCTCCTACATAGGCCGGCCAAAACAGCAGGAAAGACCAGCGCGCCGTCAGCTTCAGCGCAACCCGGGTTCCGTTCGCATCGCTCCCGACAACGGCAATGACGGCCGCGGTCAGAGCAAGCGCGACCCCAAACGCCACGCCCATCCATGACACTGGAACAGATTTGCGTCTCATCGCTTGCCCGATGCGGAGTTCCGCCTGTTATAGCCAAAGTGACTGCCGTTCGCCACGCATCTTGTGATGGCGGCACCTCGCCGCGGCCGCCGGCACACCCGAGCGCCCGAACGCCTACGCTCCTCAGCCGGGTTCGCCGTGCGGCAGGGTGCACCATGCCCGCGCCGGCATCCCGGTCTGGCAGCGATATCGGCCGCGAACCCAGCCGCTCTTCTGAGCTGCGGAGATCGAGGCGGTGAGCCGGGCCGCCCCGCCCCGCAGCGGCAGGCCCTACGCCTGGCGTGTATCTGCCCTTCATGCCGCTTCGCGGCATGTGCCTCCGGGGGAGCTTCGCTGGTCTGGGGCGTGTCGCCGCCGTTTCCCGCCGCGGCGCCGAGGCCCGATGGCGGACGCGAGGCGGGCCGTCCTCGCCGGTTGCTCCTTCCACGGCGAGGCGACACCCCTCTCGTCTGCCCAGATCATACCCCAAGCCGCGTGATCCAAGGCCACCCAAACCTACACCGAAATTACACCAGCTTGACAGACACCATTGAATGCGTGAGGGGCGGGTCTTCCCGGAGCAGTCCGCCTACGCCCGCCAGACAGGCTTTTGCGGACTGCTCCGATCCGCCACGACCTCAGTGAGGTTGGCATGGTCGGCGGGGTTCAAACGGGTGACGAAACCGGTGCGCATCGCCCAGATTTGCACAACGCGCCCGAGACGGGCATCCCAAGCGGGACCCTTACGCCATGTGTTATTCAATAAAGTGACCTCCAACCAATCTGGCTTCTTGGCCTGATGAAGTTGCCTATCAAGATAGAGGGCTAAAGATTTCTTCCGAGCCACTTCGATCGGAAAAGAATTCAGTGTAACCCCCCTGTGGCGTTGACAGCCCATAGAGCATCCCGTTCATGATGATGCAGTCCATCCTGCACTGGTTCGTTTCCAAAACGCTGTCGACCATGGACGGGGCCGCCCGGCAGCGCGGGCGTCACCCCCCTCCTATGCCGATACCGTCGGGCAAGTAGCCTGCCCGACGGCCATGACACTCCCTGCGCGATCACGCGCTGCCCACGCGGTGGCCTCCTATGTGGCCGATGTGACGAACTGGAAATGCACGGTGCCATTGCTTAGGAGAGTCGCGGCGGCTCCAGGGACCGGCGTTCCATTCACGTCGAAGCCCTTGACATAAAGATTGCGATCCGTCGTAGGCGTGCCCCCGTAACTGTCGTTGAGGAACGTCACGCCTAGGTCGTGCGTCCCAGCCGCGACTGCCGCCTGCAAAGCGACGGCCTGCGACTGTCCTTGTGCGTTGGACGCAGTCACCGTTCCATTCGGGCCAAACGCCTTGCCGTCCAGGGTGAGGGAGTACTGCGCGTCCCCGTTCCACGCGTCCTCGGCCAAATGCAGGTTGATCGTGGTCGTCGGCCCGGCGGCGGCAGTCGTGAAGTTGACGGCCCCGTTGCTGAGCAGCGTTGCCGGAGCGCCGCTTGCGGCCTTGCCGTCGTACGTGACGGAGTTGACATAAAGGTTGCGGTCGGTTGCGCTGGTGCCGCCATAGGCGTCGTTGATGAAGGCTATGCCGATCGTGTGCGCGCCCGCCCCCCAGTTGCCGGCCAACGACACGTTCTCCGACGCGCCCGCAGCGTGCGAAGCCGTGGCCACCCGGGTGCCGCCGACAAGGTGGCCGTCGACAGAAATCGTGTATTGTGCGTCGCCGTTCCACGCGTCCTCGGCAATGGCGACGACGAGCGTGTCCGTGCCGGACGGCGGTGTCGCGGGGGCCGTCGTCCCGGTTGGAGTGCCGTCCCAAACCTGCACGTCATCCAGCCACATATCCATTGGCTTGTTGCTATAGGCGTTGGCAAGGAAGATGCGGTTGATCTGATCGTTGTCGACGCCGATGGTGTCGCCGGTATGGTCGAATATGGTCGTCCCATTGACCTTCTCGACCACCCGGCCGTCGGTCTGACCACGATGGGTCGAGAACTCCACGTGCATCCACTCGCCGAGCGGCACGGCAACATTGCTGGTGCTGCTCCAGAACGACTGGTATGGCAGGGGGGTGGGATACTTATTCGCGTCGTTGTCCCATGTCATGTTGAATCTCGCGATGCCGTCGCTGCCGATCTGGATGGCGGTCACCGGCCGGAAATCCCCGGATGATTTGTAGTCCGGCATTCCGGTTATCCAGCCTTTCGGTCCCAGTCGCTGGGCCATGTCGGCAGGGAATTTGATCCACTCCGAGATATAGAAGTCCTGCGGCGCCTGGGATGCGGGCGGCAGGATCAGCAATGGGTCCTGGGTCGTGTCGTTGACCTTCTGCAGCACGTTGAGGTGCAGCGCCTGTGTCGGGGTGCCATTGTGACCGGTCGTGGTCTCAATCGTATTGCGGATGACGTCGTTGAGATTGCCGCCCTCAGTGAGGAGCTGGATGCTGGAGGTGCCGCCCCAGAGTTGGGTCGGCCAGGTATATCCGGTAACGCTGTCTGTTCCGACAAGATCCTGCCAGGCTTCGTCCGCATGAATATCGCGGGGCGAAGCCAAGGACACGCCAGCCTCAAAACCAGAGGCGAATAGAAGATTTGCCATTTTGACTCAGTTACCTCCTATAAATCGGCCTTAAATAAATGTCACGATAATTTTTATTTATTTGAAATAACAAACAAAAACATCTATTATATGGTAAAATTTGCTGATTAAAGATCTTATGATTTATAACAGCCGACCATAATCGTTGTCTGATGTTAGCCTAGCTCAGCTATCATGTTTGGTAGGTTTCGCCGTTCTCGCTTTTACCACTTCGTTACGAAAGCTAAATTCTCTGGCAGGGGCCGGTCACATTGAGAACATTGACATCAATAGCACCGGGTTTATCATGCGGAACTCATATAAATTTTGCAATGATCACTACATCCTTACAATATATCATGAAATTTTAAGAGTCAAATCTAACACCATTTATATGCGAGATTTTGCATTTGCCAAACAAAAAATAATATATCTACTACAAAGAATATGCCGTCTTGCCAGGCTGATCACTGCTTCTCATCTTAACTCAATCGAGCTTATGGGCAACGGTCCGTGCTCCATGCGAGGTGTGGATGG